>JBHIAO010000091.1:0-15194 GCA_046758565.1 Anaerolineae bacterium
CGGGCAGCTCGTTGGCCGGCACTGCCAGCAGCAATGCCAGATAGCCGGGCAAGAGCAACAGTACAGTGCACGATACTAATAGGAACACCAGCTACTCCTCAGGCCAGTTCCGGAAAACCAGCACCAGGTAGCGATGAGGCTGAGTTGGTGTGGGTGTGGGCGTGGTGGTTGGTGTCATGGTTGCTGTAGGGGTTGCTGATGCGGTAGGTGTCAGGGTGGGCGTAGGGGTTGGTCGTGGACCCATGGCCGGAAACCAGATGCGCTCACCCAGGATATCCGGACCCTCCAGGCGATCCTCGGCCCACGTGAGTAGATATTCGACGCCATCGGGGTTAAAAGCCAGAGCCGGCGACTCTTGATCGGGGATGGCAGTGGCCAGGGGCATGTTCACGTCGGCCGGCGCCCCCGGCGTCCCCTCTTCGTTCACACGCTCACCACCGGCCGACAGCAGTTGACCGTAGATCTGCCTTGAGTCTGGATCGCGACTATCCGCCCACGCCACCAGATAGCCGGCGCCATGCGTGCCCACACGCGGACCTACCTGCAACCCCGCAGCCGATGAGATAGGGATTCGGTCTCCCTCGGGCTGTCCGTCCGACAGAACACGAAACCCGTAGATATTCTCATCCGAGGCATCATCCCACACCGCCAGGTACTCCTCGGTAACTGGGTTGTAAATGACGTCTGGTATTGGTGCCGGATAGGGTCGGATGAGCGAGCTCCATATCTGCCGCCGTTGCCCCTGCAACTCTCCCATGGCCGACAATCGACGATCTTCGACCCAGATATCCTGACGCTGCCACACCACCAGGAATTCGCCGGCCGTCGGATTGTATGTCACAGCCGGATGCGCAACGGCTCGCGGGTCCTCAATGATCGTAACAGACTCGCCTATCGGAACGCCTGTCGAGGAGATCAGCCGGCCCGCTACTTCAACACCCACGTCAGGTTCCGGCAGCGAGCCACCCCAGACAACCAGATAGAAATCGGCCTGCGGGCTATACGCCACATCTGGCATGTGCTGGTCACCAGGACCGGTGATTAGTGCTGTGTTCGCTGTGGGATCAGCGTCGACGGCACCTTGACCGTCTAGCAGCCGGCCGGCAGCCGAAATGCGCTGGCCATAGATATCCCAATCGCCATTGCGCGCATCTTGCCACACAACCAGAAAGCCCTGGCCAGGACCACCGGCTGCCACAGTGGGAGAAATCTGCGTGCCGGGTGCCAGGGAGATGGGAAAATGTGGACCAACCGGCGATCCATGATCGGCGACCACACGCCCATAAATGTCGCCGGCTGTGATGTCACTCCAGACGATCAGGTGACGACGAGCACCCTCGTCAAAGGCGATGGCCGGCCCCCGCTGCGCACCTGGACCCGCAAACACCCCAAACGGCTCGCCGATAGTCGGTGGCGCCGGCTGCTGGGCAGCAGCATAGCGGAACACGACCACGCTAACCACCGGGGCCGCCAGAAACGAGAAGATGAAGAGCGCGGCACGGGCTCCGGACAGAGAGCCCAACGTCATTGTGACGAAGATCAGCCGACCTGCTGCCGGTGGTGTTCCGCATCCGCGGTCACCCGACGAGCAGCGATGCGATGCCGATAAACCAGCAGGCCAGCGCACACGACAATCGATACCACGGCAATGATTTGGGCCGTCGGAATCCCGCCGATCGTCCATGCATCGGGGCGTTGAAACTCGACGAGGAACCGCCCTACCGGATAGAAAATTCCGTAGGCCAACAGCAAATCGCCGGGGCGCAGTCGACCCTCAAAACGGCGCGTCATGTACAGGAGTAGGCCGACCACCAAAAGGTCCCATAACGATTCGTAGAGGAAGGTTGGATGAAACCGCGTGTCAGGCGGCAACGCCGCGAACTGCGGTAGTCGGTGTGCTGGATCGATGCGTATGCCCCACGGCAGGTTGGTCTGTTGGCCATAGAGTTCCTGGTTGAAGAAGTTGCCCCAGCGACCAATGGCCTGCCCCATCGCCAGACCAATCATACTGATGTCGGCCCATTCGAGGAAGCGGAGACGAGCGAAGTACGTGTAGGTGAACAGGCCGAGCAGCCCACCCACTATGGCCCCGTAAATCCCGAGGCCGCTGATGCCTGTCAGTTGCCCCTCACGCCAGAAGCGAATGATATCAATGGGGTTCTGACGATAGTACTCCCAGCCTTGAGCTCCGCCGGCGGGGCTCGAGATCACATGGTACAGTCTAGCGCCAACTAACCCCAGAATCAGGCAGATGACCAGGGCGTTCCACACGTGGTCCGGGTCCCAGCCACGTCGTTGAGCTTCCAGGCTGGCTAGCCAGGCACCCACCAGGGCACCGGTGGCAATCAGCAAGCCATACCAGTAGACGGTAACAGGCCCAATTTGAAAGGCAATCGGGTCAGGCTGCATACGAACATCCTTTCGACAGTTTAGTGAGCACTCCGATAAGAACAGCAGTGATTATAGTCTGACCGCCGGCCGGCGTCAACCGCGCATGCCATGGTTACTGGTTTGACAAGCCCATTACAGACATGTATAATAGGCCACACAACTCAGCGGCAATTCGCTGGCCTCATCCATGTTGCCTGCAGACTGCCGGCGTGCATCTCTTTGACGCCCGTGGCACCTGCCGAGTACGGCATTGGGTGATAGCTCGCAGTATGCATGCGTAAGCGTAAGGTCAGCCACTAACTCCCAGCCGCCCGTATGATACCCTTATGAGGATAAGTTCTGGTCGGGGAACCATACTGGACGAAGTAGCGAGGGAGTCGATCGATGGACCACCGCTTAGAAGCTTACGTTGCCGACGGCTGCTACGGCTGTGGTGAGGCGCGGGCCATAGCAAAGGAGATTTCAACTCGGTTTCCAGAGCTGCAGGTAGATATCATCAACCTGGATGACCCGAAAGCCGAGCGGCCTTTTAGTGTGTTTGCAGTGCCCACGTTCTTGCTGAATGGCGAATTGCTCTGGTTGGGCAACCCGCAGCGCGAAGACGCGGTGCAGCAAATTGCAGCGTTTCTGCAGAAAGGTCGAGAATTTTAGAGCCGACCCGGAAGTTGCTCGTAGTGGTGGCTTTAGCCGCGCTCAGTACGACTGAAGTCGTTACTACGCGTTTTTCGGATAGGCGGTTATCCAAGGAGGCGAGCCATGGCTTTGACAGCCACGCTGAGGCGGCAAAAGATGTTGAGCAAACTGCGGTATCTCTCCGAAGTCGATATTTTCCAGGATCTTACGCCGGAAGATATGGATTGGGTGGATCGCGTGACCACCATGACCACCTGCGAGAAAGGGCGTGTGTTCTACACGCCTGATGAAACAGGAGAGGTGCTATTTCTTCTGAAGAAAGGGAGAGTACAATTATATCGCATCTCGCCTGAGGGGAAGAAGCTGGTCATTGCTACTCTCGGCCCTGGCAGCATTTTTGGCGAAATGTCGATGGTCGGGCAGGGGATGTACAACACTTTCGCCGAGGCGATTGATGAGTGCACGTTGTGCGTGATGAGCCGTGCCGATCTAGCACGTGTGCTTGTCAACAAACCCCAGGTAGGGCTTCGGATTGTTGAGACACTGGGGCACCGGCTACGAGAAGCTGAGGCGCGGCTGGAAGATATCGCTTTCAAGAACATCCCAGCACGGCTGGCCTCCCTGCTTCTACGACTCCAGGAAGAACACGGCCGCACCGTCGAGGGCTACACACACCAAGCCTTGGCAGAGATGATCGGCACCTACCGGGAAACCACGACCCAGACACTCAACGAGTTCAAGCGCGACGGTCTGCTGGACATCGGGCGTAAACGGCTTGAATTGTACGACCTGGAAGGATTGCAGGCTATTGCCGAGCAATAGTTGGACAGCGTCGTGCATCGTAATGCCGTTTACAGTTGAAAGGCCAGGAGGTTGAAGGATGTCCATTCTTGATCCGATCCGCCGCGTCCAACGGCTGCGAGAAGCAGACCGCCGGCGAGAAACATGGGACCAGGGGATCGGTCGCCTGCCCCCTGGGCAGGTACTCACCCAGAAGTTTCCCGTTCTTCACTACGGCCATATTCCCCACATCAACCTGTCCGATTGGAGCTTTGAAGCGTGGGGGCTAGTCAAACAGCCCATCAATCTCGATTGGGAAGCCTTCAACACTTTGCCACAGACGACTGTCACTGCCGACGTTCACTGCGTGACTCGCTGGAGCAAGTTTGACACAACTTGGACGGGAGTAGCCGGCAAGGACATCCTCAACCTGATCGAGCCGCGACCCGAAGCGACGCATGTGATGGTCCACGCGTACGGAGGCTATACTGCCAACTTGCCCATAGGGGCTCTGCGGGATGAGGATGTCGTTTTTGCTACATGCTACGATGGGAGACCACTGCCCCGTGAACACGGCTGGCCGATGCGCCTGGTTGTGCCGAAACGTTACTTCTGGAAAAGCGCCAAGTGGTGTCGCGGGCTCGAGTTCATGCCCCGGGATCGGCGCGGCTTCTGGGAGATATACGGCTACCACAACGACGGTGACCCATGGAAAGAGGAGCGTCTCGGCTAAATTGTCAGCCGGCAGGTACGTAGTCGATAGCGATAAGCTGCCTTGAATTCCGGGCAGCTTTTTCGTGCGCCAATGCATGACTCGATCAGCTTCCCAATTTTGCGGATCAGGCGTCTGGAGGGCTGGTGCTCTGCAATTCCTAATCAGACAACCCGAGAGCAGCGGTGAAATCGAAATCATCGACGGGCACGAATAGGGAAGCCCGAGAACGTACGTTCTTCGGCCTCAGCAGTTCCCTCTGGGCTTGCCTGATCGGGAGCCTGGTGCTCCGTGGCGCCGCCTCGGCCATGGGGGTCATGGTCGGGTTCTATCTGCGCTATCTCAACGACAGTGGCATTCAGCGTACGACTCCCTTGACCATTGCTCTATTCGCAGTGGCCTTCTTCGCGACGGAACTCATCGGTGCCCCACTCTTCGGCGCCTGGAGTGACCGCTACGGGCACAAGCCCTTCATGATCCTCGGCCCGCTCTTTGGTGCTGCCGCAGTTCAGATCACCGCTGTGACGGCCGCTCTCCCGCTGCTTCTCCTGACCCGACTGCTAGAAGGACTCTCTACGGCCAGTTCTGTGCCGGCCACCCTCAGCTACATATCCAACGCGACGATCCAAAACCCGACAGCACGCGGTCGCGCCGTGAGCCTCTGGGAAATTTCCACCATTGGCGGTCTGGCCCTGGGTTTTCGCATCGCCGGCACGCTGTGGGACGACCTTGGTCGAAGTGGGTTCAGCGTCGTGGCAGTGGTGTATTTGATCAGCGTTGCCATCTTTTACTGGGGCATGCGCCACCTGCCTCCGGCAGTACCGACAGAGCCGTCGGAGAGCCGGCGCCTGATCCACATCCTGCGCCAGGACGACATCCTCCGCTTTGCGCCAGCCTGGGTGGCTTTCAGCGCCATTGTTGGCCTGTGGCTGAACCATCTACCCTTCCAACTCAGCGGCGCGGTTCGCAGCCTCGATCAGAACTTGATGGGAGGGTTCTCCGGCGAAGTGGTGGGCACCATGCTGGCCGCCTACGCACTCCTGTTCTCAATCGGTGTGTTTATCTGGGGCCTGACGTTCGCTCGCATTCGCCGGGTGATCATCCTGCTGATCGCCAACGTCGGTGTATTTGTCGCCACGTTTGCCTCGTACGGAATCAATCACGTCTCCCTGGATGATCGAGGTTTCGTGATCGGTCTGCTCGTCGTGTTTGTGGCCGGCGTCATGCTGGAGAGTGGATTCACGCCAGCCGCCCTGGGTTACCTGGCTGATATCTCGGAGAATTATCTCGAGGACCGGGGCGCCATCATGGGGTTGTATTCGGTGCTGCTCGGGATAGGGCAGCTCATCGGGGGCGGCGTGGGTGGGCCGTTTGCCCAGCGCTGGGGTATGGATGGTGTCATACTGCTGACGGCGCTCTTCGGGCTTGTCGCCCTGGCGACCGTGCTGCGCTTGTATCAGATCGAGGCGAATCTGGCCCGTGACCAGTGATCAGTTTACTGAAGCGCGCTGGGGCCGCCCATTACATCGTGGCAGCGGTTGCAACTCGGGAAGACGTCGTCCTCGCGGACAAAGAAGGCCCGCTGGGTTCCCTCCTGGTGGGTCACGTGGCATGCGACGCAGAAGATCGGAGGTGCCCTGGGATCGTCCATCAGGTTGTGGAAGTGGTTCTCGAAGCCCTCTTTGATGACCGCGCCGCCGTGGCAGTGCCGGCAGTTCGGATTCGCCAAGGGTGCATCCATCCTGGCCGGCCGCTCGTACCTGCCGGTTGCGAACTGGACTGTGTCGCCAGCAGCCAGGACCAGCGTCTTGAGGCGAGCTCGCGGTCCGACGCCGCCGTGGCAATCGATGCATCGCGTGCCTTCCTCCAGACGGTGGAACGACGCCAGATCAACGCCACCCGCCTCCACGTCGATGGACCGCTCATAGTACAGGATCTCCGGTTGGGTGTGACAGGCTGCGCAGAAGGAATCGCGCGTTTCCAGGTACAGCGCACCGCCGGCCACCGTGAGCCAAGCCACCGCAGTCGCGGTGATGATTATCGGAACGAGTCGGGCGTCGATTAAACTCATTTAGTCGAGATCAAAACAGGTCATCGTAGGAGTTCTGCGCAGTAGCCAGACGCCGCAGTCCCTGTCGATCTCGCACGCTTTGCCACGTGATGGCAGCCAGGAAGAGCAATGCTGCAAAGAGCACGATAGTCGCGCCGGAGGAGGCATTGAGGTACCAACTGAGCATCATGCCGGCAAACCCACAGAACGCCCCGATCAGGCCCGAGGTGGCCAACAGCCGACCGAAACTGTCGGTCAGCAGCCGGGCGATGATGGGCGGAATGACCAGCGCGGCAGCAATCAACGTGACTCCCAATACATTCATGCTGGCGATGATGGCGGCGGCCAGAATGAGGGCCAGCAGCGTCTCCATCCAGTCCGTCGGCACGCCGTAGGCCGGCGCCACCTCGGGGTCAAAAGTAGTGAACAGGAGTTGCTTGTAGAAGATGAACACCAGAACGACAGTCATGGCCGTCACGCCGGCAATCACGTACAAATCGCCGCGCTCGACACCCAAGATGTTGCCGAACAACGCCGCCTCAAAGTCGCGGGTGAAGGTTCGGGTGCGGCTGATGAGAGCGACCCCCAGGGCAAAGCTGGCCGTCGTGATGATGCCGATGGCGGCATCGGCGCCGATCTGGCGTTTGCGCGCCGTGGCGTTGATAAGAAGCGCGGCCAGAAAACCCCAGGCGCCGGCCCCCAGGTAGAAGTTCCACTTCATCAGGAAGCTGACCACCGCACCGCCGAACACCGCGTGGCTCAGCCCATGGCCGATGTAGCTCATGTGGCGCAGCACCACGTACACACCGATCAAGCCGCACAGCCCACCCGCCATCACAGCCGCCAGCAGGCCATACCGGAAGAACTGAAACCCAAATGGCTCAAGTAAGACGTCCATCGATACCTGCCTTTTCGTGCATCGGATGGGGATGAGGCTGAGAACCCGGCGGATGCAGCTCACCCCAGCCATGGTCATGGGGCCGATCGACGACAAACACCAGGCCGTTCTGGCGCACCACCATCAAATCGGCCCGGAAGGTGCGATTGAGAATGCCTTCGCGAAAGACGTCATCAGGCCGGCCCTCAGCAATGACCGTCTCGTTCAAACAGATCACCCATGGCAAATGAGCGGCCACCGCGTTCAGATCGTGGGTGGTCAGCAGGATGGTGATGCCCTGGCGATTGAGGTCCGCCAGCAGGTGCAGGATGTCGTCGCGCGTCTTCACATCCGCGCCGGCCGTGGGCTCGTCCAGAACCAGGATGTCGGGCCCGGCGATCAGGGCGCGGGCCAGAAAGACGCGTTGCTGCTGACCGCCGGACAGGTCGCGGATGTGCCGGTTCTGCAGTCCCCCGATGCCCAACTGCTCCAGCAGCTCGGCCGCTCGCTGGCGGTCACGGCGACTGGCCCAGGGCCAGGGTCCCGAGTGCATGGTGCGGCCCATGAGCACCACCTCTTCGACCGTAACAGGGAAGTTCCAGTCTACAGTCTCCAGTTGGGGCACGTAGCCTACGTGGAGAGAAAGGGAGAAAGGGAGAAAGGGAGAAAGGGAGAAAGGACCCCATTTCCCCTTTTGCCTTTTCCCCTTTTTTCCTTCTTCCTTTGACAGTTTGCCGGCGATGCGGACTTCGCCAGCTACGAGCGCGACGGTGCCCAGGAGGGTCCGCAGCAAAGTCGTCTTGCCGGCGCCGCTGGGCCCGACAATGCCGGCCAGTTGACCGCGATGAATGTGCAGCGACACATCCCGCAGTGCTGGCTGTCCGTTGTAACTGCACGTCACATTTCGCCATTCGACAAGCGTATCCATCATAGCACCTTCCTACTGAGCCTGGTCCACATCGCTGTCCGTTCCGGGAACATTCGATGGATCCACCTCGTCCAATGGTGATGGGTCACCGCCTAACGCCCGCGCCATGATTCTCACATCTTCGACCATCATGCCGATGTATGAGTGCTCGCGGTCGCCAGGCCGGCCCGGCAGATCGTCGTCACGCAGTGTATCGACGAACTGGATGTCGGCTTCCTTGCCAATCTGATCCAGCACAGGACTTGGAAACACCTCAGAGCCGAAGATGGCCGGCACGCCAACTTCGCGGAGCTGCTGAATGATGCCCGCCACTTCGCGGGGCGAAGGTTCCGAGAAATCCGACGGCTGAATGGCGGCGATGACAGTCATACCGTAGCGGGGCGCGAAGTAGGCGAAGCTGTCATGGTACGTCACCAACTGGCGATTGTCCGCTGGGATGGCGTTGATGCTGGCCTGGATAGCCTGATCCAGCGCCTCAATCCGGGCCTTGAACTGCCCGTAGTTCTCAGCGTAGTAACCGGCGTTCCCGGGATCGCGGTCGCTGAGCGTGTCGCGCACAATCTCAGCGTATCTCAGGGCGTGCATCGGGTTCAGCCACAGGTGGGGATTGGGGTCGCCCCTCTCTTGGGGAAACGAGAAGTCGAACACCCACTGGTCGCGCGCGATGGTCTTGTCTGCCAGCGTGACAATCTCCGCCCCTGGCTTCAGGTTGGCCTCTGCCAGCTTGATTGTGGGCAGTTCCAGATTCAACCCATTGACAAAGATGATATCGGCCACGGCCAACTGCCGCGCGTCGCCTGGGGCCGGCTCGAAAGTGTGAGAGTTCACGCCCTCCGGCACGATGCCGGCCAACCTGATCCGGTCCCCGCCGACGTTGTGGACGATATTCGTGATGGGTGAGACGGTGCTGGCGACGTTGAGTCGGCCATCTTGGCGGTCGGATGCATCGGCTGGCGGCTGGCTCGCCTCGGGACCCGTGCCTCCAGTGGCCGGCGGGGAGGCTGTCGCGCAGCCGGCCACCGAGCTAACTAAGATGAATGCCGCGACGATGAGTCGAATCTGGAACTGTCGGACCCACGTTTGCCTCGGCGTTGTCATGTCGCCACCCCCTGCTCCTGTTCAGTGCAGGTCCTGCAGACCCCGAACACCGCCATGTGCGTGAGCTCGGCACGGAACTGATACTGGGTCAGGAGTTGGTCACGAAGTGGTTCCAGCACCTCCGGTTCCAAGTCCAACATCGTACCACAGCGATGACAGATGGCGTGATGGTGAGAGTCATCCAACGTAGCCTCGTACTGGGTCGGACCATCTGGCACGCGCAGCTCGGCCACCAGGCCCTGTGCTTTCAAGACTTGCAGCGTTCGGTAAATCGTCGACAGATCGACGTACGGGTAGTAGGCCTGGACTTTGGCATGGACATCCTCAGCCGTGATGTGGCCCTCGTGGTGAAATACCGCGTCCATCACCATGAGGCGTTGAGGCGTCATGCGGAGGCCGGCTTGTCGGAGTTCCTGAGTGAGATCTTGATAACAGCTCATTCGATGCGTCGTGGTCCTTTCACAGTGGAATGCTATTGCAATGAGTTGCAACTAGATTATATTATGTAGTAACCAGTTTGTCAACTAGAAGAATCGATTGAGGCCAGCCAAATGGGTGGGCTGTGGAGTGGCCGACTAGATGGTGTACGGGGCCTGAACAATGAGATGAGGGCTACGTAGCGGGCCCAAATATCGACCGCGTGCAGACCGTGAGGGTTCTTGACACCCTCACGGTCTGCACGCTTTCGCCAGATGAGCGACGGGAATTGTGCTCGTTGGGCGCTTACGTTCCTGTCTACTCCTGCCCGTGCCGATGGCTCCCATGTCCACCGCCGTAGTGGCCGTCGGGGGTCTTGAACCAGCACCAGTGCAGGTGGGCGTGCACGAAGTGTCCATTGTCGTCCACCGGCACCACGCGCTCCGCGTTGCGCCAGCGCTCTGGCAGGACGGCGGAGAGAGTTGTGTCGCCGAAAGTCCCGCTGATCGTGACGTGAACAGCATCGCGCGGCACGACGTAGGTAACCGCCAGTCCATCGGTGGCGACGCGCGAGACGGGCACGTCTACAGTGGTCGAGCGCCACGAGATGCTATCACTGAGATCTACCTCTTGAATCACTGCGTCGTCGGCGCCGCGCTCACGAGAGCCGCCCGATTCCATATTGCGGGTTCCCATGGTACGAATCCCGCCATCGCTGATGGAGAGACCGCCATCCCAGATCTGGAGCTCTGGGTCTATTTGCAAATCTGTCGCGGGGTCAGGTTCGTAGCCCCAGAACAGATCCATGTCGTAGAGCCGGTAGGCCAGGGTGAAGAAGGGTCCCATCTCGAGAGCTTGCCCAGCGTCCGCCACGGGAATGACCTGGGAGAGCTCACGTAGCTCCGAGGCGTGCATCGTCGCCGACCAGTCGCCGGCCTCGATGGTGATCAGCGGGTCGGTGCCGCGCTCGTAGCGGAAGCGCACGGCCATGCCGTCCCAGTCGTCGGTGGTGGACGACCGCCAGGCGATCCACGGGTAGAAGACACCGCCGGCCTCGTGGAAAGCGGTATCTCGGGGGGGCTTGATCACCCGGTCGCTGTGGCCTGTCTCGTAGGCGCCGTCGGCCTCAAAGAGCTGGGCGCCGATGATGTGTACCCCCTCCCGGGTATTGGCATCGCCATCGTCGATCCGAATGCGGCCATCCATGGGGAACATCAGGGTCGCGTCCGGCGTGGCCGGCCCGAGCTCCAACACGAAGCCCCAGTGAAGTTCGTAGCGGAAGTCTTCCATCTTATCGTGGGGTCTGCCGCGGACAGGTTCGTGGCCTGAGCCGGCGCTTGCCACACTGGACAGGATCATGGACAGTAGGGTCACGCTAACTAAAGCTGCAATTTTCGCACGTCGTCGCATTTTGGATACCTCCTCTACCAGAAATGTGGTTATTCAGGACCGGTCTCCGTACACGGAACCGGTGATTGCCAACAACTATGGCATGAACGTGTTGGTAGAGGGTTATCCAGGTGTAAAAAGAGTGTTATCGATGTCACTTCGATAGATGCGAATTCGGCGAAGGGAATGATCACGGCCACGGGCCGGCCATCCCGCTCCAGGATCACCAGTTCGTGGGCTAGGGTTTCCTCGTCAGTCGTTCGTTGGGCCGAGAGTTCTCGATCCCTCAGACTAGCTTTCAGGCGTTGGGGTCAATTCCGTGACATCAGGCGTTCGTTCGGGCTCGGGGGTCCACGCCGGCGGTTCCACGGGTACCAGGTATTGCTCGGCTGCCCACCCGATGAGACCGGTCTTGTCCAGAGCACGCCACCAGATTGCGCCGTCCGCCTCCTCAGGTCCGCCGGTGACTTTGAGGATCTCACCCTCGGGCAAGATGCGCCAGGTGATGAAGTCCAAGCCCGGACCAGACCGAAAACGTAAGCCACCTGTTCCAGTGCCGGCCACTTTGGCGTAGGCGGCCGCCTGGACTTTGACCGGCACCGTCGCCGTAGGCGGAATAGATGTAGGGGACGGCGGTGCTGGCGTCGGTATGCCGGCTTCGCTCACCGTGCTGGTCGGCACCGCAGTTGGGGTAGGGCGGATCGGTGTCGCTGTGACTAGCTCGGCGATGACCGTGGCGGGTGTCTTCTCGCTCGTCGGTTGGCTGATACCAGTGATCCATGGCCACAGGAAATAGATGAGAATTGCAAGAGCGATGAGACCCAGGCCAACCGTTGCCAGGGTGCCGGCACCGATGGCACTGTCACCCTCGCCGCCGTCCCTCTGCGGCTCGGGAGTCATGGATTGTTTTTCAGGTTGCGTCGCCATGTGAACCTCCAGTGCGTGCAAATGGAAAATGGAGAATGGAAAATGAAGGACGGAAGTGTCTACCTCCCATCGTCCATTATCCACTTTCCATCTTCCATCTTCCATCTTCCATCATGAGATGTCAGCCGTGAAGCCAGGTGGGAACTGGCAGCGGTCGATATCCGAATCGTGCCACCGAACTGTGTCCAGGCCGTGGGTATGGCGTAGATCGGCCCACCACAGCGTAGCTGCATCGAGGATCGCGTCGGTCAGGTCGGCACCGGCCAGATCAGCACCGATGAGGATGGCACCGGTCAGGTCACAGCCGGCCAGGCATGCACTGTGCAGTGTCGCTCTCTGGAAGTGAGCGCCGGCCAGGTTGGCCTGTGTCAGGTCGGCATCCGTCGCGTCGCACTCGGTCAGCCATGCCCGAATGAGCCGCGCGCCCGACAGCTTGGCTTCCACTAGACTAGCATCGTTCAAGAAGGCACGCGATAGATTGGTCTGGGCGAGTTCCGCGCCGGCCAGGTTTGCCCGGCGCAGCGTTGCGCCGACTATGATTGCGCCCGTGAGGTTCGCATCAGCCAGGTTGGCCAGGTCCAATTGTGTACCGGTCAGGTCGGCGCCGGCCAGGTCGATGCCGGACAAATCGGCGCCTTTCAGGTTCAGGCCACGTAGCGGGGCTTGCCGGCCACGGTCGGCCCAATGTCGGACGCGATGTAGATGATGTTGATTGTAGTCAACCTTGGCGGTAGGCATTGGCAGATTCGAACAGGTGAGCGAGTAGACATACCCATTATAGTCAGATCGTGGTGCGATGTCAATGAACAGACGTCGCTTGACTTGACGAGACGATATACTGTATAATGCCAGTAGTGTTCAGAGCGCCGGCTCGGCGCCTGGGTTTCCCCGAAAGCAGTTCCATTTTGCGACCCTTCAACCTTGTTTGGCCGGGTATGAGCAATCTGTCGTGGTTGCCCTCACCTGGCAACAGGCTGGCGACCGCTTGTCGGGCGTCAGGCAAGGGAGGTCTGCCTCTCTTCGAGAGCGTATGGAAGGGGGTGATACTCACATCACGATAATATCGTATGCCGTCTCCATGCAATGCCCTGTTGTTCACGCTTCGGTCACCACCTTCTTATCCCGAAAAGGATTGGACAACGAAGCTCCATCAATCAAATTCCTAAAGGAGGAACCATGAACCCCAAGAAACTCAGTTGGCTAGTGTGTGGTCTCGTCGTGTTGTTGCTACTGATCACGGCTTGCGCGCCGCTGCCGGCACCGACGCAGCCGGCTGAGAAAGTCGAGGAGGCCCCTGCCGCCGGCAGGCTGTGTGATGGTGTGAGGATCGTCTTCTTCCCCGGAGGGCCACCGGGGGGCCCCTTCGCAACCGTCGTGTACAATGGAGCAAAAGCCGCAGAACAGGACTTGGGCGCTAGTGTCGAATACGTGTGGTCGGATTGGGATCCCGAGAAGATGGTCCGACAATTCAGGGAAGTTGCCGCCACCAAGCCTGACGGGATCGCCGTGATGGGGCATCCCGGAGACGACGCCTTTGAAACCGTGATCGACGAAGCCAGGGCCCAGGGGATCATCATAACCAGCCAGAACACAACCTTGCCCAGACTCGAAGGTCGGTACAAGGGCGAAGGGTTCGGTTACGTCGGTCAGGAATTGTATGCCTCCGGCTTTATGCTGGGTCAGGAGGCTCTCAAGAGGTCTGGCCTTGGATCGGGCGATCGGGCTATGGTCTGGGGACTTCTGTCTCAACCAACCCGTGGCCTCAGGACAAAAGGCGTCATAGATGCCCTGGAAGAAGCAGGGTTGACGGTTGACTACATAGAGATTGACTCTGCTACAAATGCTGATGCTCCAGCAGGCACCCCGGTCTTCACGGGGTATGTGTCGTCCCACCCTGATGTAAAACTGGTCTGTACGGATCACGGAGCTCTGACTGCAACCCTGGAAACGTATCTTAAGGCTGCAGGTAAGGGCCCGGACGATATATACGGGATAGGGTTTGATCTGTCCTCAGCCACGCTGGAAGCGATCAGAGGGGGCTGGACTGACCTGGTGCTCGATCAGCAGCCCTACCTGCAAGGCTATCTGCCGATTGCGCAGATTTGTCTGACGAAGAAGTACCAATTCTCCGGTCTGCACATAGATACAGGGTCCGGTTTTGCGCACAAGGACAATGTCGAAGCGCTGGCCCCACTCGTGGAGCAGCAGATCAGGTAGGGACATCAAACGTAAAACGTGAAACGTGAAACGTGAGCGCCGTATGAGTCATCACGTTTCACGTTTTACGTTTCACGCATAAGGAGGTTGCCTGATGGATTACATACTTGACATAAAGAACGTTTCCAAGCGTTTCGGAGAAGTTCAAGCACTGCGTGATGTCAACTTCAGAGTCGCCCGCAATGAAGTAGTGGGATTGCTGGGTGACAACGGTGCGGGCAAGTCCACCCTGATCAAGATCGTTACTGGCTACTATCAACCAGACAGGGGTGAAGTCTACTTCAATGGCGAGAAAGTGGAAGGCCTGTCTGTCGCAAGAGCCCGACAACTTGGAATTGAAACTGTTTATCAGGAACGAGCTCTGGCAGACCTCCAAGCTTTGTGGAGAAACATATTCATGGGGCGAGAGTTAACGACTCGACTTGGCTTCCTTGATGTAAGCCGGATGAAGCAAGAAACGGAGAATTTGATGATCGGGTCGATGGGTTTTACATCATCAGCCGTTGCGCCTGAATCTGTAGTTCGGACGTTCTCCGGAGGAGAAAAACAGGGCGTAGCTATTGTGCGAGCCCTGTACTTCGACGCTGAGCTCATCATTTTGGATGAGCCAACAATGGGTTTATCGCTGTCAGAAACGAGAAAACTGTTGGAGTTCGTGCGTGATATCAAGAAGGCCGGCAAGTCCTCCATATTCATCGATCACAATGTGTTTCACGTATATTCGGTAGCCGACAGGGTTGTCGTGTTGGACCGAGGAGTGGTCGCGGGTGAGTTC
>JBHIAO010000092.1:0-15065 GCA_046758565.1 Anaerolineae bacterium
AGTCAGTCAGTACGTCGTGAAGTGACACGCCGCGCGACTCCGCCTCGCGATGGTATGCCGGCGGCACACCGTTCTCGACAAACCAGGCGAAGATGTCGCCGACGCCGGCCTGACCCGCCTCGTAGCCGAACAGTCCAGGCACGATGCCGTCCTCGACGACACCGGCGATACCCTCCACCAGCTTCTCGCGCTCAGACATCAGCATATGACAGGTGGAAGTACCCATGATCACATACATGGTTCCCGGACCGGTGACGCCTCCTCCCGGCACCGCAGCGTGGGCATCGATGATCGGTGCAGCGACGGGTGTGCCGGCGGCGAGCCCCAAACGCCCGGCCCACTCATCGCGCAAACCGCCGACGCGCCGACCCGGCGCGACGATCGACCCCTGCACCTTTTCACGATAGAGATGAGCCAGATCCGGGTGAAGTGTCGCCAGGAAATCGGCGGAGGGAAAGCCATCGGATTTGTGCCACGTGGCTTTGTAACCTGCAGCACACGCGTTGTGGGCCAGTTCGCCGGTCAACTGCCAGACGACCCAGTCACCGCCTTCGACAATCCGATCGGCGGTGGCGTAAACCTCCGGATCCTCTTCCAGCATTTGCAGGGCCTTCGGGATCAGCCATTCCGAGGAGATTTTGCCACCGTAGCGTGCGAGCCACGGCTCACCCCTTTCCGAGGCAAGCTCGTTCACCCGATCAGCCTGGGGTTGGGCTGCGTGATGTTTCCAGAGCTTTACCCACGCGTGAGGACGGTCTCGATACGCTTCGAGTGTATGCAAAGGTGTGCCGGTGGCGGTAGGCAGAATCGTACAGGCGGTAAAATCTATTCCGATGCCGACGACATCCTGTGCAGCGGCGCCACTCTCGGCCAGCACAGCTTTCACCGTGGCTTCCAGAGTTGTCAGCCAGTCGGCCGAGTTCTGCAATGCCCAGTCGGGGGCAAGCGTCACAGAGCTGTCTGGCAGCGCTTCATCGATCACACCGTCGGGATACGGCTCGACGGCCGTGGCAACGATTTCGCCGGACACCACATCGACCAGCACGGCTCTTGCGGATTCCGTACCGAAATCAAGTCCCAGTGCGCATTTGTTCATCGTGTATCCTCCATTATCTCAGTGATCAGTAATCAGTGAACAGTAATCAGTTTCTGGCCACTGATTACTGTTCACTGATTACTGATTACTGATCACTGCTCACTGCTCACTGACCGGTTGAATAGCTTGCTGCGAGAATTTGGTTGATCTTTTCCTCCCGTTGTTTTGCCTCATCGGACGACAGGGTGCCCACTTCCAGTTTGTAGTGAAACTCCCCGGCCGGGGGGATCACCTTGATGTTCCCCTTCGCCTTTTCGGCCAGATAGCCTTCCGGTTCAGCCGTGGCAGGAAGGACGATCCCGAGCGCATCCTGGTCGGCTGTGCGGCAAATCCAGCGTATCCCATGGTCGAGCTGGTCTGGCCGGTGGCTGATGAAGTCGGCGGAGCCATCAGGATGGATTTGCATGCTGTGGGCCCAGCCGGCCTCGTCAGCCAGGTAGTCGATGAAGAAAACAACTTCAGGGTCGAACGCCAGGCCTGGTTCGAGCAGGTTGTGCTGTTCCGGATGCTCTTTCAGCGTCTCGAGGAATTCAATATAGCCGGCCGGCGGGTGAACGTGAGACGGGATGCTGGTTCGCACACGCACGTGCTCCGGCGTGCAGGGGGCGCTGTAAACCAGCCGGCCATTGTCGACCGGCCGGAAATTGACGTGAGCCAGGTACATTAGCTCCATCTCTGACTGCTTCAGGTTCTGGATGGACATCGAGATGGGTAGCCGGCTAGATCCAGCGTAGAGCTTCACCGCCGGCTGAGCCACGTAGTTGTGGTTGAAGGCCACGGTATGCTGATACGTGCCGCTCACGCCCATGTACGAGCCATTTTCGTCCTGGCCGATGATCAATGCGGCCGTCTGATAGGGAGCGTTGGGCAGTTCTCCATGCAGGAGATGGGTGTCGTCGGGACCGGGAACGCCCATGGCTGTGGCTCCACAATGGACCAGGAATGCGCCGTAAGTATGCAGGTACTCTGTGGTCGGGCGGGGCTCCTCGAACATGGACTTCATGGTCAGCACCCGCCCGCTGAACTCGGCATGCCAGATTTGCTGACCCTGGAAGGGGAGGATTGTGATATGGCCGGCCTGGTTCACAAGGCGCAAGCCGCAGACACCACTCCGATACCGGAATGTGCGGGCCTCCAACCCCTCGCATTCGGCTAACACCCTTTCCGCCTCGCCGAAGAATCCGGGTTGCAGATGAATTGTGGTTTCCCACGACATTGTTAACCCTCCTCCTCGGAAGCTGGTATCCCAAACCTCCGGCGTTCAGCCTGTTCGTCCAAAATAATCATCAAGCAGGCTCTAATTCAGGCAGGGAAAAGATACAAGGTGGCCCATCAGACGTAGCCTCCCGTCTCCCTTTTTCGGGATTACAGCGTTTTTCTCCAGCCCTTCGGTACACACTTTCTCCAATCGTTCCTCTGCCACTTCCCTCACTTACCTTGTTTGTTGGAGAATGATTATACTCCTACCTCCGCTTCTTAACAAAAGACTGGAGATGGCGAGGACACATCCCCCGCCTGGCTCGGCGAGAACGATTCCCGAGGTCTAACTATGTAGGTTTTAACCGCCCGCCACCTCACCGAGCGTCGCCAGTCGTTCGTAGATGGGTTCCAGGGCAGCATAGGTTTGCTGGAACAAGAGGATGAGTTTGAGATTGAACGCCACCCCCTCAAGGACTGCGCGCGCCAGTTCCGCACGGCCGTGCGGCATTGCCAGCCCAACGAAAGCCGCCCGTGCGCGGGGGTTCCAGTGAGGACTGCGCTCGCCCAACAGGTAGGGCAGGAAGAGGAGCCCCTGGGAACCCGGTGGGACCTCAGCCGCCGCATCGGTCAGCTCGTTATCCTCATCCCCCAAGATTCGCAGTAGCCAGTCCCGAGCACCGCCGGCTGCCTGCATCGTACCGACAGGGAAGTGGAGCTCCGAATCAAGGTGGGCAAAGGTGAAGGTGCGGCGCTGAGGATCAAAGATCGGGCGGTGCGTGGTCAGGGCGATCCACGAAGAGGAGCCGATGTAGTTGTAAGCGTCGCCTTCGTGCACCGAGCCGGCGCCCACTGTGGCGCAAGCCCCATCCCCACCGCCGATGACAACCGGTGTGCCGGCCACAAGCCCGGTGGCCGCCGCTGCCTCGTCGGTGAGGGTGCCGACGACGGTCGTGGGGGGATACGCATCGGGAAACAAGGAGGGGCGGATCCCCAGAGCCCGCAACACATCAGCAGACCAGTGGCGTTTTTCGAGATCGAAGACCTGGGTGCCGGAGGCATCGGAGTAGTCGGTGGCAAAGGTCCCGGTCAGCAAAAAGACAGCGTAGTCTTTGGCCTGCAAGACTTTGTACGTCTGGCGGTAGATCTCGGGCTGATGCTCTTTGACCCACAGGAGCTTGGCAGCGGTGTAGGCAGCGCTTATCCGGTGCCCCGTCAGGCGGTAGATCGCTTCCAAGCCCCTCTTACAAACAACGGTACTACTTGTTGCGCTGCGATTCTTTCAGCGCTGCCTGGGCTGCCGCCAAACGTGCAATTGGCACCCGGAACGGTGAACACGAAACGTAATCCAACCCAATACTGTGGCAGAATTCAATGGATTTTGGCTCGCCCCCATGCTCACCACAAATTCCAGCATGGAGCTCTGGTCTAACAGCGCGGCCTTTCTCCATTGCTATCTTCATCAGCTCGCCCACGCCATCCTGGTCAATAGTGTGGAAGGGATTTTCGGCTAAAATGCCCTTCTCCATGTACTCGACCAGGAAGCCCGCTTCAGCGTCGTCTCTTGAAATGCCATAAGTTGTCTGGCTCAAATCGTTGGTTCCAAAAGATATGAAGTCGGCATATTCGGCAATCTGATCCGCCGTCAACGCCGCCCGCGGAATCTCAATCATGGTGCCGAACTTGTAGTCGACTTCAATGCCCTGTTCCTGCATCACCTGTTTGGCCACGCGTTCCAGGGCCGTCCGCTGAATCTTCAACTCGTTTACGTGGGCCGTTAGCGGGATCATCACCTCGGGATGGACGTCAACTCCTTCTTTGGCCACCGTGCAGGCCGCCTCGAAGATGGCCCGTACCTGCATCTCAGTCACCTCGGGCATGTGGATGCCCAGCCGCACACCCCGGAGACCGAGCATCGGGTTCGCTTCGTGCAACCGATTCACGGCTGCCAGCATGTCCTCTTTCTCAGCCAACACCTTCTCGTCGTCAGCGGAGAGCTTGCTCAGCTCCCTACGTGTTCGGAGTTCAGTTACATCGCGGAGCAACTCATCATGGCTGGGCAGGAATTCATGCAGTGGTGGGTCGATCAGTCGGATGATAACCGGTAGGCCGTCCATGACACGGAACAGACCCTCGAAGTCCTCTCTCTGGAAGGGCAGCAGCTTGTCCAACGCCGCCTTCCGCTCTTCAGCAGTATCGACCAGAATCATCTGCTGAACATAGGGCAGCCGCTCCGACTCGAAGAACATGTGCTCGGTCCGGGTTAGACCGATACCCTCGGCTCCGTAGTCCCGCGCGCGCTGGGCATCGCGCGGATAGTCGGCATTGGCCCATACGCCCAGCCGGCGGAACTGGTCGGCCCAGGATAGGATCTTCAAGAGGTAGGGGTCTTTGATATCCGGCACCAGGGTCTCCAACTGTCCGGCATACAGTTCGCCATCAGTCCCATCAATAGACACCCAGTCACCTTCCTTGAACACCCGGCCGTTCACCGTCATCTGGCGGTTGGCAAGGTCGAGGTTCAGTGCCGAAACACCGACGACCGCTGGCTTGCCAAACTGTCGCGCCACCAGCGCAGCGTGGCTGGTCCGTCCACCACGGCTCGTCAGGATACCCTTGGCGGCCAGCATCCCGTGCACGTCGTCCGGCCTTGTTTCCGGGCGAACCATGATGACATCCCGGCTCAGGCTGTTGGCCCATTCCTCGGCTGTATCAGCGTCGAAAGCGATTATTCCCACGGCTGCGCCCGGGGAGACGTTGAGTCCCGTGGCCAGCAAATCGCCGGCGTCGGCAGCGGCCTTCTTCGCCGCCGGATCGAACTGTGGGTGCAGGAAGAAGTCAACCTGATCCGGCGTGATCCGGCTCACCGCCTCCTCGGGGCTAATTAGTCCCTCATCGGCAAGATCGGCAGCGATCTTCACCGCCGCTTGAGCCGTTCGCTTGCTGTCGCGGGTCTGCAGCATCCAGAGCTTCCCACGTTCGAAGGTGAACTCGACGTCCTGAACCTCGCGGTAGTGCTTCTCCAGACGCTGGCAGATTGCCTCGAATTCAGCCCAGACTTCCGGCATGTCCTGCTTGAGCTCGGAGATATCCTTCGTCAACCGGATGCCGGCCACCACATCCTCGCCCTGGGCATTCAGCAGGTAGTCACCCTCGATCTCCTTCTCACCGGTGGACACATTGCGCGTCGTGGCGACACCGGTGCCGGAATTCCAGCCCGTGTTTCCGAAAACGACTGTCTGCACGTTGACACCAGTGCCCAGGTCATGGGAGATGCCGGCCGCGTTGCGGTAGTCGACTGCCCGCTTGCCGTTCCAGGACTTGAAGACAGCCTCCACGGCCAGGCGCAGTTGCTCATAGGGGTTTTCCGGGAATGGCCGGCCCGTGTGCTTCTGGAAGAGCTCCTTAAACTTGTTGGTGATACCGATCCAGTCGTCAGCCTCCAGCTCCGCGTCTGAATCGACGCCACGGCGCTCGCGATACTCGGTGAGGATCTCTTCGAAGGGCTCGTCCGGCATGCCCATAACCACGGAGCCAAACATTTGAACCAGCCGGCGGTAGGAGTCGTAGACAAACCTCGGATCGTCGGTGAGCTCGATCATGCCCCTGGCCGTCTCCTGGTTGAGACCAATGTTCAGCACGGTATCCATCATGCCGGGCATGGAGAATTTGGCCCCCGATCGACAGGAGACCAATAGAGGATTCTCAGAGTCCCCGAAGCTCTTGCCGGCCTCCTGCTCCACCTGCTTCAGCGCGTCCAGCGCCTGCTCCCACATGCCCTCGGGGAACTGCGCGCCAGCCTCCAGATAGGCAATGCATGCTTCCGTTGTCACGGTGAACCCAGGCGGCACCGGAAGCTCCAGGCGCGTCATCTCAGCCAGGTTGGCCCCCTTGCCGCCAAGAAGCCCGCGCACCCCCTCCCAGTCGCCGGCATACGCCTCTGCCTTGTCAACCTCGTCGAACAGGTAGACCCACTTCTTTGTCATTAGCGATGTAACCCCCTCTCTTTGTGCGGGGGAGCAGGGGTGCAACGGAGCAGGGGTGAGTTGTCTCACTGCAATGTCACCCTTGCTCCCCTGCACCTCCGCTCCCGTGCTTGAATGGCTCCCACAGTTTTCGTCGGCGGCATATGATACAACGAAATCGCGATATGGTCCAGCGGGTCAGTGAACAGTGAGCAGAATTCAGTGATCAGTAGTTACTACTGTTTACTGCTCACTGATCACTGAATACTGATTCGTGATCGGTAGCCGGCGGTCGCGGCCGAAGGCGCGTTCGGTGATCTTCACGCCCGGCGGGGCTTGCCGGCGCTTGTACTCGTTGCGATCGACCATGCGGATGACCTTCGACACGGTTTCCACGTCAAAGCCCCGGGCCACAATCTCATGGAAGGAGCGATCCTCCACCACGTATGCATGCAAGATGGGGTCCAGGACTTCGTAAGGCGGCAGCGTGTCCTGGTCGGTCTGATTCGGTCGCAGCTCGGCGGTCGGGGGGCGCTCCAGCACCCGCTGGGGGATCACCTGCTCCTGCGCATTTCGGAGCCGGGCCAGCTCATAGACCACCATCTTGGGAACGTCCTTGATCACGGCAAAGCCGCCGGCCATGTCGCCGTACAGCGTGGCATATCCCACGCTCATCTCGCTCTTGTTGCCCGTGGTCAGCACCAGCCAGCCGAACTTGTTGGACAGCGCCATCAGGATGTTGCCCCGAATTCGGGCCTGGATGTTCTCCTCAGTGACGCCCCGCTCGGTGTCCCCGAAGGGCTCAGCCAGCATGTCAAGATAGGCCTGGAAGGTGTCGTCGATAGGGATTTCCATGAACCGGATGCCGAGGTTCTGGGCCAGGGTGCGAGCATCCTCAAGACTGGCGTCCGATGTGTAGCGCGATGGCATGGACACCCCGGTCACGTTCTCCGGACCCAATGCCTCAGCCGCGATCACCGCCGTCATCGACGAGTCGATACCGCCGCTCAGGCCGATGACCGCCTGGCGGAAGCCGTTCTTGTGCATGTAGTCCCGCGTCCCCAGAACGAGGGCGGCGTAGATCTCTTCGAGATCACCCAGCAGCTCCGACCGCGGCGGCGTGATGGCTGGCCACTCCTGATGGAGCTGGACATCCAGCGACACCTCGCGGACCGGAGGCATGCGGGGTCCTGAGCCCTTCAACAAGCTCAGGACGGCGCCCGTCGAAGGGTCGAGGTGCCAGCCGGCCAGGTTCTGCCGGCGCCTTGGATCGTGAAGCCGCTGCCGGAAAACGGCGTTCAGGTCCAGATCGGCGACCACCAGGTCTTCCTCGAATTGCTTGCCCCGAGCCACCAGCTCCCCCTCCTGATCGAAGATCAGGCTGGCGCCGTCAAACACCAGCTCGTCCTGCCCCCCCACGAGGTTGCAGTAGCACACGATGGCGACGCTGTCGGCAGCACGGGTGGCCAGCATCCGCTGGCGGCTCCGGATTTTGCCGACGTAATACGGCGACGACGACAGGTTCACAATGATCTGGGCCCCCTCCAGGGCCTGGGCCTCCATGGGGCCAGCCGGATTCCAGATGTCCTCGCAGATATTCACCCCGACAACGGCGTTGTTCAGCCGCAGGTTCAATGGCTCGATGCCTGCCCCAAAGTACCTGTACTCGTCGAACACGCCGTAGTTGGGCAGAAACATCTTGCGATAGATGGCGACGATCTGGCCGGCGTGCAACACAGCTGCAGCATTGTAGATGTCTTCCTCGTCCCGATCGACGAACCCGATCACGGCCGTTATGTCATGCACGTGCTCGGCAATCGCCTGGAGGAAGCGCCGATTGGCTTCGATGAAGGTAGGCTTGAGGAGCAGGTCTTCCGGCGGATAACCGGGCACCGCAAGTTCCGGAAAGACCACCACATCCGCCTGCTGGGCACGTGCCCGATCCAGGTAGCTCAGTATCTTGGCCCGATTGCCATCCAGGTCGCCGACGGTCACGTTGATTTGGGCGAGAGCGACACGAAGAGTTTCAGTCATAGTGTCCAGCTCCATTGACACATTGGCACGTTACACGCGCTGTCCTGAGCTTACAGTGCTAAGTATACACCCACACTCTCGCTCGTCGAAACCGCGCCGGTCGGCCTGCGCAGAGAATCGTGGACTTTACCTGGTCAATCGTCGCAGCACAAGCTTCGGCAGCGTGCGCGCCTCGTGCAGTCCCAGAGCCAGGATGGCTGCCAGATAAATCAGACCACCCAACGCGAGCCCGGTCGCCCCGATGACCAACGGACTCGAGTAGGGCAGCCGGCGCTGGAGGCCGATAATGGCGGCCCCCATAACCAGCGCGGCGAGCCCGATGCGCACCAGGCCGTCCAAGATCCGCCCAACCTCCAGGCCCCCCAGCCGGCCTCGACCGATCCACAGCAGGATCGACGCCTCCAGGGTGAAGGCCAAGGCATTGGCCAGGGCCAGCCCGCCGTAGCTCAGCACTCGGATCAGGGTCAGGCTCAGCACTACGTTGGCCAACATGGAAACGGTGGCCACCTTGAAGGGCGTCAGCGTGTCCTTCTGAGCGTAGAACAGCCGGGCCGCTATCTCCAAGACAGCGTGACCGATCAACGCCAGGGCGTAGAACTGCAGGGCGAAGTAGACCATCTCCGTGGAACGGGCGTCGAAAGCGCCGCGCTGGAACAGGAGTGCGATCAGCGGCCGGCCCAACACGATAAGTCCGACGGCCGCCGGCACCGTAAGGACGAAGATCACCCGCAGCGTGTCCGCCAGAGCTGACCGCAGCGCCTCCGTTTGCCCCCGCGCCGCAAACTCCGCCAGGGTGGGAAAGACAACAATGGCCACAGCGGTGGCGAAGAGGGTCTCGGGGAGTTGCATCACGTGCCAGGCGTAGCTCAATGCAGCTACACTGCCCTCGCCTAATCGCGAGGCCAGGTTCGTGTTCACCAGGAAAGTCAGCTTGACCATCCCCAGGGCCAGGACCCGAGGCCCCATCAGCCAGGCCACCTGACGTACGCCCGGATGCCGTAGTCCCAGGACCGGCGAGTACTGCATGCCGTAGCGCATGAGCCCCGGAATCTTCACCCCCAGGTGCAGCACGGCCCCGACGACCACACCGGCGGCCAGCCCATGTACTCCCCAGCGCGGCGCGAGGATCAACGCGCCAGCGATGATACCCAGATTGTACATCGCCGGCGCCACAGCGGGCAGGAGGAAGTGCTGATAGGCGTTCAGGATGCCCATCTGGATACCGCTCACACCGAACACCACTGTCGAGGCCAGAATGATGCGCATCACGTCCACGGTGAGGGCCTGGCGTGCTGGATCGAAGCCCGGGGCGACGACCCGCTCGACAATGACTGGCGCCAACAGGGCCACGGCGCCGGCGAGCACTGCGGTGACCACGAGCACCAGGTTCGTGACGGCACTCGCTACTTCCCAGGCGCCCCGGGTATCGCCCTGGACCAGGTACTCGGTGAAGACAGGTAAGAACGCCGTGACCAGGGCACCACCGGCGATGAGGGTGAACAGGAGATCCGGAATCTGGAAGGCCGCGTAGTAGGCATCGATCGCGCCGCCTGTGCCAAACTGCCGGCCAATGACGAGCTCCCGGGCCAGACCCAGCGCCTTGGCAGCCACGAAAGCCCCTATCACAATGCCGGTAGATCGGACGAGGTGGGTGCGTCGTGAGGTGTTCATCGTTACTCACAGGTAGTCGGGTAGTCGAGTGGTCAGGTAGTCGGTTGGTCAGGGTAGTCGGTTGGTCACGTGACCATACGACTAAATGACTAAGCGACCACGCGACTAGTCGAATGTAGCCAGGGCTTGCCGGGCGGCGGTGTAGTTCGGGTTGAAACGCAGGGCCCTTTCGAAAGCCCGGCGCGCCTCTTCAGTATGGCCTAAGGTCTGAAGAGTACGGCCACGCCAGTAATGCGACTCCTCCAAATTGCTGGCGTTACGTAGGTTGGCCGCCGCCAACGTCAGGACGTCGTCGTAGCGTCCCACGTTGAAGTAGGCCTCGAAGGGTCCGAACTGGTACCACAGCATACGCCACGGAAGACCCAGCCGTCGTGCCCGGTCATAGGCTACGACAGCTTCGTCATAGTGCCCCAGAGCCGTCAGGCTACTGCCCATGTTGAACCACGCAAAGGCGTCGTCAGGGTTCGCCTGAGCCTCAGTCTGGGCCGCCGCCAGCGCCACTCCGTACATGGCTGTGTCATCCAGGGCATCAGCCAGGACCGCCGCCACGGTCTCCCCCTGATTGGGTTTATAGACGAGGATGTACGCGCGGTTGAAGACCCGCCATTCGGCATCGAACCGATCGTAGGGCAGCCGCACGTTGGGCCCGTTCAGGGAGTCATAGGTGACGAGCTCGGCAGTGGAGTCATCGTAGCCGATGAGCAGCCGATAGTGGCCCATGCCATCATTTGGCTTTGGGGTAATCCACACCTCGGCGATGACGGGGACCCCGTAGCTCAGCAGGCGCTTCAACAGTTCCATGTCACCCCCCACCCTGTCGATGGCTTCCAGGCCGAGGAAACGCGCGTAGGCCACCAGTTCGCCGGGGCTGACGTTCTTGTCATCCTGGTCGGGCTTGAGCATGGCCGCAATGTCGGCCTGGGCCTCGGGATGGCCCAAGTAACTCAGGTTCATGGCCAGCGTGGCCGGCCCGCAGTTGTTCCAGGTCTGCCAGGCGTGGGTGAAGCCGCTTAGCAGGGTAGCAGCGGGCAGGGGTGACGGCGAGGGCGTGGGGGTGGACGTGGGAGTCGGGGTCGGCAGCGCACGAGTCGATTGTCGGGTGGGGGTAGGCGTCGAGTGCATGGCGCGAATCACCACGGGTATGTCGGCCGTGGGCACGATGTTCAGCGTGGGGGTCGCCGTAGGCTGTAGCTCCGACTTGATGGGCAACGCGATCTCCCGTGCCGGCTCGCCGGTCGCGAAGACCGGTGTCGGCACGAAGTTGGGATGACGTCGCAGGCGGCGCACCTCGGTCTCGACGCGGCGCGGGATGTAGCGCAGCCGGCGGGAGAAGGCGGGGTCATAGACGCACGCCATCAAGCCGAACGTTAGTACGAGCAGCACAACGAACTGTGCGATCTTCGCGAAACGGAATCGTGGGTAGTGCCCTTCAACAATTGAGATGAACATAATACAAGTCCGCCAAATGCTCAAAGAGCATGAAGGAGCCTGATTGACAAGACATAATCACCTAGCACTACGCCGCAACCCGCGCTTCCCGCGCGCTTGCTGCACGCAGTACGACGCCGCGTAAGGCGGTCTGGGCGGCCATCGCCCGCTTGCTGGAGCATTCCCACGCCACGTCCCCGGTCTCTTCAGCAGCGCGGCGCGGCGACCTGAGGGCAACGAGTGTCAGCCCGGCCGCGAACAGCGTCAGCACGCCGGCGATGACGAAGACACCCTGGGGTGTGGTGACGGCGCTGGCCCCCACCACCAGCAGCGGACCTACGACGCCACCCAGTGAGGCTGCGGACTCCTTGATGCCTACCACCCGCGATCTGTGCTGTGCCGAGGTGATGTCGAGGTAAAACGCGCTCAGGGCCGGCGATGTCAATGCTGCTCCCAGCCCGGCCACCATGGCGACCAGCATCATCAACGGGAACCACGTGACGATCGCCAGGCCGGCATAGAACGTGGCGGTCAGAAGAATTCCCAGGATGATTACGGGTTTGCGACCGAACCTGTCGCTCGACTGGCCGAGCACTGCCTGGCCGATCACCATGGCCAGCCCGTAGACGCCGACAACGATGCCGAACTGGACAGTTGTCCAGTTGAGTTCCTCGTAGAAAAAGAAGACCATAACCAGCCCTAAGATAAAGCCGACCCCGTAGCTACCCATTATGATGCCTACCCACTGAGCGCGCTTGTTTTCCGGAACATGGTCATCAGCCCCAGGGCTTCCACGCCGGCACCGAACTCTCCGAGCCGCCTGGCGAAGACGGGCATGATGATGCCGATTCAAGTTCGTCAGATATAAAGCGCAGGTCAGCCGTGCGGGGCTCAGTTAACTGCCCACGAGCGCACAAGCGTGACAGGGGTAGGGACGGGTCAGCGCGGGTGGCGATGACCCGGTGCATTTGCGCCGGCAGATGATCGAGCGAAATAGTGAGGGCGTTGTCAATCGTGAGAATGAGCCGGTGGCTCAGATACAGCCCCTCATCCAGCCGCTGGGTCAGGCGCGGGTGCGGCACACGGTTGGAGCGGGCCGGTGTGATATACAGTTCTGTTGTCAGGAGCGGTAGCATCGAGTCAGCCGGCATGACACCGATCTACGCCGTTTCAAGTTCTGGCAGAGGCTCTCCTGTTGCTTCGCTGTACAGCACGTCAGGACAGAAATCGACTTCATTCGGCCAAACAAGCGTACCGATTTCTAGATCAACCTGTACACGTTTGAAAAAATCGATGTCTTCCAAAGAAGCAAAGACACCTCCGCGCCCCACAATACGATCCCTAAAGTCGAGCTCTGCCTTCTCACCATTAGAGAAAGTTAACTCTAAACGATACGCCTTTACGTGACGGACATCTGTAATACGTGGAAACATATCTCTCCCTACTCAAGCGGCTCGATCTTCTGTGCAGGTTGGTTATTGCGTAACAGATCCCAGTCGTCCATAAGCTCGCGTTGATGTAATGCAGCCCACTCAATAACCATTGAAGTTGCACGACGTGGCAAACTCCCACGGAGAACAACGATTGGATCGATCCCAATCTGTGCTTCGTGCTCGCCATATATGGCGTGAAAGTGTGGTGGAGGGTACTCATCAAAATACATGCGGACAATGATGCCGAAGAAACGGCTTATCTCAGGCATTTCGATTCCGATCTTGAGCTACGTTGTCCGCTGCATCACCGGATGTGCGATCCGTTCGCTCGAAACCGGCCGTCAGGCACAGGGGATAGCGGCGAAGGCCGGCCTGATCTTTGACAACTACTATCCACATGGTGAGATGATACCACGAAATCTGCACTACATCAACTCGCACCTGACAGCGATGATGGATTCCGGCCCCGAGCCTCCAGGCCGGCGAAAACATGTGTGCAGTCTGTGTGAATCTTCCGGACAGCCTCAGGCGGCGCGTGGATGAACACGTCCTTGCGCGCGACGAGGGGCGCTTGATGATTGGTTTCCACTATCTTCAACCTCGGCTGGCCTTGCGCATTCTGCTCCGCATCATAAGCATGCTGCCAATGTTCCGACGAGGAATGAACGCCCCCGTGCGTTGAAGTTGTCGGGTCTACCACAGACAGGCTGGGTGATATCCGCTATACTACTTGCGAACGGAATCTAGAGGTAAGCATGTTACTAGCCGGTGACATCGGAGGAACGAAAACGAATCTGGCCGTTTTCTCGCCCGAGGCCGGGCCCACGGTCCCATTGGCTGAGGGGACCTTCCCCAGCGCCCGGTACTCCAGCCTGGAAGCACTTGTAGGCGAGTTCCTGGCCCAGATCAGCCTGCCCGTGGACCGGGCCAGCCTTGGCGTGGCTGGCCCGGTGGTTGCCGGCCACGCCGCCATAACCAACCTGCCGTGGGTAATGGACGAAATGCAACTGAGGGCGGCGCTGAACCTTTCGTCTGTCCGGCTGCTGAACGACCTGGAGGCCATCGCCCACGCCGTACCTTTCCTGGAGCCGGACGACTTGCACACCCTGAACGAGGGTGAGCCGGCTCCTGGTGGAGCCATCGCCATCATCGCGCCGGGCACCGGCCTGGGCGAAGCCTTCCTCACCTGGGACGGGTCGCGCTACCGGGCCCACGCCTCGGAGGGCGGCCACACCGACTTCGCGCCCACCAACCTGTTTGAAATCGCGCTGCTGCGCTATCTTCAGGGCGGGTTGGGGTTCGAGCACGTCAGCTATGAGCGGATCTGCTCCGGCCAGGGACTGCCCAACATTTACGCCTATCTCAAGGACAGCGGCTACGCCGACGAACCTGCCTGGCTGGCCGAGCAACTGGCTGCAGCCGACGATCCCACACCGATCATCGTCAACGCCGCCCTCGACGAAGAAAGGCCGTGTGAGCTCTGCGTTGCCACCCTCAACGCCTTCGTCTCCATCCTGGGGGCGGAGGCAGGGAACCTGGCCCTCAAGGTGCTGGCCACTGGCGGCGTCTATCTGGGCGGCGGCATCCCACCTCGCATTCTGCCGGCTCTGAAGCAGGAGCGGTTTATGCGGGCCTTCCGGCACAAGGGGCGTTTTTCGGATTTGCTGGCCCAGATGCCGGTGCACGTCATCCTCAACCCCAAGGTCGCGCTCCTGGGCGCCGCCTGCCATGGCCTGGAGAAGTGATATGGATGTGTAGTAACGACTTATGAACTTTGACAACTTAATTGGGTAATGTTCAAACCTGCGGCGTTCTAGCCGCCAGGTCCGGTGCTCGCTAACCAAGGCGTCCTGGGCCAGCGAGAACGGTTCCCAGCGTCTAATGACTGATCGAGCGCGCGAAATCCTCAACTCGATCATCGGACGCAACACGTTTCAACGCGAGAAAACGGCCGCTTTGCAACTGCTCGATGGAATGATTAAGATTTACTGAAGTAACCATTGGCTTACTTTTGGTCTGGGGCTTGTTTTCCCGCATAGGGGGACTGGTCGCCATCAATATCATGATCGTCGCCACTTACGTCCATCTGGTGGTTAAGGATCCGGCGTTGTTTCCCCTACAACCAACAGAACCCATCATCCCCTTGGTCGCCATCGTCATAGCCGGCTATGTTCTATGGCGTGGCGGAGGTGCCTGGAGTGCTGACCTAAACGCAATACCCTCCAAATAAGAGGAGTAAGG
>JBHIAO010000093.1:0-15042 GCA_046758565.1 Anaerolineae bacterium
CTTCCTCCTTCATGGACTAAAAAGCCTGGGGGTATCTCCTCCCCAGGCTATGACTTGACAGGTAGGCAGCATTGCCACCTGTGGAAGAATAGGTCCCCTTGCATCAGGGGCCAGCTTGAGAGTGGGAGTAAACGGCGAGCTTAGTGGGGGACTCTCAAGGCGCACACGTTCGTAATATGCGTTTCGATCGCCTTCACCGCCTCATCTGGATCACCTGCCTTGATTCCATCAAGCACCCGCTCATGCTCGTCGATGGTTTCCTGGATGCGCTCAGGTGCGGTTATACTCACAAATCTAAAAGGCAAAAGCCTTGCTAAAATCATTTCGAGAATGGTTTGAAGGAATATATCTCCCGCCGCTTCTGCTATCCGGGTATGGAATTCGAGATCGCTATCTACGAAATCGTCCGCAGTGGATCGGAACTCCCGGTAGAACTCAGCCGGCGAGGGTGGAGGATCCACTCTTTGAAGTTTCTGCCCGAGTTCCTTCTGCGTCTTCAAACAAGCTTCTAGCCTCTCTATGCATTCGGAAGAAACGTCTTGTACAACAAGGCGAACATTTCGAGATTCGATCTGGGCACGGAGTTGGTAATAGAACTCTACTGCATCGGGCACGAGTTTAGCTTTCTTCGGATCAACCATGATGATCCCTTTACCTTGCCGAACCGCTATAATTCCCTCGGCGGATAGTATGCTCAATGCATCCCGAACGACCTGGCGGGAGACGTCGAATCGCTCCGCTATACTCCTTTCAGAAAGTGCGACGGTATCGTCCTTATTGTATTGGTAAATCTCAGAAGCTATGAGCTCTGCTAGTTTGGCCCCGAGGTGGGGTTTCGATAGATAGGTTGGAAGAAGCGACAATGATAACCTCCTTAGGGAAATACTGGTCTACTGGTCCGCTGATATGCCCATTATACCATACAAGTGTTTGTTTGTCAAACTAGATTTGAGTGTGAGACATGCGGGCGGCCGTTCACCGAAAGACGGGCCTGTGTAGACCCGCGGCGACGCCAGACGCGACGCTTCGAGCAGCACATCCATGGCAGGCTCTTCACGCAGAAATCAGCAAACGCTCAAAGGAGAATGAATGATGTCTGATACGGTTCCTATCGGTTCCCTGCCACCAGTCGGCGAGGTTCCGCAGAAGATGTTGGCACAGGTAATCCGCCAGGATCGGTTCGGAGATCCGCGCACGGCCCTTCAGGTCGAGGAGATCGATGTCCCTGAACTCAGACCCCCTGAGGTACTGATCGGCGTTATGGCGGCTGGCATTAACTACAACACTCGACGCAGTCACTCCAGCTTTTCACCCGATTTGAGGCCCAGATTGGTCTTCAGCACGTCCAGCACGGCCCTGGCGATCTGTCCCCTGTCCGGCCAGCCTTGACACTCCTCCTCACGTCTCTCGCGGCGATGCAGCGGCCACTCGCTCTTTGAGCTCGGCCGCATATTGTAAGCACATTTGATCGATAAAGGCACGTAGGGTCTCGTCGCCGCTGGTGCCAAAGCGCTCTGCATCAATCGCCTGCCTGAATTCCGTCAGGAAAGGATCGCTCAATCCTTCCGCTTCCATGATAGCTAGCAACCGTCCGGCACTGTCCAACAGCCGGAGGGGACCATACCCCTTTGGCTCGTCGTAGAGACCGTGGGCACTGGTCAGTAGATAGCCTATCAGATGGAACAGGTCCTGGCGCAGCTTCTCCTCATTCATAGGGTGTCCCCCAACGTTCAGCAAAGCAAATTTCCGTCAGTGGCCGGCGGCCGGGGGAAGCGGGCTTGACCCGGGGGTAGCCCAGGGCCATCAGTAGCACCGGCTGGACAGAGGACGGCAGATCCAGAAAGAGGGCTGTGGCTTCCCGATGGAAGGAACCGATAGGGCAAGCACCGAGCCCCAGGTCATGGGCCGCCAGCAGCAGATTCTGTGTCGCCAGGCCAATGTCAATCCAGGCTAACTTGGGACCCAGCGCGCCCCCTAAGCGCTCTGCCCGCTCGACATCCAGGCAGATGGCTACGACAGCCGTTGGTTGGCCAATGATACCCGGTGCCAATGCTCCCAGGGCCTGCAACCGGTGGGAATCCTGTACCACCACGAACCCCCAAGGCTGTATGTTGCCACTGCTAGCGGCGCCGGCCGCCGCCTGCAACACCTCGCGTAACAGCTCCTCCGGAACCGGCTCATCAGTGAAAGCGCGCACGCTGCGCCGGCTGTGGATAGCTTCTAGTGTTTCCATTTACTTCGACAACCCTTCGGCGAGCTCAGGGCAGGGCCCAGTACACGCACGTCGACAAGCATTGTCATACCTGAGCAGTTACCCTTTGTGGACATTCGGCTACATGAGCCAAAGGCCATAATGTGTTTGGGGTTGTACCTGCACGAGCGTGGGTCGTTTGGTCGTGCCCCACCGCTACGCGACGACCCGGCGTCTGTTACCCACGGCGATGTAGTACGTAGCCAAGCCAGCCGAAACGACCGGATCGATCACAGGGATGCCCAATGTCTCTTCCAAGAAGGGTGCGATTCGCGCTGTGGAGAAGCCTGTGCAGGCCAGCAGAATCACCTCTGCACCGTGGGACATGAGCTGCTCACCGGCCTCAACGAATCTCTCCTTGCCGGCCTCTGACATCAGGTCTACGGTGGTCTTGACTGATTCAGGCTTCTCCCAACCTACGAGCTGGTCGCCCAGCACCTCGGCGATAGCGGGAAGAATCGCCTCCGTGATACCCAGAGCACCCACCGGCCTGCCCAAGGCCCGCGCCACACTTGCCGAGGCCGACCCAGCGCCGAGTGCCGGTATCGCGACCGCTCTACTCAACTGAGTTACACCGGGATCAGCCGCGCAGCTCACCAACAACGCCCCTACCTGGTCCTGGTGTTCCATCTCCTGACCGAGGCGCACGATCCTGGGGATGGCCTTGTGCACCTCTTCGTCGTTCCACAATCCCTTGGGATGTCCCTCAATGCAGCGGCTGATGACGACCAGCCCGGGATCTCCGATGAACCCCTCCAACAATCGGCCATGGCTGTTCAGCAACTCTTTGTCATCGGTGGATAGTACGCGAATCAGCCCTATCCTGGCCGTTCCATTTGATCCTTGCTGCCAGGTAGCTGGCTGCGGTGCCTGCCAGGCCAGGAGCTGGCCGGAGATTCTCTCTCCGGCATCGCGAGTCACGTCAAGAAGTTGGGGCAATCTGTCCTCACTGAACCGGGATGCCAGGCCGGCGATGCTCAACGCCGCGACCACTTCGCCGTTGCTGTCTCTTACCGGTACACCGATGGCGGCGACCTCAGGAGTCAGCTCGCCGACCGTGAAAGCCCAGCCTTGCCGACGAATGATCGCCAGGTCTTCTTCGAGGGCTTCCGGGCCCGTAATAGTGTTGGGGGTATAGGCCGGCAATCCACGCGCGATCACTTCTGCCCGAGCCTCGGGTGGAAGGTAGGCGAGTAGCAGCTTGTTGGACGCGCCAGCGTGGAGGGGGTATCGCCTACCGACGTTCAGCGTGACACGGACGCGCTGTGGGCTGTCGACTCTATCAATGCAAACACTCTCGTCGTCGCTGACCACGGTAAGAAAGGCCGAAGCTCCTGTCTCCTTGGCCAAACGGACCATCTCCGGATGGGCAATCCGACGGAGATCGATGCCGGAAAGAACGATGTTGCCCAGTTCAACGAGCTTAAGGCCCAGGCGAAACCGCGCACTTCCATCGACACGCGCCACAAAACCCCGGTTTTCAAGCGTGGCAAGGCTGCGATAGACAACGCTGCGGTGCAGACCGAGGGCGTCGGCCAACTCGCTGCTGCCCCACTCCGGATGCTCCTCGTCAAACCGAAGTAACACCTTCAGGGCGCGGTCGACAGTCTTCAGGTAGACATCGTCTGAAATCGACATATTTCATACCTCGGGTCAACGTGCTGCGACCTCACACGTTGAGTACTTCGGCCAGCAGGCGACTGATGGCTGCGTTAGCCAGGACAGTAGGTGCTCCCGTGACAGTCTTGACTGCTTGTCGATGCTCCTCCTGAAAGCCCATACAGTCCATGATGATCAGCTCAGGCTCCTGGTCGAGGAGCTCTAGCGCTGCCTGTGGAATGCGATTAGGATCGCCGTAGGGACTGGCCGGCGCCACCGCCAGTTCGGGCGTCACCTCAGACCACCGTGCCCTGGCTTCCTCAACCTGCTCGGGCAGCGGGATCAGAACACCCAAGCGCTGAGGACGGAATGCCAGAACGAAGTGGCGAAGCATCCGGTCTGGTTCGACCACCAGGGCCTGGCCGCTCAGTTCGGGAAACTCGCCGGTGCACAGGAGCAACACGGTGTCGGCACCGTGCTGGAGCACTCGCTGGAAGGCTGCACGAAGGCGGGGCATCAGCCGCTCCTTGGAGACCACGACCGACTCACCGTTGGCCATACGCGTCGTCAGGACATACTCGCCAGGTCGTGGCCTGAACTCCCGAACCTCATGAACGGTCAAGCCATCCAGGGCGCCGGCCTCCAGAATCCTGGTTCCGGTCGGGAGATAGCGTCTCATCTGGGGAACGACGTCGGAGCGCGGCGCTTGTCCCAGCGTCACAATTCCTAGAGTATTCATCTCTTAACTCCGCTTGTCATAGCTCAGTGCTCAGCGGAACGTCCACCTCATCCACTTCAAGCAGAGGGTGAAGCCTCCGCTCGGCCCAGCGTCTGTAGATGAGTCATGGGGCCGTAAAGCTCCACGAGACGGGCGAATTCTTGCCTGTCGTAGAAGGCGCAGCGAGCAGCGCCAAAGGCTTTAGCCACCTCGATACAGAAGCGCGTGGCCATCTCGATATCTACTATCTGATTCGCTCCCGTGGCCGAGCCAGGGACCGGTAGTTCGCTGGTGAGGGCGACCCCCACCACTGGGGCGTCCGTAGCCGTGGCGGGTTGGAGGATGGAGTTAACATGATCCACGCCGTTCCCATAGGGCGTGATGTCTTGAGTCGTGATAGGCACGACGCTGGGCGGTTGACCTGTGACGTACGACATCAGATTGAGAAGCGACGGGCTCACTTTTAAGATGTAGCCTTCCTTTACCGTGGGGGTGATGGCGAACCCGCGGCGGTTGATCACCCAGTTGCCTCGGGTGGTGTCGATGGACAGGATAACGTCCATGGTGTCGGAAACCTCGAGCGCGTTCATCGTCGCGATGTCCACTGGCGAGCCCATGAACGGCACAGGCTCGTGGGGGATCGTTGGCGCGTTGGGGCAGATGTGGGTGGCGATCATCACATCCCCCTCCGTTTGATCGCCTTCGCGGGCCATGTCTGCCAGTTTGAGGCCTGTCGCCAGGGCCGTGATGGCGCCGTCGGCATCCGAGACGAGGCCGAGCGCCTCGGGGCGGGCGCCTATCCCGCCGAGTCGCCCGATCACGCCCAGCGTGGGAGCGGAACCGCCCGTGCTTTTGCCCTGCCGGCCGGCCAGGACGATCCGCACGAAGTCCGTCGACCCTGTGCCGGATTCCACGGTTTGAACCTCAACCTCCACTCCTCTGGAACCGAAGATGCCCTTCACTCTTTGGCCGTTGGCCCGCGGGCTGTCCAGAGCCTCGTAGATCTCGATCGCTTGTTTCAGAGCCATGACGCTACGTCTCCTGTAAGTCCGACCGGCCCTCGTCTGGGAATACGTGGGCGATGATCTCCTTGCCCACTGCTTTCTCAACCACCTGGAACAGCTCCGGGCGTCGCATGCCGGCCCCCAGGATCAGGTGGTCGCGTGGAGCCCACAGCAGGAAAACCTCATCTCCCGGTCGGATCTCCGCTGTTGAGAGGGGCCGCGCCGATGCCGCTGAGAGCGTGGCGATGAGATCAGGGAACGTTCCCAACCGCTGGCCTCCCTGTTCTAGGGTCATGTATTCATTCCACAGGGTAAGCTCGTAGTCCCCGATCCGCAGCCAGCCGACGTCGAAGCCGCCGCGACTTTCGAGGCGCTTGTCGCTGACAGTGCCGCGGTGGATGATCTGGCCCCCCAACCGTTCGGCGCAGGCTTTCGCCCGCTGCGACGGAGGGGCATTCGGCTGCAACAGGCGCCCCAGCTCCACCGCCTTGGCAATGGCCCCCGGAGCGCCATGTTCCAGAGCATAGCGCACGCTGACGGGATTACGGGCCACTGCCACGAGCCCGCCGGCTGCCACAGCGGCATCTCGTATCAGTTGAGCTGACACACGTAGCGCTGCCTCAACCGAAACTACGACCTGGCGCCCTTGGACCTCGTTGCCGCCCACGGCTACCTGGCGCGAGACGTATTGCGGTTCAGCGTCGAGGCCCATAGAGCCCATCACGCCCGTCGGATGCGCCCGGCCGTTGCACGGCACATCCGCCACGGGGATGCCCAGTACCGCGGACTGCAGCCAGCCGTTCACCGTCGCCATGCCGCCGTTCTCATTGGTGATGAGGCCGGCCACGTCGATCTTGAAAACGTCCAAAAAACTCTCGACAGCCGCCACGTATTGCTCGGGAGACACAGAGCGGTCAGGGGCCGAGGGCGCTCCCACAGCCGACACGGTGAGAAGGATCCCATCAGGTGGGAGCTCATCCGGATCGGCGAGTAGAGGGCCTCCGCGCTCCAGTGCCAACCGGCCCAGGTGAAGGCCTTCTTCTATCCCACCTCCGCCACCACCACCGAGCAATGCCCCGCCGAGCACGGCGGCCTCAAGTGTGTCGGATGAGGTTATGCGTTGAACCATGTGATATTATCCAATACAGACTTGTACTGAGCGTAGCCGAAATATCAGTGACCGGGCGCACCGATGCGCCGGCACACCTCAACAACCTCGGGATGGACATACCGCCCATCCTCCTCCAGGACCTCGCCGTCAAGGTAGATGGAGGGGAAGAGCACAATGCCATCGGAGTGCCCGCCGGCATCCCAGGCCTTGCCGCCGAGATGAGCTCCCTGCGTGCCGATCCCGAAGCACATGCTGCCGAAGACGCGCTCGTCCTCAACGATCCGCCCCGTAATGCGGGTCACTCCGGGATTGAAGCCCAGGGAGTAGTGTGCCAGACGATAGATGTCGGGGTTGTTGAACGACGCGAACCATCGCCGGTAGATGCCGGCTTCTGCTCCCCCCTGGATATCAGTCACCACTCCGTCTTCCAGAGTCAGCGTCACCGGGGCCCGCAGGGGTCCGATGTCCGCAGGAGGCCAGATGGCACCGTCGAAGACCAGCGTTCCGTTAATCGTCTCTTCGAGGGGGCACCATGAGATCTGTCCGCCTAGCATGACAGGTTCGCCCGGCGTATCCGCGAGTTTCCCTGAGTAACGAATCTTGCGCCCGTCCATCTGCCCTGTCAAGTCGGTTCCCTGCTCGCTGGTGATACGCATTTCCTGCGCCGAGCCAACCAAGCGTCCCAGCACCTTGCTGAGCTCAATCATGCCGGGGTAGTCAACCCGAGAAATGGTGCGGACCATCATGTCCACGTCCATTCCTGTGAGGCAGATATAGCGGCAGCCAGCCTCCATCGCCCCATGGAAGGCGTCAGTGTACAACGCATAGCCTACGGCGAACTCGATCCAGACATCCGCACGCGAGAGTGCCCCTGCCACGGGAGGCGGTGGCTCCACCACCGAGCCGGCCCCACCCTCATAACGCACCACGACCGGATGGGCACCCGCGGCGTATGCGGCCTGGGCGGTGGCCTCAACCACCCGCCAATCGGACCCAGTGTCACCTGTTATGACCATCGATTCGCCACGCTCCGTCAGCATGACGTCTTCCACCAATTTCCGTGCACCAAGTGCTAACTCATACGACAGATAGGTCGCAGTCGGTTCCGTTCCAAGGGCTAACTCCATGTTTCTCTCCTTTGGTGTACTAACGCTGCTGCGCACTCCTCTATCTCAATGAACCCTACTCTACGAGCAGTCGCCCATTCTCCATTAGCGGCTTGCCATCAAGCCACACACTGGCCTGAGGGACGAGGAAGTCTTGATGATAGTCGCTGGATACCTGTCCGCCCATGTGGGCGTTGTCGCCACACGCCATGTGGACGGTGCCTTTTATTTTTTCTGCTTCCAGGGTGATATCGATGCGTTGTGCGTTGGGATTGGTTCCGATTCCCAGTTCACCCAGGTTCCGGCGAGAGCGGAAGGGCTCTTCATCTGCGCCGGGTCTCAGGATATGGCGCAACTCCTCACCGACCCGCCCACCGCCTCGGATATCTACCAGGAGGCCGGCCTGAAACTCCAGCTCAAGCCGCTGATCGAGTTCCATGTGCCAACCGCCTGGTACGACGATTATGCCTTCGGCTGTTCCTTCTAGAGGAACGCAGTAGGCCTCACCACCGGGCAGGTTGCCCCACGCTCCTGGTTCGCGGTAGATGCCGGCATCCACGTTTCCCGGCCGGCCCTCAATGCTGAACTCGATCTCCGTACCATCCGGCCCCGTAGCCCGCACCATCTCAACCGGGGTCAGCATGTCGGCCAGGCGTGTGGTTACCTCCAACACCTCCTCGTAGTCCACGTCCATGGGGCCGCCGGCATAGAACATCTCGGGCAAGAAGCGTGGCATGGAGGCAATCCGGGCGCCGGCCTGACATGCCGCTTGCCGCGCGTCGGTATGTGTCAGAGAGAAAGAGGTAATGGCAACCACCACATCGTGAGCGAGCATGGCATCTGCTACATCGGCAGGTGGCTCCGTTCCACTCTGGCCGGTGGAGGGGAAGATGACGAACGAGACCTCACAGTCGGGGAAGCGCTGGGCAGCAATGTCAGCCACCGCACGGCCTAGGGCCGCGCGGCGTGCGACCGTTTCAAGGAGCGGAAGCCGCCACGTTCGCCAGTGTTCTGGCGCTGCGACATCGCTTAGAACAAGGAGGCATTCTCCTGCTCGCAACCCCATGTTGATCTCAAACATCCGGAGTACTGCACTCTCTATCTTCTGAGGATCAACCAGGGCAAAGTGCTCGGTTCGCTTGGTCATTTGTCCTTTCCCTTCATACCTCGGCCCATATCGGGCTGTCGAGCGATCAGGTTTACCTGCCGAGTGGTGCCTGTCAAAGGTAGAGATGACACCAGACGTAGTGGTCCTCCGCCAGGCGCACCCATGGTGGCTCCTCCTTACCGCAGACCTCTATACGCTCTGGACAGCGAGGATGAAATGGACAGCCAGATGGAATGCGCGTCGGGGTAGGTGGATCTCCTGGAAGCGATATGCGGGGAGGTAGAAGCTGGCTCTCCTCGGGGCTGACGACCGGAATGGCTCCCAACAGCGCCCGCGTGTAGGGATGCGAAGGTGCCTCGAAAAGCCGAGGTGTCGGCGCAATCTCGACGATGTGCCCCAAGTACATCACCGCGGTGTGGTCGGCGACATTGCGAACCACGCTGAGATCGTGGGAGATGAGCAGGTATGTCAACCCCAGTTCGTCTTGGAGTCGCTGCAGGAGATTCAGGATCTTGGCCTGCACCGAAACGTCCAGGGCCGAAGTCGGTTCGTCCAGAATCAATAGGCCAGGGTGGAGGGCAAGTGCCCGGGCAATGGCCACCCGTTGCTTTTGGCCGCCAGATAGGGCGTGCGGATAGTCATACAGATAGCGTTCGGGCAGTTCAACCAGTGCAAGAAGCTCGCGAACGCGGTCCAGCCGGTCACGGCGGGTTCCCCAGCCGTGAATGTCCAGGGGTGCAGCGATGATATCTGCCACTCTCCGCCGCGGGTTCAAGGAAGACGCGGCATCCTGAAACACCATCTGCATCTTGGGTCGTATCCGCTGCAGCGCTTCTTCTGGGAGGTGTGAGATATCCTCTCCCTCGAAAAGAATACTGCCTGAGGTGGGCCGGATGAGCCGATTGATTACCTTGCCAACGGTGGTTTTGCCCGATCCCGACTCTCCGACCAGAGCGAAGGTAGCCCCTTCCTTGATCCGGAACGATACGCCGTTTACGGCCTTGACTGTACCCACCTGCCGGCCAAAGAGGCCGGAGCTAATCGGGTAGTGTTTGACTAGCCGATCGATGACGAGGAAGGCCGGCTCCTCCGCCCATCCCTCGGTCGGATCTGGCACAACCATCCCTGTCGGCGCCGTTCTCGTGCTTTGGGAGGGGCGATTGATCGTGCTGGGTGGGGCCGGCTGTGGGTTGCCGGTGCCTGTGGCGATGTCCTTCTGATTCACCAACGCGCTCCCAGGCTAATCATTGGAGTAGAGAACGCAGCGCGCCTGATGCGCGGCTGAGATGCCAACCATGCGCGGCTTCTCCTGGCTGCAAATTGGCATGGCGTGGGGACAGCGCGGATGAAAGCGACACCCCGGAGGGGGGTCGCTATAGTCGGGTATGATACCTTCAATGCCCTCGACCCGTCCTCCTGTCAGGCGTGGCACGGACCGAAGCAGCCCTTGGGTATAGGGGTGTTTGGGATCGGTAAAGAGGTTTTCCGTGGGAGCACTCTCGACGATGTCTCCTGCGTACATCACATAGGTCCGCTCCGTCATCTCAAGTGCGACGCCCAGGTTGTGCGTCACATACAGCAAAGACAGCCCTTCGGCCGCGATCCGCTCTCGGAGGAGTTCCAGGATGGTGTACTGCGTCGTCACGTCCAAAGCGGTGCCAGGCTCATCTGCGAGAAGCAACGTCGGACGGCCGGCCAGCGCCATCGCAATCAGAACCCGTTGAGCCATGCCGCCGCTGAGCTGGACGGGGTAGGCTTTGAGAATGCGTTCGGGATCCGCGATTTGGACCCTCTGCAATAATTCGATCGCCCGAGCACGGGCCTGCTGCGTCTCCGCGTCATGCCGGCCACGCATGTAGGAGATCGGATTGAGCCCGTCCTTGCCTTGCCAGCGCGTTAGCTCGATGAGCTGTTCGCCTACAGTGAATACGGGATTCAGACTACCAAGTGGCTCCTGCGGGATGAAAGCCATGGCTCGGCCACGCAGGCGCTGGCGCTCCTCCGACGGCATTTCGAGGAGGTTTGCTCTACGGAACAAGATCCGACCGGAGTCAATCCGAGCAGGTGGCATGGATAGCAGGTCCAGAATTGCTCTAAGGGTCACCGACTTACCGCAGCCGGTCTCGCCCACCAGACCGACGCTCTCCCCCTCGCGAACTTCCAAATTGACGCCGTTCAGGACGTGGGAAACTCCTTCGGTCATGTGAAAGCTGAGCCGTAGGTCCTCCACCTGCAGGAGGGGCGACCTTGACTCACTCATGGCTACGCCAACTCCACATCGAATGCGTCTCGCAAGCCGTCACCTAGCAGGTTAAAAGCGAAGACGGTGACGAAGATAGCCAAACCTGGGAAGGTCGTCAACCACCAGCGATTGGGCAGATGCAGGCGACCCTCCGCGGCCATGGTGCCCCATTCTGGTGTCGGCGGCTGGACACCCAATCCGAGGAACCCCAAGGCAGCTCCCACCAGGATCGCGTACCCGATGTCCAGCGTGGCCTTAATAAGGACGATAGAACTCAGATTGGGGAGGATCTCCCGGAAGCAAATGTAAAGGGGGCGAGCGCCCAACGAACGGCTGGCCTCGACGAAACCCTCTTCCTTGGCAGACAGCGTCATCCCCTCCACTAACCGGGTATACCACGGCCACCAACCGAAGGAAATGGCGATGATGGAGTTCTGCAATGTCGGTGGCAGTACAGCGCTGACAGCCAGAGCCAAAACGAGGGGCGGAAAAGAGAGGAAGACGTCAGTGATCCGCATGATCACGATCTGGATCCAACCGCCGTAGTAGCCGGCGATGAGCCCCAGCGGCACACCCACACCGACAGCAATGGTGAGGACCACGATTCCCAGTGTGAGAGAGATCCGCGATCCGATGATGACGCGACTGAGAATATCGCGGCCTACCTCGTCTGTTCCAAAAAGATGCTCCAGGCCAGGGGGTCGGAAGACCTGTTCAAAGTGCACCGTCCGTGCATCCTCAGGATAGGGGGCGATCTGTGGCGCGAAGACAGCCATCATCACGAGGCTGATCACCATCGTCAGGCCGACGAGCGAGAGCGGGCTGCGGCGCAAGCGGCGCCAAGTTCGCCCAGCTTCCGCGCGCCACAGGCTAAACCGCAGCGATATCCGGTCAAGAGGCGCGACAGCAGGAGCGACACGTCCGCCCGTGGCCATTCTATGCGCTCCTCTCGTGGCCCAGTCGGATGCGGGGATCGACATAGCCGTACAGTACGTCCACAATGACGTTGATGACAGCATAGGCGGTCCCGACCACCAGGGTGACTCCTACGATAGCGTTAAAGTCCTTGAACAGCAATGCTTGCACACCGTAGCGGGCCATGCCCGGCCACGAGAAAACGAACTCGACGACGAAGGCGCCGCCCAGAAAGAAGCCATAGAGAAGGCCAATAATGGTCAAGGCCGAGATGAAGGCATTTTTCAGTACGTATTTGTAGATCAGGAGCATTTCGGGCATACCGTTAGCCCGCGCTGCCAGGATGTACGGCTTGCGCAACTGTTCGATTGCGCTGGCTCGAACCAGGCGCATGATCTGCGCGGTTGGTGATAGAGCAAGGACGACGGCCGGCATAATGATGTGTGCCAGTGCGTCCTTGAAGGCCGGCCCGTTGAAGGCGAGGAGGCTATCCACAAGGAGGAGCCCTGTGATATGGCTCGGCGGTTGGACGCTGGGGCTCAAGCGGCCCGTGATGGGGAGAAGATCCAGATGGAAAGCAAAGACGAGCTGGAACAGGATACCGATCCAGAAACGGGGCATCGAGACGCCGCTCAGCGCGACGATCCGTCCGCCGTGATCCTCCCATTTATCTTGCTTGACGGCTGTGATCATTCCAAGGGAGACGCCGGCTACGATGGAGATCAGCATCGCCGCGGTCGTGAGTTCGAAAGTGGCAGGGAAGAAGTCAGCCAGGTCCCGTCCCACGTCCCGGTGGGTGTAGAGAGACCGGCCAAAGCGCCCATGAGCCAGTCCTTGCACGTAGCGCACATACTGCTCATGTAGCGGTCGGTCTAGACCCATTTCTCGACGAAGCTGCTGGACAGCTTCTTTGCCGGCCTCGGGTCCCAGCGCGAGCCGAGCCGGATCACCCGGGAGCACTCGGGCGATGATGAAAATGAGGATGGACAGGCCGACGAGTGCGGGGATGGTGTATAGAACCCGTCGAATCAAGAAGTCATGGTAGCGCATGGGCCTGCACAAAGCCAGAGCACGGGCTCCGCCCGGAGGCGGGCGGAGCCCGTGTCAAACTCATTCTGTAACGCGCAGCGTGTACCAGTAGAGATCCCAACCCAATATGGGAATGTAGTTATATCCCTCAACGCGGTCACGGTGGGCGATGCGATGGATGGAGTTCGTGACAAAGAGGGCAGCCGCCTCTTCGGCTACGATCTCCTGAGCTTGCATGTATTTCTCCATTGCCTCTTCTTGCGTCACCGCCTGTCGGGCGTCTACCAGCAACTGCGAGACCTCCGGGTTCTCATACCAACTGGCTGACATGTAAGTGCCATGGGCGGAGGGGTGGAACATGGCGAAGGTGTGGCTATCGGGGTTCGGGTACTTCGCGGTATGGAAGATCGCGACCATGTGCGGGCTCGTCTCGGGATCCGCAACCATTTCGACAATTCGCGCCCATCGCGCACCCTGGAGTTCCACGTCAATCCCCAGTTCCGCCAGGTTGTTCTGCAGCAGCAGGCCGATCTTGCGTTCGCTCTCCAGTTGCTCGACATACACGAACGTCAGCTTGAGATCCTGACCAGCGTACTTGGACTTTGCCAACAGTTCCTTGGCCTTGTCCAGATCCTGCTGATAGACGATCGCATCTGGGTTGTGGCCAGGCATCAGGCGCGGCACCGGTCCCCGAGCCTGAGAGGCACCCTGGAAGATCTGATTGGCTGCTGTTTCGTAGTCGAAGGCATGAGAGATGGCACGACGCACGTTGACGTCGTCCAGGGGTGGCTTCTGGTTGTTGAGCGTCAGGAAGAAGAGCTGAGCCGACGGGTCCTCCTGGACCACGACATTCTCGGCCTTCTTCAGATCCTCGAACTGCTGTGGGTCCAGCCACTGTTCCACAATGTCGGCCTCGCCTTGCTCCAGCATGAGCTTCTCGGTGGCCGTCTCACCGATTACGCGCATGTTAACGCGTCTCACCTGGCCCGGCTCCCAGCCTCTCCAGTAATCCTCAAAGGCCTCGAAGACGACCAGGGAGCCCGGGTCGTATCGGGAGATGACGTAGGCACCGGAACCCGCGTCCTGCTGGGTCAGGAAGTCTTGGCCGTAGTCTTGAAACTCCCCGTAGTCGCCGGACGCCAGGTTGTCCAGGACCAGGTCCTTGTTGACGATGAAGAACTGAACGAGGGTTGCCAGGAATGGGCTATAGGCTTGGTCGAGCTGGAACTCCACGGTATAGTCGTCCACGGCCGTGGTGTTTCCCGGCTGCAGAATGCCCTTCCAGAGCCAGGAGTAACCCTTGCTTATGCGCAGCATGCGATCCATACTGAACGCCACGTCCTCTGCTGTCAGGCCGGACCCATCATGAAATTTGATCCCCTGACGGATGGTGAAGGTGTAGGCAGTACCGTCTTCTGAGACCTTCCAGTCGGTGGCCACGTTGGGGCCAGGGCTGCCGTCTTCTTGAGGGGCCAGGAAGGAGTCATAGGCATTGATCACCATGATCGACTGCGTCTCGTCGGTATGGATCGCTGGATCGAACGTGGCGGTGGACTGGGTGGTGACGTAGGTGATTTCGGCTTGTTCAGCCGCAGGTTCTTCCGCCGGTGGCTCCGTTGGTGCGGGCTGCTCCTTTTCGGCTGGCGCCTGCTTTCCGGTTGCAGGTCCCGCCGGGGCTGCGCAACCAACAGTAACGAGCAGAAAGACGGTGAGCAACACGAGCGGGTTAAACCACGAGCGTCGATTGAACATCTGTCTCCTCCTTTATATGGATCATTTGTGGCCAGGGGACGGCCTTGCGGCGAGAATGTCTACAGGTCGGGGTCACATACCCGATATGGTAGTTCTAATAGCGAAGCATCCGTGCTATTATAGCACAGATCCGTGCCACTCGCAAGGGAGCGACCGACCGGCCAGCTACCTCTTGACATTCGTGTCATTCTAAGGTATACTGATCCG
>JBHIAO010000094.1:0-14985 GCA_046758565.1 Anaerolineae bacterium
TCCTGGACGACCAGCCTGTAACCCTGGTACACGACCTCTTCTCCCGACTGCGGAATGTGACCCAGGGAATACAGGATGAAGCCGGCCACCGTCTCGTAGGGGGCTTTCTCAGGCAGGGCCACACCCAGCACCTCAGCCAGGTCGTCGATGGCCAACGTCCCCGGCACGACTAACGTACCATCGGGGTAACGCTTGAGTTCCGGCTCGGGATGGGGGTACTCGTCCTCGATGCTGCCCACAATTTCCTCCAGCAGGTCCTCCAGGGTGACCAGTCCGGCGGTGCCGCCGTATTCGTCCAGCACGACGGCCAGGTGAGTGCCGGCCTGCTGGAACTGGCGAAGCATCTCGATCAGGCGCAGGCTGACCGGTACCAGCGCTGGCGGCCGGGCCACCTGTCCGACCGGCCGTTGGAGATCGTCACCGCGTAGCAATAGCTCCTTGACGTGTATCACTCCTACGATGTGGTCGAGATCGCCCTCGTAGACCGGATAGCGGGTGTATCCCCGCTGCCGGGCCAGATCCAGCACCTGGGCCAGGGGTGTATCGGTGGCCACGGCCGTTATGTCGGTACGGGGTTTCATGATCTCCTGCACCTGCCGGTCGGCAAAACGAAATATGCCCTGCACCAATGTCTGCTCGGAAGGGTGAAAGGCGCCTGCGGCCACACCTTCTCGTAACATAGCCAGGATCTCCTCGTCGGTTACGGCGGCTTCCGTATCTCCTTGCGTCGGGAACAGGCGCAAAACCAGGCCGCTCGATCGGGTGAGGACCCACACCAGGGGGTGCGTCAGGCGAGAGAGCCGGCCCAGAGGCGCACTCAACGTCATGGCCAGAGCCACGCCCCGGCGCAGGGCTAGCTCCTTGGGCACTAACTCGCCCAGCACCAGCGAAAGGTACGCGATCACGCCCACCACCAGTAGCAGGGCCACCACCTCGGCATAGGCCGCCGGCCAGGGCAAGGACAGCGCCGCCAGCCGGGGCTCCAGGAAGCGGACAACGCTGGCCCCGCCGATGGCCGAAGCCAGGGTGCCGACGAGAGTGATGCCGATCTGCACCGTGGAGAGAAAGCGGCCCGGGTCCTGTCGCAGGGCCAGCACGCGCCGGGCACCGGGGTGACCGTTGGCCGCCAGGGCCTGCAGACGGCTCTTGCGGGCCGAGACCACGGCGATTTCGGCTGCAGCGAAGAAGCCGTTGAGCAGGATCAAAGCCAGGATCAGGCCTACTTCCAAAAGGATTCCATCCATATCAGTTCCACCTCAAGGCCACGTCCTACAGGTAGCGAATCCACAAATAGAGACTGGCCATCACCAGGGACAACACCGTAGTGATGATGCCGTAACGCAGAAACAGGCGGAAGCTAATGGGGTGGCCGCTGCGCTCGGCTATGCTGGCTACCACCACGTTGGCCGAAGCGCCTACCAGAGTGGCGTTGCCTCCCAGATCGGCGCCCAACGCCAGCGCCCACCACAGCGGTCCCACCGGCATGACCTGGCCCAGGCTCTTCACTACCGGGATCATGGTTGCCGTGTAGGGGATGTTGTCCACAATACCTGAGGCGAAAGCCGACAACCAGACAAGCAGCATGGAGGTTAAGGCCAGGTTCCCACCTGTCAGGCGCAGCGCGGCCCGGGCCGCCGCCTCGATGATTCCCACCTGCACAATCGCTTCCACGGTGATGAACAGGCCGATGAAGAAAAACAGAGTCGTCCACTCGATCTCGGACAGCACGTGATGGGGGTCGTTGCGGCCCCACAGCATCAACACCGTCGCGCCGGCCAGGGCGATGGTGGCCACCTCCAGGTGCAATACTCCGTGGAGCAGAAAGCCCAGGATCACGCCTCCCATGACGATCAGGGATTTGCGCAGCAGCGGAACATCGGTGATTAACTCTGAGGTGTCCAGGGCCTCGACGTCCAATGGGCCACTCCTGCCGGTTCGCAGGTCCTCCTTGAACAGGAACCTGGCCAACCCGATGAAGGCAATCAAGATCAGCACGCTGATCGGCGCCAGGTTAACGGCGAAGGTGACGAAGTCTATGCCGGCTGCGCTGCCGATGAGGATGTTGGGCGGGTCCCCGATGAGGGTTGCCATCCCACCGATGTTAGAAGCCAGGATCTCGGCGATGAGGAAGGGCAGCGGGCTGACCCCCAGGCTGGCCGCGACCAACAGGGTGACCGGCGCCACCAGCACCACGATGGTCACGTTATCCAGGAGCGCCGAAGTGACGGCGGTGACCAGGGAGAGGATGACCAGGATGCGGAAGGGGTCCCCCTTCCCCAGCCTGACGGCCTGGACGGCGATCCACTGGAAGAGCCCGGTTTCCCGCAACACGTTGGCAATGGCCATCATGCCCGCCAGCAGGAAGATGACGTTCCAGTCTACCGCGCCAAAGGCCTGCTCCTGCGGCAGCACGCCCAGGAGGATCATGACAACCCCACCCAACAGGGCTGACAGCGTGCGGTGCATCCGCTCGGTGACGATCAGACCATAGGTGATCAGGAAGATGCCGCCGGCCAGCCACACGGGGTTCATGGCGCCTCCTCTGCATCGGCTGCGGTTTCCTCTTCCTGCTCCACACAGATAGCCAGCAATTCCAGCAGGTTGATGTACCCTACGACATGGTAGCGTTCATCCACCACCGGCACGCCCGACAGACCATGCTCATGCATGCGCTTGAAGGCCTCCTTCACCCTCTCTCCCCGCTTCACCCAGACCGGCGCCTGCATGGCGTCGGCCGCAGTGCGCATGCGGCTCTTCTCGGCGAACTGCATCACGTGTTCCAGGTCGGTGACCTCGCTCATAAACTCTTCGGGCGTAATGTGGAAGAAGAAATCATCGGCCAGAGGGCGCAGACCGAGCAGTCCCACCAGCCGGCCGTCTTCGGCCACCACGCAGGCCACGTGCACGTTGGGGTGGACTAGCATGGCCCGGGCTACCTCATCCAGTGGAGTGTCGGAACCAACGACGGTCGGTTCCAGATCCAGAATGGCAGCCACCTCTTCCACTGGCGTATCTCGCCGGACCATCCAGTCCGGCCTCACCGCAGGTGGCAGCGCTTCCCGGGGCGGTTTCGGCCGTACCTTGTGCAACCCCTTAGCCAGGGCCACGGGCAACACCAACAACAGGCCGCTGTCGGGTCGATCAAAGCCACCAACTACTCGTTCGGCTTCGGCCACGGCCTGAGCCAGTAGCTCGTCGTCCTCGATGGCGGCCAGGAGGGTGCGCCGGCGCACCTCCTCAGCCTCGAAGAGACGGTCGAGGGTTCCCAGGCCCACCTGGGTGAGCCAGGTGCCGGCCCGGTAGGCCCCGACACTTTCCAGGATAGTTGCCCCTGGCACCCCGACGTCTTGCCAGGCCTGGAGCAGGTCTGGCAGGCACTGCAGGTCGTTCAGGATCACGATCAACAGATGAGTCATCAGTTTCCTCGTCCTTTCACGGAGCTTCCACTATTGCATGAAACCGAAAGTCAGAGCAGACAGAATCGTCCCCACCAGATAGGTGGCTGCCATCACCGGCAGCCCACCTTCATCCAGATTGTGGGGTGATGGACGTCCGGGTCTTCTCGCTGACGGCGACGGTTTGTCGGTCATTGCTCTCTCTTTCCTGGCGTGGCCGCATTTTGGTTGTGTTTTGGGACTCGCACCAGCAGCACCGGGACGCTGGCCCCACGCACCACCCGGTCGGCCACGCTGCCCATCAGCCAGCGGGTGAAGCCCGATCGCCCCCGGGTGGTCATGACGATTAAGTCAACCTCGTTCTGATCGGCGTAGTCTACGATCTCTGCGTGGGCAACACCCCGCCTTACTGCTATCTCTGCGGCTATCCCCGTCTCTTGAAGCTCTTTCGCCACCCCCGCCAGATAGCCCTGGACCAGCTCCAGGGTCTGATCATCAACTCGGGCAATCAGATCATAGGAAGCTTCTGCGGATACGGGCAGGGGTTGAGCGACCCGCAACAGCACCAGTTGGGCACTGTAGCACCGGGCCATCTCTCGGGCATGGGGAAGCGCAGCCTCCGCCAGTTTTGATCCGTCCAGAACCACCAGCACCCGCTTGTACATTTTCGCCTCCTCTGAAAATAGTTTGTTAGATGGCTGGATGGTTGGATGGCTGACGCCATGCGAACCAGCTAACCATCCAACCATCCAGCTATCCAACCCATCCAATTCAGACTGCAGAGCTGCGTCGCAACAGCCACTTCTTCAATTCCACACCATAGAAGACCACCGTGCTCAGGATCAGGCTGATGGCCAGATCACCGGGCGGTAGGGCCACCGTCTTGAAGAACCCCTGCAGGAAGGGGACGTACACCACCGCCAGTTGCAGGACAAAGGTCAACAGTACGGCGCCCAGGAGCGGCTTGTTCGAGAGCAGGCCGATGGTGAATAGGGAATCGTGCTCTGCACGAAGGGTCAGGGCATTGCCCATTTGCGACAGGGTCAGGGTGGTGAAGACCATCGTCTGCCAGGTAGGATGCCCCGTACTCCACGCCCAGTAACCCATGCCCAGGGACACCAGCCCCATCAGCAGCCCCACCCACAGGATGTCCCGGCCCATCCCCCGCCCGAAGATGTTCTCCTGGGGATGGTAGGGGGACCGGCGCATGGTATCCCGCTCGGCCGGCTCGACGGCCAGAGCCAGCCCGGGCAACCCATCGGTCACCAGGTTGATCCACAGGATCTGCAGGGGCAACAATGGCAGCGGCATCCCCAGGAAGGGGGCCAGCAGCATGACCCAGATCTCACCGGAGTTGGAGGTGAGGGTGTATTTGATGAACTTGCGGATGTTGTCGTAGATGGTCCGGCCTTCTTCCACGGCGGCCACAATGGTGGCGAAGTTGTCGTCCAGGAGCACCATATCGGCGGCTTCTTTGGAGACGTCAGTGCCGGTGATACCCATGGCCACCCCAATGTCCGCCTTCTTGAGGGCCGGGGCGTCGTTGACGCCGTCTCCCGTCATGGCCACGATGTGGCCTCCGTCTTGCAGGGCCTGGACGATCTTGAGCTTGTGCTCCGGGGAAACGCGGGCGTAGACCGGCACCTCTTCGACGACGGCTTCCAGTTCCTCGACCGACACGCGGGCCAGGTCTTGTCCTGTCATCACGCGACCGCCGGCGGCGATGCTCAACTCGCGGGCGATGTGGCGGGCTGTCAGGGGGTGGTCGCCGGTGATCATCACCGGGCGGATGCCGGCGGTCTTGCAGGTTTGCACCGCCTCCTTCACCTCGGGGCGCGGCGGATCGATCATGCCCACGAGCCCCACGAAGGTCAGGTCGCGCTCCAGCGTCTCCTCCCGGCTGTCGGTTGGCGGTGCCTCCAGGGGGCGAAAGGCCACCCCCAGCACGCGCATCCCGTCCTGGGCCAGGCGGTCGTTGGCCGCCTGGATGCGCTCACGCCAGTCATCGGTCAACGGCTCGATCCGACCATCCACCCGAACCTGGCTCGACACATCCAACAGGCTGTCCACCGCGCCTTTGGTGAAGGCCACATACGGTGCGGGGTTCCAGATGTCGGGTTCCGGGTTGTCCGGCTGGGAACTTGGAATCGGCAACCCGTCACTTGCAACTTTGTGGACCGTGGTCATGCGCTTGCGTTCCGAGGTGAAGGGCGCTTCGGCCACGCGGGGTAGACTGCGCTCCAGTTCAGCCTTCAGCAGGCCAAACTGGGCCGCCACCACCACCAGCGCGCCCTCCGTCGGGTCGCCCACAGCCCGCAGGTCACCAGATTCGTCATCCGCCGGCTCCAGGATGGCATCGTTGCATAGCGCCCCTCCCGCCAGCAAGAGTTGCAACGTCGGGTCTAGTTCCACTTCCGGTGTGTCAAGCGTGGTGGCCGCCTCGAGAGGCGCTTCAGCCACCAGATGGGGATTTCCGGACGGGGTCCAGATTGGTCGGCCATGCCGAAGGATCTCCGTCAAGTTCACCGTCCGTCCCGCCACGTCCAACACGGTCACAGCCATGCGGTTCTCGGTCAGGGTGCCGGTCTTGTCGGAGCAGATGACGGTGACCGAGCCCAGGGTCTCCACCGCCGGCAGCTTGCGGATGAGGGCGCGGCGTTTGAGCATGCGCTGGGCACCCAGGGCCAGGGCAATGGTCACCACAGCCGGCAGTCCCTCGGGCACAGCGGCCACTGCCATACTGATGGCCGTGAGGAACATCAACCGCACGTCCTCGCCTCGCAACACACCCAGCGTAAAGACCACGGTCACAATCGCCAGGGCGGCCAGCGCCAGGCCGCGCCCCAACTGTTCCAGGCGGCGCTGCAAGGGCGTCGGCTCCCGCTCCACCGTCTGGATCATCTCGGCGATGCGGCCCAGCTCGGTGTGCATCCCCGTCTCGGTGACCACGGCCAGGCCGCGCCCGTAGGTGACCACCGTGCCCATATAGACCATGTTACGGCGGTCGCCCAGGGGCAGAGCCTGCCCCTTCGGCAAGCTCAGGGCAGGCTCTGAGCTCGACGAAGGGTCCTCGCCGGCCAGCGCCCCAGGGCTCTTTTCCACCGGCTCCGACTCGCCGGTGAGGGCCGCCTCCTGGGTCCGCAGGTTTACGCTCTCCAGCAGCCGGCCATCGGCCGGTATCAGGGCGCCGGCTTCCAGCAGCACGATGTCCCCCGGTACCAGTTCTCGGGCCGAGATCTCCCGTACGTGGCCGTCGCGGCGGACTTTCACGGTGGGCACGGCCAGCTTCTTCAGGGCCGCCATGGCCTTCTCGGCGCGGTATTCCTGGGTGAAGCCCAGCACGGCGTTGAGCACGACAATCGCCATGATGGCGATGGCATCTTTGTAGTCACCCAGGGCGGCCGAAATCACGGCAGCGATGATCAGGATGATCACCATCACCGCCGTCAGTTGTTCCCCCAAGATGAGCCAGGGGCTCTTGAGCCCGCGCTCGATCAACTCGTTGGGGCCGTATTCGGCCAGACGACGCTGGACCTCGGCCTGGCTGAGGCCCTGTTTAGGATCCGTCTCCAGATGAGATAGTACGCCTGCTACTTCCAGGTGATACCAGCCCATCATCGGTCACCTTGTATCAACATCTCAGTACATCCTGCGCACAAACAACAAGACCAACACCGAAGCACCCCCTTGGCGTACGGTGTTGGCCTACCTTGCGGCTGGTCCGCTCTCGTGCCGAGAGTCTACCCTCCGCCCTGTCAGCCAAGCTAACTGCTATTCGAGTAACTACTCACCCTCCCGCAGGTTTGGACGCTGTTGGATGCAGAAATGCGTCTCGACCAGATATTTCAGCCCGCAAGTGCTGTCATCCGCAACCTGCGGGAGGGTAGGCTCCGCCCTGTCAACCAAGCTAACTGCTATTCGATTCAGTTAGAGTATAGCACAGAAAGCTCCCCCGTGCCATAACAGGTGCCCAGTTCCCCTTCCACCCCAGGCATTGCTATCACTATGGAGGCGGCGGGGGAGATATGCGGCAACACTGTCTGCGACGGGCATCCCCCGCCCTAGCGGCTGAACCTGGCTTCCAGGTCTTCGGCCAGAGTGAACACGATGATCCGCTCGCCCGTCTTGGTGCTGACGTCGCTGTGCAAGCTGACCACTGACACCTCAGTGATGCGCCGGACAATGTCCTCCAACATCGGTCGTGACCCCTCGATGAGTTGCATGCGCACCCGCTTGATCAGGTCCTTGCCCTCTGGATCCCGGGCCAGCTTCTCCTCGGCCGGTGTCAGAACGCCCTTGAGGCGGATGAAGATCACGTCCTGGATGATCCAGGTGCGGGCCTCCATCGGCCCTCGACCCAGGTGCTCCCGCTCAAACTGAATGATGGCTTTGGTGATCTCGGCCTCCAACTGACCCTTGGTGAGCCTAGATGCTGTCACGATTGCCACCCCTGCCTATTGCTGTCCGGCGTAGCATGCTCTGGACAAGGGGCCACCAGCCTGTTCCTAGCGTCCATGCCCGTCACCGTGTCAGCCACGCCGGCCTCCCTTTGACCATCGAATCACTCCAAATTGTGGTGGCTCATATTCTAACATAGCTTCGGTGATCTGCCAATCTTGTCCCATTGCCTGCCAACCTACCGACGGCACGCCTCCCGGCTGACTTTGAGGAAGTCCTGTCCCCGAATCTTGGACACTTGACGAATCCAGACGAGGGTGATACAATCGCCACCAGGCATAACCGTTCAAGGAATTCAGGTGGTGGTCAGCAGGAGGGCGCAAAGGTGCCCGGCACTTGCCAACGCTGCGCGGAGCGGGCCGCTTCGGCGTTCCGTTGGCCTTTTGCCGTCAATTCCAGATAAAAGTGCCGGGCACCTGAACGGTTACCAACAGATGTCAAGCGCGATGCACCCAAGCGTAATGCAGAAAACGCAACCTGTAGGGGGGTTTTCTGCACATACCCAACATTGACAGGCAAGTTTCACCGACCATGACAACCCAAACCCAGTTCCAGAAGTTTCTTGACGAGTTTGTCCCACAGGTTGAGCGCAAGACGACGGAGTTGAACAAGGTCAACTGGGAGCTCGAGACGACAGGGAGCCAGGAGGCTGCCGGCCGCCGGGCCGAACTGGAGACCGAACTCCGTCTCATGTTCAGCGACCGCGACACTTACGAACAGCTTGTTACCTGGAATAACAGCGGCGACATCTCGGACCCGCTGCTGGCCCGGCAACTCGACATGCTCATACGCAGCTTCAAGGGCAACATGTTGCCCAAAGACATGATCGTGGAGATGGCTGAGCGCAACGCCGCCTTGCAGCGTAAGTTCAATAGGTTCCGCGCCACCCTGCGCGGTGAACAAGTCAGTGACAACGACATTCTGGAGATTCTGCGGAACCAGACCGATGTGGCGTACCGAAAGGAAGCCTGGGAAGCCAGCAAACAAGTTGGGGCCGAGATCGCGCCGGCTGCGCGTAAGATGGTAGCCCTCCGCAACCGCGCTGCCAGAACCCTTGGCTACTCAGACTTCTATCAGATGCGGATGGAGCTCCAAGAACTTGACCCAACCTGGGTGCTACAGTTGTTCAACGATCTGGCGGAGGCATCGCACGACGCTTATGAAGCGATGCGCCACCAGGTCGAGCACCAGTTGGCGCAACGTTTCGGCGTCTCGGCGTCTGAGCTGGGTCTCTGGGCCTGGAGGGACCCATTCGGTCAGGAGGATCCCCTGGGGAGCCCGTCCCTCGACGATCTGCTCAAGGATCGCAAAGTGGTGGAGATGACCCTCTCTTTGTATGACAGCATCGGCCTGGACATCCGGTCCATTCTCCTACGCAGCGATCTATACGAGCGAGATGGCAAGAATCCGCACGCTTTCTGTGCCGACATTGATCGGCCAGGCGATGTGCGCATCCTGGCCAACGTGCGACCGTCACTCCGATGGCTCGAGACCATGCTGCACGAGGCCGGCCACGGCGTCTACGACATCGGCATCAACCCCGAGCTGCCCTGGCTGCTGCGGACTCGCTCCCACCTGCTGACCACCGAAGCTATTGCGCTGTTGATGGGCCGGCAGTCGAAGGAACCGAAGGTGTTGCGCAGCCTGCTATCACTGGACGGTGACCACCATGCCTTGCTCCAGGAAGCACATCGCAGCGAGCAGCGCAGCCAACTGATCTTCTCACGCTGGGTGCTGGTGATGACCAACTTCGAGGCGGCGCTGTATGCCGACCCCGACCAGGATTTGAACCAGTTGTGGTGGCAACTCGTGGAGCGCTATCAACGCATTTGTCCACCGGAGCGGCCAGCCGGCGCTGCTGATTGGGCCGCGAAGATCCACGTGGTCCTGTACCCAGTCTACTACCACAACTATCTGTTGGGGCAGGTTTTCAGTTCTCAACTCGCGGCTGCCATCCGCAAGCGGTCAGGTGCCATAGCGCTTCTCGGTCACCCCAAGGTCGGAGAGTTCCTCCAGCGGAAGGTCTTTTGGCCAGGCGGCAGTCTGCGTTGGGACGCCCTTGTCCGCCACGCCACAGGTGAAGAGCTGACCCCCCTGTATTGGGCTGGGCTGACGAGTTCGGACAGAACTATCAGATGCAGTCGTCATGGGCTCCAAATTCGCGGCATGGACTCCGAACAGCTTGTTACGCCAGATGGGGGAAATAATGGAAGGGCAAAACACACGTGCACTGATCCGCAACTTCCTGCTTGAGTTGATCGTGTACGGGATCCTGGTCGTTGGCTACTTCTTCATCGTGCTACGGCTTCTAGCCGAGCCACTGGCTGATCTCTTCCACAGCAACCTGGTTACCTATGCATTTATCGCTCTGGGGCTGATCGTTGCTCAGGGGGTGGTTCTGGACGCTATCACCTCGTTCCTCCTCGAGCAGCTCCGGCTCGAGCAGCCGGAGTAGGCTTGTGCTGAGCCTGTCGAAGTAGAGGTCTCTGATGGAGTTTCCTATCGCCGGCGTGACGGTCAATCCGCTGCTACTGGCCGGCATCGGATTCCTGGTTGGCATCCTGGGCGGGTTCTTTGGGGTCGGCGGCGGTTTCATCGCCGGGCCCCTGATGTTCTGGATCGGTGTACCTATGAACTTCGTTGTGGGCACAGACCTGGCCCACATGACGGGCAAGTCCATCGTAGCGGCCAGGCGCCACCGCGCTCTGGGCCACGTGGACATCAAGCTGGGGCTGTTGATGGTGGTAGGCACCATCCCAGGCGTCGAAGCTGGGGCGCGGATAGTCGAGGCACTAAAAGACGTCGGCGCAGTGGACGAGGTAATTGGGGTGTCCTATGTGGTCATCCTGCTCGTCATCAGCTTCTTCACAGCGTGGGAGAGCCTGCGAGCCTTGCGCATGACCCGCACCGATCGTCTGCCGGTTCAGGATGCGCTGGGGTTTGAAGGAGCCACCCGGCGCGTGCACAGCATTGAGCTGCCGCCGATGATCTCATTTCCGACGTCCGGTATCGCTTCTGTCTCCCTTTGGGTCGTGGTGGGGGTTGGGTTCATCACCGGCTTGCTGGCTGGAGCCCTGGGGGTGGGAGGCGGCTTCGTGCGCATGCCCCTCCTGGTATACCTGATCGGTGTCCCTACTCATGTGACCGTGGGCACAGACCTCTTTGAAATTGTGATCTCTGCCGGCTTCGGCACACTGACCCACGCCGTGAAAGGCAATGTGGACATTCTCATGGCCTTGGTGATGCAGACAGGTGCAGCAATCGGGGCACAGATCGGCGCGGTCTCCACACGCTACGTCAGTGGGCCGAGAATTCGGCTGGCTTTCTCAGTGCTGCCACTCATTGGTGCGGCCTTGGTCATCGCCAAGTTATCCATGTAGGCTCAACCGAGGTGAGGTGTTGGGAAATGCACATTCTCGTGACTACCGACGGCTTAGAACACGCTCGAGAGGCTGTCAAGTTTGCCTGTCAACTTGCAGCCCAGGCCGGCGCCAGGATGACCGTGCTCGGCGTGGCCGAGCAGGCCGACAGAGATGGTGTGGCGCGACGAGCCATCGCGGACTCGGGCCGGCTGCTAGAGGAGCGCGGTATTGAACACACCACTAAACTGCGCCACGGCCATCCGGCCGAAGAGATTCTGCAGGAAATTGAACAGGGTAACTACGATCTTATCGTGATAGGTGCCCGAGGGCGCTCACGCCTGACACGTTTCCTGCTGGGCTCGGTGTCGTTCCGTGTCCTTGAGCATGCTACCATCCCAGTTCTCATTGTCCGCCAGGCACGGCCACAGATCAAGAAAATCCTGGTCACTACAGGCGGGCGCCCGGAGAGCGAGCCAACTATGCGTTTTGGCGCGCAACTGGCCCGCACGCTTGGTGCCAGGGAAACATTGCTGCACGTCACAAATCCAGTCCCTCAGATGTACACCGGATTGGGAGAGATGGACGAAACGCTGACCGAGCTGATGCAATCGGACACAGTCGAGGGCCGTTCATTGCGTGAAGGTGTCCGGATTATGGACGACCAGAAAGTTGAAGGCCACATCGAGTTGCGCCACGGTCTGGTAGAGGAGGAGATCATCCGTGAGGCAATTCAGGGTGACTACGATCTCATCGTAATCGGCTCGTCGGTGCCGGCTGGCCCCATCGGCCGGCTGTTGGTGGGGAACATCACCCGCCGGGTCATTGACCGCACACAGCGGCCGGTGCTGGTCGTACCTGGACGGAGGCAAACGGGGTGATGCAATTATGCTGATTATCCACGGCGCTGTCGTTACCTTCGGTGGCGAGTGGCAAGTCATCGATGACGGCGCTCTCCACATCCACGGGGACCGCATCACCGACGTGGGAACGACGGCCGATCTGCAGGCCCGGCACCCCGACGCAAACGTGCTGGATGCCGGCGGCAAATTGGTTATGCCCGGCAACATCTGCGCCCATACGCACTTCTACGGCACCTTCGCCCGCGGTATGGCGATTCCGGGCCCGCCGATGAAGGATTTCCCTGAGATTCTGGCCCGGCTGTGGTGGCAACTGGATCGCAGCCTGGATGAGGAGGCCGTCCGCTACAGCGCTCTGGTGCCCCTGGCCGACGCCATCCGCCACGGCACGACCACGCTGATTGACCACCACGCCAGCAATCGCGCTATCGACGGCTCCCTGGATATCATCGCCGAAGCCGTGGGGCAAGCCGGCCTGCGGGCATGCCTGTGCTACGAGGTGACGGATCGGGATGGGGCGGAGGTGGCTCAAGCAGGAATTCGGGAGAATGAGCGGTTCATTCGAAAGGTGAAAGGGGAAAAGGGGAAAAAGGGAAAAAGGGGAAAAGGGGTTGGGCTGCTGGCTGGCACGTTTGGGCTGCACGCCTCGTTGACGCTGTCGGACGCGACGCTGGAACGATGCGTGGCGGTGGCGGAGACTCTAGACGTGGGCTTCCACATTCACGCCGCCGAAGGGCCGGCTGACCGGAACGACGCCCTGGAAAGGTACGGGCTTCGAACCATCGACCGCCTGTATCGGCGGGGCATCCTGGGAGAGAAAACCATCGTGGCCCACGCCATCGACGTCGATGCGTGGGAGATGGAAGTGCTGCGAGACACCAACACGTGGGTGACCCACCAGCCACGCTCGAACATGAACAACGCCGTCGGCGTGGCCGACGTGCCGGCCATGCTGCGGGGCGGGATGCGGGTCGGTCTGGGCAACGACGGCTTCTCCAACAACATGTTCACGGAGATGAAGACTGCGTATCTGTTGCACAAAGTGCACCGCCGCGACCCGCGTCTGGTGGGCGCCGATCAAGTGCTGGAGATGGCCGTGACCAACAACGCCCGGCTGGCCAACATGTTCTTCCCGAAACCCATCGGCGAGCTGTCGCCTGGCGCCTATGCGGACATCATCTTGCTGGACTACCAACCCCCAACGCCACTGACAGCCGGCAACCTACCATGGCACATCGTGTTCGGCGTGGACGGTTCGCACGTGACGCACACCATCTGCGGTGGCCGACTGTTGATGAAAGACCGCGCACTACTGACGCTGGACGAAGAAGCCATCACCGCACAGGCCAGGGAAGTGGCAGGCGGCGTTTGGAAACGCTTCGAGGAACGGTCGAGGGGCTGAGGATGGCTGAGACGGAGCGAGGGAAGTGGTTGCGCGAATCCCGCGCCGGTTACCTGACGGCACCGGAACGCGATACCGTGGCCAACCTCCTGGACCAACTTGAGAGAGAATGCAGAGACCAAATCGCCCGTGTCATCCTCTTCGGCTCCCGCGCCCGCGGCGACTACGAACCCGAGTCGGATATCGACCTCCTGATCGTGACGCGCGACGGCAAGTCAGAAGTCGATGGGATCATCAAGCACCTGAGTCGGGATGAGCCCTACTGGAGCATCCTGGTCATGTCAGCCGAGCAATACCAGGAACACCAGTGGCTGCGCGATCCGCTCTATGTGAATGTGCGCCGTGACGGCGTAGAGCTGTGGGATCCCAAGCAGTGGCGGGTCGAGGAGGAGGCCGTGCCACTGGATTTCGAGGAGGGAGAACCACGAGTGATGGACAAGGCAACCAAGGAAACCATAAACATCTACCTGGGCTTGGCGCGTGACGCTCTCGACGATGCCCGATATTTGAGAAAGGGTAAGCGACTTAGAGCCACAAACTCCAAAGCCTACTACGCCGCCCACTACGCCCTGGTGGCAGCACTCTTCGCCCTAAACGTGGTTCGCAGCAAGCACAGCGGCGTGCAGGCAGCGTTGAGTCAGTTCCTGGTGAAGCCAGGGCATATCGAGGAAGAGCATAAGGATATCTTCAAGGAACTCCGCGAGATACGTGAGGACAGCGACTACGAACCACGGTTTGTGCCCGACGAAGCTCAGACAGTCCGACTGCTGGCCGGCGCGGAACGCTTCGTAGCGCGCATGGAAGAGTTCTTGAAAGAGCACGGTGCATTCGACAACGACGAGGAGGATTCTACCGAGGATGGCTGATGCCCGTACGACCATTGCGGTGATCGGCGGGACGGGGAAGGAAGGGTCGGGGCTCAGCCTGCGCTGGGCCAGGGCCGGCCTGGACGTGGTCATCGGCTCGCGCCAGTTGGAAAAGGCTCAACGCGTGGCCGGCGAGCTGAACGGAACGCTGGGCCAGGCGCTCATTCGGGGCCTGGCGAACCGAGACGCGGCGCAGGCCGGTGACATTGTCGTCCTGTCGGTCCCCTACGCAGCTCACCGAGCGATTCTAAAAGACATCCAACCGGCCCTAAGTGGCAAGATCCTGATCGACGTGACGGCACCTATCGACCCCAAGAACCCCGGGCGCGTTCGCCTGCTCGAGGCTGGCTCGGCGGCCGTCGAAGCTCAGCAGTTCCTGGGGGACCACGTGGCCGTGGTGGCAGCTTTTCAGAACATCACCGCCGGCCATCTCCGAGACCTGGATCACGAAATCGAATCAGATGTCCTGGTCTGTACCGACCATGACGATGCCAAACAAGTCGCCATCGAGCTTGCGGGCAAGGCCGGCATGCGCGCCTTCGACGCCGGCCCGTTGATCAATGCCGCTGCCGTCGAGGGCCTGACGGCTGTCCTGATAGCGCTCAACAAGCGCTACAAGAGCAGGGGGGCCGGCATCCGCATCAC
>JBHIAO010000095.1:0-14932 GCA_046758565.1 Anaerolineae bacterium
ACGAGGCGATAATTCACGCACATGACGCAAATGTTGCGGAGTAACGCCGTAAGGAGCAAAGGACGAAACACAATCGTTATGCATCACGTTTTACGTTTCACGTTTCACGGCATCATACGTCAAAAACAACCGTGGCAATAAACCCCTCGGCGGTTTCCTCGATCGACAGATCATTAAACGTCACAGCCTTAATGTGCTTGCGGAGGGTGTGGCCATTCACAGGCCCGCCCCTGGCTTCAGCTCGAAGATGCGTCGGTGATATGTCGTGGACCGCAAACTGGCTGTAGGCTTCGTGCTCGGTCTCATGGAGAAACAACAGTTCGCTCAACCAATCGACGAGCAACACTTCCAGGTCCATCGCTTCCAGCTCGATCTTGCGAGTGACGGCCGGCTCCACTGCATCGATATCTGGCATGATGAGCGTCCACATGCCCCGGGCAGCATTCACGAAAAGCTGAGCGAGATCCTTGCCTCGGACGCGAAGTCCCACGTCCGCTGTGTGTTCGATTTCCTCGAATTCGAAGGTTCCTGGGTTTGCTGCTAGCATAGGAATCGGTTGTGGCGCCAGGATGGCGCGAGCATTGGCTGCGTCTTGGTCTATCTGCGCGATAAGTGCATCGATGTGGTCAAATCTTCTCTCATTCCGCAGCCGACCCACGAACTCCAGAGTCAACTGCCGGCCATAGATATCACGCTCGAAGTCAAAGATGTGAACCTCGACCGTCCGATCGCCAGCGTCTTCGAAGGTCGGTCTGACGCCAATACTGGCGACGCCGTCGAGCCTTTCACTTTCCAACTGCACGCGGACAGCGTAGATGCCATTGGCCGGCACGAGCAGCTTCTCCGGCGTTCGGAGATTGGCCGTGGGGTAGCCGAGCTGGTGACCCCGAGATGTGCCGGCCACGACCTCACCGCGCAGCGTGGGCAACCGACCCATCAATACACTGGCTTGGCCGATGCGACCATCGCGCAACAGGCTGCGGATTCGTGTGCCGCTCACCACCTCGCCCCCGACGTGCATCGGATCCACAACCTGGACGGAGTAGTCAAGCTCCGCACCTAGCGCGCGGAGAAAGTCAACGTCACCCTCACGGCCTCTTCCGAGGGCAAATCCCGGGCCGGCCCACAACCGCCTCACGCGGATGTGGGCCGTAATCGTTTCCATGAAACGACGAGCCGGCGTTTGCGCGACCGTTGCATCGAACCGCATGATGATCACGATGTCCAGGCCCAGGTCCCCGAGCCGCTGAACCCGTTCTTCCAGGGTTGTCAGGTACTCTACCCGCCGATCAGGGCCGAGTACTTCCAACGGATTCGGGTGGAGCGTGATGACTGCGCTCTGAGCGCCTTCGGCCTGAGCTGCTTTGATCATTGGATCCAGCAGATGATGGTGGCCCAGGTGTACGCCGTCGAATTTTCCAATAGCCAGGAACGTATCAACGTCCGGCTTCAAGGCTGTCAGCTTGTGGACAACTTCCATCGGTCTAGTCTGCTTTCGTGAACACCTTGTTGGGTTGCCACTTGTGGGCCAATTCTATGTATCGCATCACGGCGATGAAGCGACCATCCTGTGAATAGGCCCGGGCATATGGCGTGTCGCTAGGCCTGCCCTGAGCCCTGCCGAAGGGTGGTGGTGCGTCGACCATCTGGCCATGGCGGATTTTTTCTTCTGTTGTCCGATCGACGATCATCGCTTCATAGTCCAGCAGCGCTTCGTCCAATGGGTGGATGAGAAGCATCCACCGTCCATCCTTGATGGCTTCGATGACGGTTTCCAAATCGCTGGCATCTTCCACGGTGAAGTGCCCGCTGGCAGTACGTGTCAGGCCACTCAGGTGAGCTCCAGCCCCTAGCATTTCGCCCACATCTCGCGCGAGAGCACGGATGTAGGTGCCCTTCGAACACGTAACATCCACCGTGACGCGGGGCGGAGCCCACTCCACAATCTCCAGTCGTTGAATTTCCACTTCACGCGGCTCACGTTCAACCGCGATCCCCTGGCGAGCCAACTCATAGAGCTTCCTGCCGTCCTTTTTCAACGCTGAATACATCGGCGGGACTTGCTGAATCGTGCCAACAAACGTCTCCAGCACCCTTTCTACATCCTGTCGACTCACGTCGACGGCGTCAGAGATACTGGTGACCTGACCCTCGGCGTCGAGGGTGTCGGTGGTGACACCCAGGGTAATCTCCGCGCGATACCGCTTAGGGTGTTCCATCAGGAACTCGGTCACCCGCGTAGCGGTTCCGATGCACACCAGGAGGACACCCGTTGCCATCGGGTCGAGAGTGCCGGCATGACCCACTCGACGCTCGCCTGACGCTCCCCGGATTGCCTGCACCGCGTCGTGGGACGTCAGGCCGGCGGGCTTGTCGATGTTGAATATACCCGAAAACGGCGGGGTCTTCTGTTGTAGCTTCTTCAGCACCTCACTGGCCAGCGCCTTGTCTCCTTTGAACTTGCAGGCCGCACATGTCGATTGAATGTCCGTCACCGGTGTCACTCCACTTTTCCATCACGCATCGCGCGGACCGTGGCCAGAACGAATTCGCGAACCTCTGGCAGCGGTCCGGAGAGCCGGCAGCCCGATGCTTGTGGATGGCCGCCGCCCCCTAGTGCCACGGCGATCTCCGACACGTTGACGCCAGGCTTCGATCGGAAGCCAACATCGACACTGCCGTCGGCGTCTTCGCGGAACAGGATGGCCATGTCGGCCTCGCGCGTGCTGTTCAAGAGGTTGATGATGCTGTTGGCGTCCTCGGCCCTGGCGTTGCACCGACGAAACATGTCCTGCGTCACATGCGACCAGATGATCCGATCCGACCTATGCATCGCCTCCAGCGCCTGACCTAGCAGGCGCAACGAGGATATTGGCTTGCTCTCAAAAACCTGCTGCGTGATGTCGGGTAACGGTGCTCCCGATTGCACCAGCAGCGCTGCCACTTGCAGCACCCGGGACGTGGTGTTGGAAGTGCGAAAGCTTCGGGTGTCGGTTATGATACCCGTCAGGAGGCAAGTGGCAGCCGGGAGCGTGAGCGGTAATTCCAGCCGATCCAGGAGCAAGTACAGAATTTCAGCCGTCGCCGCCGCCTCCGGATCGACCAGCACGGCGTCACCAAACCGAGTGTTGGTGACATGGTGGTCGATGTTGACGACAGGCCGGCCGACGAAGCGATCAGGGACATAGAGCCTGCCAAGTCGATCCAGGCCGCCGGCATCCAGGCTAATGATCAAGTCCTCGTCGGCCGGCGGGTCATGTGTCACGCCATCGCTGCCAGGGAGAAACGCATAGGTCTCTGGCACCGGGTCGGCACAGGCCGCTGTCACTTCCTTGCCCACATCTCTGAGCATCCAGGCCATACCGAGCAGCGACCCGATGGCATCGCCATCCGGGTCGACATGCGTACCCAGGTAAATGTGCTCCGCATTCGTGATGTGTTGGGCAAGTTCCAAGGCCGGCTTTCCCAGGCCGGCGTCCAGGATCGGAGACCAGTCTTTTACACTGCTGTCCATGCTATGTCTCCTGGCCCTCACTTTCTCCTTCAATCTGGTGGAGTATGTCGAGAATATGCTGTCCACGTTCGATGGCTTCGTCGAAGTGAAAGGTGAACCTCGGGACGTGTCGCAGGTCAAGCCGATGCGCGATCTGGCGCCTCAGGAATCCGCCGGCGTGGTTCAGTGCGTTCAGAGCATCGGTCTTCTCAGTCTGGTCGCCAATCAGGCTGATGTACACCCGCGCGTGCCCCAGGTCTGGGCTGATTTCGACGCTGGTCACAGTGACACCAGCCAATCGTGGGTCTCGAACCTCACGGAGCAGCAGTGTGCCGAGTTCCTCCTTCAGTAACTCACCTAAGCGTTTCTGTCGTCGCGTTGTTGCCATGGGTTATCGGACGCGTCGCTCTTCGTAGATTCGGATGATGTCGCCCTTTTCGTAGTCATCGTAGTACGTCAGACCCAGGCCGCATTCATATCCTTCGGCGACTTCGCGAACGTCCTCGGTGAATCGTTTTAGTGAGGCCACTTCACCCTCGTACACCATATCGCCATTTCGAAACAAACGCGCGGTGGCACCGCGCCGGACCTTACCATCGGTGACATAGCAGCCGGCCACTTTGCCAACCCGTGGGATCGAGAACACGGCTCGAACCTCTGCCTCTCCGATGAGGTGCTCCTCATATTCGGGCTCCAAGAGACCTTCAAGCGCTTTCTGAATGTCCTCGGTAAGCTTGTAGATGATGTTGTACTGCCGAATCTCGACCCCTTCGATTTCGGCCTGGCGTTCGGCAATACTGTCAACCGGCACATTGAATCCGACGACCACAGCATCCGAGGCGGATGCCAGCATAATATCGTTTTCAGTGATGGTGCCCGTCCCCATATGCAGAAGCTTGACTTTAAGCTCGTCCGTCCCCAGACGCTCCAACTGAGCGCGAATGGGCTCGAGTGACCCTTGCACGTCGGCTTTCACAATCAAGTTGAGTTCCTTGGCTGCGCCGGCCCGCATCCGGGCAAAGAGCTCGTCCAGGCTCGCCGGTACAGCGCGGCGCATGCCTACGGCCTCCTCTGCTTCCCGCGCCGCTACGATGGCTCGGGCAGCCCGCTCGTCCTGGACGGTTTCGAAGATCTCGCCGGCTGTTGGCACCTTGTTCAAACCAAGTACCGACACTGGGGTCGACGGGCCGACTTTCCTCACCGGCGTGCCACGCTCATCGAACATGGCACGGATCCGTCCGTACGCTGTTCCAGCCACAACCGTATCGCTCGTGTGGAGCGTACCAGCCTGAACCAGCAGTGTTGCAGTGACGCCGCGACTGCGGTCCAACTTACCTTCCAAGACCGTGCCGGCGGCTGGCTTGTTCGGATTCGCCACCGGTTCCACGGATTCGGCCACCAGCAGGACGGCGTCCAGAAGTTCTGCAATACTTGCGCGGCGCAGCGCCGAGATGGGAACGACGAAGGTGTTGCCTCCCCATGCGTCAGGGACCAGGCCGCGGTCGGCCAACTGCTGCATAACGCGCTCGGCTCGAGCTGTGGCGAGATCAACTTTGTTCAACGCGACGACAATCGGGACCTGGGCGGCGCGGGCATGGTCGATGGCTTCCAGGGTCTGGGGCATGATGCCGTCATCGGCAGCAACCACCAGAACGGCAATGTCAGTCACCTGGGCGCCCCGGGCTCGCATTGCGGTAAACGCCTCATGGCCTGGCGTATCGATGAAGGTGATCTTCTTGCCTTGTTGCTCGACCTGATACGCACCGATATGTTGGGTAATGCCCCCAGCTTCGCCGCCGGCTACGTTTGTGTGACGGATAGTGTCCAATAGGGTGGTTTTCCCGTGATCGACATGGCCGAGTACAGTGACGATAGGTGGCCGGGGTTCAACCGGTTCTCCTGGCTCGATGAACATCTGCCGGCGCGGGGGCGGTTCCGGCTCAGCTTCGACAACCGCTTCAGCCTCTGCAACGGCGTCCGCTTCCTCTATTATCTCAGGCTCGGCCAGCGTGCCTTCCAGCACCAGCGCATAACCCATATCCTCAGCAACAATGACGGCCGTCTCGAAGTCGATTGTCTGATTAATATTGGCCATAATGCCATTGGCCATCAGGGTTTTAATGAGATCAATAGGGCTGACTCCCATTATCTCTGATAGGTCCCGGACCGAAATCATTGGCGGGATTTCAATTGGTTCGCGGTCACTTCGATCAAGCTCAGTGCGAGCTTTCACACCAGGTTCCGCCATATGTCATTCCCCTTTCTTCTGGTATCATCAAAGTTGTCCCATGGCCGGCCCTCGGTCTCACCGAAGACTACTTACTGCGTCGCTAGTTCGGTTACAAGAATACAAAAGCGCGTCCGAGAAACGGGCGCGCCATAATATGACAAATAGGTCCGAGCTCGTGCCTGATCGCACGACTAGGCGTGGGCGATCGGAGCCTGTGCGGCAACTACGGCGTCGCCATGGCCTCCCTCTCGGCCTGACCAGTATGACAGGGTGACACAGTGACAGGGTGACAAGGAGAGATGGGGAAAAGAGGTCGCCTTGTCGCCTTGTCTCCCCCTCTCTTTGTCCCCTCTGTAGCGCGCCTATTTTGCGCCATCGCTTGTTTCTGCAGGCGCTTTCGCCAGCTCTACCATTCGAGCAGCTAGCATCTTTTGTTCCTCTGGTGACAGTTCGGTTTTGAGGGCTTGCGCCAAACGATTTCTTGTTAATGCAGCTTCCCAGCAGGCGGGATCCTCATGCAGGTATGCTCCCCGTCCCGGCAACTTGCCTGTCAGATCCAACTGAACGCCGTTTTCAGGTGTTCGGACAATTCGTACCATCGAACGCTTGGCAGCCACCTGACGGCATCCGACGCAGGTTCGCTGCGAAATACGACGTCGGCGTTTGGTCACCTATCTCCCTCGCGCGTGCTACTTTTCGTCTTTCTCGTCGTCGTCCAAGGAGTCTCTATCGTCCACTTCATCTTCGTCCAGGGCCTTCAGCGCGTCTTCCCAGTCCTCGACGCCTTCGAAATCACCCCACCGCCAGCGGTCGATGTCACTCTTCCAGCGATCCGGTTGGCGACCCGGCTTACGGCGCTTGCGAGCCACGACTTCACCCAGATCCTCGTCATACTCAAGTCGGTGCTGCTTGCGCTTCTTCTTGGCCTTTTTTGGAAGGGGCTCGGCGGTTTCCTCGAACTCATGTTCTTTCTCGATGAGCTCTTCCCAGTCGATCGCGAGAGGTGCTGCCTCAACCACCGGCGCTGCCCCCGCAGCCTCGACTTTCACTTGAACCTCAGCTTCCTCTTCCCTCAAATCAGGTGTAGCCGGTTGAGCTGGCTCAGCTTCAGGTTCCGCCTCCGCAGAAATCAGCTCTGCCTCGGGCACTGCTTCCGGTTCTGGTTCGGCCTCTTCTTCGGCGGCGTCGACCTTCTCGAGACCTTCAGGTTCGATCCGCTCTTCCAGAGTCTCAGTCTTGCCTTCCGCGTCGGCAATATCCAGCTCAGCCTCTTGACCCGTTGCAGCAGCCTTGGCTTCTGCCAGCAACGCGCGGGCTGCCTCGATCTCCCTAAGTTTCTCCGCACGCAGCGCCTCTTCTTGGAGGCGACGCATGGCTTCCTCAGCCGCTTCACTTTCGCTCTTAATATCGATGCGCCAGCCTGTGAGCTTTGCAGCTAAACGTGCGTTCTGTCCTTCCTTGCCGATGGCTAGTGAAAGCTGCCGATCTGGCACGACGACCTCGGCCGTTCGGCCTTCTGGTGCATCGACGAGGCGCACGTTGGTCACCTGAGCTGGGCTTAGCGCATTGGCGATAAACACGGCTGGGTCGGGGTCCCAGGCGACCACGTCGATTTTCTCACCGCTGAGTTCGTTCACCAGAGCCTGGATGCGTACGCCACGGATGCCAACGCAGGCACCGACAGGATCCACGCCTTCCTGGCGGGCTGCGACAGCGACCTTGGAGCGAGAGCCGGCCTCACGCGCGATGGCCCTGATCTCGACAGATCCGTTGAAGATCTCCGGGACCTCGACCTCCATGAGCCGACGCAACATGTTCTTGTGGGTGCGCGAGACGACGATTTCCGGGCCCTTAGACGTCTTCCGAACTTCCTGAACATATACTCGAAGCCGCTGATTGCGCGTATACCGTTCAGTCGGTATCTGGTTAGCGCGCGGCAGCAGCGCCTCAGCTTTGTCCAGACCCACTGTAATGCCGTCCGGATTCGTGTTTTGAATTGTCCCCTGAACGATCTCACCTTCGCGGTCGGCATAGGTGTGGTAGGTTGCCTCTCGCTCGGCTTCCCGGATACGCTGCAGGATGACTTGCTTGGCGGTCTGGGCCGCGATACGTCCGAAATCCTTCGGTGTTACATCTATTTCAACGACCCCGCCGAGTTCGACTTCGGGATCGATCTTGTGGGCCTTCTCGACCGACATCTGACTCCGCTGATCTTGGACTTCCTCGACCACAGCGAACTGGGCGTAGACCTTGCTCTCACCGGTGTCCGGATCCACACCGATGCGAATGTTCTGGGCCCACGCGTCTGGTGTCTTGCGGTATGCCGCGATCATCGCTGCCTCAAGGGCTTGCATCACAACATCCTCGGGCAGACTGCGTTCTGATGCCAAGTGCCGAATCGCTCGTGAGAGATCGTTTCTCATCTCTCCTACTCGTTCCTCCCAACATGGAAGAGGGAAAATGGAGAGGGGAAAATGGAATCTGCCCTATCCGGTTCCATTCTCCATCTTCCATTCTCCATCTTCCATTCTCCATGAAAGTCGTCCCACAAGAAGAAAAGTGGAGGGTTACCCACCACTTTTCGCAGAAGTCTCCGACGTTATGATATAGTATAACACCTTTCCTTAAATTATGCAAATCCTTATTCACGCAACTGCTTGCGAATCAGTGCCGGCGCGGACCAGCAGGGCGTGGCTGGGCATTTCGGCGTCGGCCGGCCTGAGCCGCCAATCGATCCGCCTCGACGGCACTCCCGTGACTATCTTGCCCGCCGGCCCGTTGTGTGCTACAATAGCCAGTACAAGCGTCAAGCGTTCGTCACATCTGTCCAGAGGAGAAGCTCATTATGGCGACCACGCCCTCCCGCACCAGCCAGCGGTGTCCTGAGCCTGTCGAAGGGACGCTCACTCGTGACATTGATCCAGACCTGCCCGGCGCCGGCCGCAAGGTCAGCTACGAAGAATTCTTTGAGTGGGCTCCAGACAGCCGCATCGCGGAATGGGTCGACGGAGAGATCATCATGCCATCCCCTCCCAGATTCGGGCATCAGGACATCAGCGATTTCCTCACCGCCGTCTTGCGCATCTACACCCAGGCCTTCGAGCTGGGGCAGGTGATCAGTGCCCCGTTTCAGGTCAAGCCCGGGGCGGGCCTTCCGGGTCGCGAACCGGACATCCTGTTCGTGGCGGCCCCCCACGAACTGGAGCAGGACACGCCGCGCCTGGAGCGAGCCCCCGACGTGGCGATCGAGATCGTGTCGCCTGGCACGATAGGGACGGATCGTGAGGAGAAGTACCTGGAGTACGCCGCCGTGGGGGTGCGGGAGTACTGGTTGCTCAACGGCCTGGAGTACACGGCTGAGTTCTATCGGCTGAACGCAGCCGGGGTCTACGACTCAGTGTTCGCTGGTGGGGCTGGAGTGTACCGCTCGGAGGTGATAGACGGCTTTGCGCTGGAGGTGGGGTGGCTGTGGGAGGTGCCGCGACCGCGGCCGGAGTTGGCGGTGCTGGAAATGGCGGGGGCGCGATATGCGCAAGAGGTGCTGGTGGTGGCGGCGGAGGTCTTGCCGGCTGGCGAACTTGCATCGGCCCTGCCTGACGTGCTGACGGTGCTGCCCTCGGACATGGTCGCCCAGGCCCTGCCCGATGTGCTGACCGCTCTGCCCCCGGACGTCGTCGCCCAGGCCCTGCCCGACGTGCTGACCGCTCTGCCCCCGGACGTCGTCGCCCAGGCCCTGCCCGATGTGCTGACCGCTCTGCCCCCGGACGTCGTCGCCCAGGCCCTGCCCGATGTGCTAACCGCTCTGCCCCCGGACGTCGTCGCCCAGGCCCTGCCCGACGTGCTGACGGCGCTCCCCCCGGACACCGTCGCCCAGGCCCTGCCTGACGTGCTGACCGCCCTGCCATTGGACTTGCTCGTGGATACCCTGGCGGCGCTCGGCCAATCGCTCCCACCGTCGGAACGCGCAAAACTGCGTGACGCGCTGTCATGACTGATGAACGACCAACGACCAATGCTTGTCCTGAGCCTGCCGAAGAGACCAACGTGTTCGTCGCCTACCTCTTCGGGAAAGTCGATCGATATATTCGGCGATAAATCCTCACAAAGAGCAACCCGCTCGCCGCAGGTGCTCCACGCCGGCCCTTACCCCCACCGGTGCAAAGTGCCAGTCAAACTCGCACGTTCGGACCGCGTCGTCGGGGATGTGGGGTGCCACAGCACTGAAGTCGATCTCGGCCATGCCGGGGAGCAGGTGATCGCGCAGACCGCCCACGTCGTGGAAGTGCACGCCGATCATCCGTGACCTGAAAGTCTCAGCCCAGGTCAAGTAGGGGACAATGCCGAGGTTGTCCAGCACACGGGCGTGGCCGGTGTCATACCAGAAACCGACGACGTCAGCTGGCAGCTCATCCAGGAGTTCCTGCATTTCGTCGAACGACGGCACCTCGAAGTAGTGGACGCGATTCTCCAGCCCGACACGAACGCCGCGTGTTTCGGCGTGCTCCACAATTTCCCGAAGGCTCCGGCGCACCGCCGTCAGATGGGCCGGCGCGCGCTCAGCACGAGCGTTGATCAGCCGCTCTTTCGCCGCTTCGTAAGCCGGCATGCCGTACTGGCCTCGCCGGTGAAGATCGCGCAGTGCCTGCTCGTGCCGGCCGATCCCGTCCACGCGCCCGATGTGGAGCACGACAGCCTTGGCACCGAACCGAACCGCCGTGTCTATGGTGGTTTTGGCAGCCGCTACTGCACGGCGGCGCTCCGTCGCATCCACGGCGGATAACTGGCCGGGGCCGGCGTTTGGCCGTGGGCAAGGATCATGCACGGCGGCGATTCGGTAGTCGCCGGGTTCCACGCCATCAAAGAAGCGCGAGTACAGAATGTGGCTGAACTCGAAAGCCTGGAAGCCCATCTCGTGGCCGGCTTCGAAGAACGGAATCAGATGATCAAAGCGACGTTGAAGCCACATGGTGGAAAGCGCAAGTTTGTCCATTGGTCTGTTAGTCTATTAGTCTAGTGGTCTATTAGTCTCCTGGTCTACTGGGCGGATGGTCTATCAGCGGCTGGCCGTCAGGGGTTGCTAGCGGAGCGAGCCCCGGCTGAAGTCGACGAAGTCCAGCACGTAGACGTTGGCGTCGATGTGTGTCACCAGGTTGATGGGGCGTGTGATGGGCCAGGCGCCGGTCTTCACCGCTGACGCACTTGGTTCTGTGCCTTCGATGGTTAGCACCTTCACGCTGTCGCTGGCGACGCCGGCCAGCAGGTAGCCAATGGCTGCCGGCTCTTCGGCGATCAGCTTGCCCGCAACTTCATCGCCCGTGGCCACGATGGCTCGGGGCGTCACTCGAATGCCCTCCATCACGTGTTTTTCGAACGCCAGTCGCGACACCGCCCGAGCGTGCTGGCTTACTACCAGAATCTCCTGACTCTGCCATCGAGCATCAACCGCTGCCCAATCCCACACCTGCCCCGAGAAGATGTCGCGCACCTGGTCCCAGGTCAACGCTTCAACGGGGTTCGAAGGATGCACGGCCAGCACAACCGCCTGCCGTCCGATCTGCGTCGATTTCAAACTTCCGCGACCCGGATCGATAGGCTCCGCCACCAGCGCGACATCGATGTCCCGCCTGGCAACGGCGTCGATGGCTTCTCGAGCAGACATCACGCTGAGTTCGAACCTGGCATAAGGGTACGTCTGGGAGAAGTTCTGCGACAGATCCTGGGCGAGCCGGCTGAGAGGGGGGATCGTGGCAAGACGAAGTTCAATCGGCTCAGCCGGCGGTGTCGGCGTTGAACTGGCACAGCCAACCAACACTAGCACCAGGAAGATCGCACACAAAAGCTTCGTCACGTTGTTCAATCGTTACCTGAAAGAGGAACTCAGAGGAACTAAAGGGAACTAAACGGAACTAAGGGGAACTGGACGACGCACTCTCAGTTCCCCTTAGTTCCGTTTAGTTCCCCTAAGTTCCCCTTTTACTACCTCAGCCAGTACACAACCAGCCCCATCAACCCGACAATCCAACAGTAAACGGCGAAGACGTTTAGCGTGTGGCGCTGGAGATAGTCCAGCAGGAGCCGGATCGCCAGATAGCCCGTGACGCCGGCTGCGATGAACCCGATGATCAGCGTCGGCAACTGGGTCAACGCTGTGCCACTCTCCATCAAGTCCACCAGTTGGAGGACACCCGCTCCGAGAATCGCCGGCATGGCCAACAGGAACGAAAAGCGAGCGGATTCCTGGCGGCTGAGTCCAACGAGCAGGCCGGCTGCGATCGTCGCGCCTGAGCGAGAGATTCCTGGTGCAATAGCCAAAGCCTGGGCGAGCCCGATGAAAAGCGCGCCGGCAATGGTAAGGGGACAAGGGGAGGAGGGGACAAGGGGACAAGGAGACCTCTCCCCTTGTCTCCTTGTCCCCCCCTCTCCTTGTCTCCTTGGGCGGTGCCAGCGCTCGCTGGCGATCAGGAGCAGGCCAGTGACCAGTAAGAGGCCGGCTGCCAGGCCTGGACGTCCGAACAGGCCCTCGAAGAAATTCTCGAAAAGGAGGCCGGCCAGGCCGATCGGGATAGTGCCAATCAGAATGAGCCACGCCAGCCGACGATCGGGGTCCGGATTAAGGCTGCATTCTCGGATGCTGGCCAGCCATGCTCGTGCCAGTGCCGATAGATCATCGCGGAAGTAGATTACCACTGCCAGGAGCGTGCCCCAGTGCACCAGCGTGTCGAACACAAGGCCGGGCGCCGGCCAGTTCAGCAGCCACGGCACCAGCACAAGGTGACCCGAACTGCTGACGGGAAGAAACTCAGTTGCGCCCTGAACAATCCCGAGAATGACGGCTCGAAGCAGGTCCACAATTCACAATTCACAATTCACAATTCACAATTCCCTATGCTCGCTCGTGTGGATCAAACAGGCGCTTGTATTCCTGCAGGGCGAATCGATCCGTCATGCCGGCGATGTAGTCGGCAATGATGCGGTATGCTGCAAGCGACAGCGGACCACCAACTCGGGCACCGGGATCTACTTCCAGGAGCCGATCACGGGTCTTCGGCGGCAGTTGGCGGTAATCTTCTTCAAAGGCCTCGAACAGTGCCGTGACCGTCCGTTCTGCCTTGCGGAACATGCGAATCACACGGGGATGGCGGTACAGGTTGGCGAACAGGAAGTCTTTGAGTTCGCGAACCTTGTGATCCATGGCCGGCAATAGACTGATAAGGTTCTCTGGGTGCCTGCGCACCTCGTCCGGAAAGCGTGGTGCCACCTCAACGATGCGTGTGGCGCTGGTCTCAACCAGGTTGGTGATCAGCCGATTGATGAGTTCGCGGATCAGCCGATGTCGGGTCAATTCGGAGTACGGTTCGTTAACAGCTTCGATAACCTCTTGCCACAGGGCGACTTGCTGGAGGGTCGGCATGTCTGGGCTCAGCATGCCTGATCGCAGACCATCGTCCAGGTCGTGGGCGCTGTATGTCAGTTCGTCCGCATAATTCACAATCTGGGCCTCGATCGAGCCGCGCTTGTCGGGCTCAAACCGGTCTCGCCACTCGCGTCCGACCTCATCGTATTCGGTAGTGTGTTTGACGATTCCCTCGCGTGTCTCCCAGGTCAGGTTGAGGCCACGGAATGATGTCCAGCGTTTCTCCAGTTGCTCAACGATCCGCAGCGTTTGGACGGTGTGGTTGAAACCGTGCCCCTGGTTAGCCGGCTCATCCGGGTCCAGCCCCATGCGTTCCAGCATCAGGCGATCGAGGGTGATTTCACCGGAGTGGCCGAAGGGTGAGTGTCCGAGATCGTGAGCAAGCGTGATGGCCTCGGCCAGATCCTCGTTGGCCCGCAGCGCTCGAGCGACAGTGCGGGCGATCTGCGCTGCCTCGTGAGTGTGTGTCAGCCTGGTGCGGTAGTAGTCGCCCTCGTAGTTGACGAACACCTGCGTCTTGTACTGCAGCCGGCGAAAGGCTGTTGTATACATGATGCGGTCGCGATCTTTCTGGAAGGCCGTGCGGTAGGGATGCTCCTCGCTCGGATAATCGCGTCCCCGGCTGTCGGCTGCTTTCTCGGCGTAGGGCGCAAGCCACTGCCGCTCCAATTCCTCAATTTCCTCACGCGTTCGGTACATCTGCTTCACTGTCGATTCTAGCATACTTGATGAATCCAGGCAACGTCTCGTGGGGATAGAACGACGAAGGACGAGGCCTGCCCTGCCCCGCCCATCGTCGTCGGAGGTGCGCGCGTAGTGGTCGGGCGACCACTTGCGCTTGATAGGGAGTATGTCTAGGCTAACATTCGCTGAACCCGCAAGTATGGCATTTGCGGCAACCTTCTTCACGGACCAGAGTCGCCTGGCCGCACTCGGGGCAGTAGTTGTCCGTAAAGCTTGCTGCGCCGTTGCCAGCCGGGTCCGACGACAGGGGTGGTGCGGAGACCGGTGGGTGGCCCAGGTGCTCGGCCAAAGCTTGAGCCACACCGTCGGGAAGTGACGCGACACGCTGAGCGCCGAAGCCCAACGTGCGTCCGCCACCGATGTCGGATAGTTCGGCCACGACCTCGCGCAGGCGCTCTTCCGGCGACCGGGGCGATGGCAAGCGCAACACCAACGAGATCAGCCGGCCAATGGCTTCTGCGGCTGCTGATGTGTCGCTGCCACCCTTGCCAACGTTGAGGAAAACCTCGAAGGGGTGACCTTCCTCGTCCTCAGTCACATTCACGTACGCCGTTCCGAGCGGGGTGGCTTGCTTGTAGGTGTAGCCACGCAGTTTTCGCGGTCGTGGTTTCTTGATGAGGTGCCCATTCAGGTCATCGGTTTGCTGTGTGGTAGCGTACGCCTCCTGCTTTGCTTCCAGCGTCGCTTTGGTCTCCAGCACCACCTTTTCCCGAGTGCCTGTGACGTACACGGTCAGGCCTTTGCAGCCCAACTCCCAGGCCAGCATGTAGGCCTTGGCTACATCGTCTTCAGTGGCTGTGGCTGGGAAATTGCAGGTATTATGATTACCGAAACCATTGGCAATGAAGCTGTGAGAGCCTGGCACGCTGACGTCGATGACCTCACTAAAGCCTGTTTCAACTGCTTCAACGGTCACATAAACCTTATTCTCGTCATCGTGGGTAAAGAAGTTGGCCGCAAAGGGTGTCGCCTCTCTAGCAAAGTGCTGGAAAACGCGGTGGCCATCTTCGCGCTCCAGACGATGCCCTTGAAGCAGGTTGACACGTGTACG
>JBHIAO010000096.1:0-14924 GCA_046758565.1 Anaerolineae bacterium
CCTCTTCGTTCTCGGGACTGCAGTTACGGTGCCAGGAGCCGGTTGATCTGGTTGATCAGGAGTTTCGTGAGGGGGTTGCCGGCCTGCTCGGTGACCAGACGCGTGGCGCTGCAGGCCATCTGGGCCGGCACGCTGGCGTTGGTCTGGTCCAACACGGTGAGGTCTAACTCCAACTTCTGGCTGGGGATCGTCGCGCCGAACTGCGGCAGCTCCACTGGATCTGTCGTCACGCCAATCTTGTCGCAGGTGTCGCCGACGGGAGTCAGCACGGCGCCCAGATCGGACAGCGTGTTGGTCTCGTTCAGGAACGTGTAGGTCAGGGTGCCGCTCACCCGCAGGCCGGCCTCATCCGCTTCGACGTGATCAGGCCGATAGGTGAACTTCACCGGTTCCTCGCCCACCTTGAAGCTGCCCTCGACGGCCAGGCCGTTCAGGCGTGCGTCGAAGTCCGAAACCGGGCCGAGCTCGACCTCGGGCGCCGGCGTCGCGGTGGGCGGGATGGCCGGCGTGGGGGTAGGAGTCGCCGTTGGAGTTGGCGTGGCTGTTGGGGTGGGCGTAGCGGGGATCGGAAGGCCGATCTGGTTACACGCCACAACTGCGATCAGCACCACCGCTATCGCTCCCAGAATCAAGAAAGCAGTTCGTAGCACAGAATCACCTTTCACGGTTGGCGGGTTGAAGGTTGCAGGTTGTAAGGTCATAAAATCGAAATCTGACAGCCCAGCATGGTAGAAAGTAGCTTCCGCTCGATACCGCATTTCAGGCCGTGATCCGTGATGCGTAACACGTGACACATTGAATCCTCACGCATCACGCCGTCGCTACCCTCTCAACTTGTCCACCGGCTTGTGCTGAGCCTGTCGAAGTGAAGCTACTTCTCCGCTACCCGTTCCGGTTTCATGAATGTGAAACGTGTTAACCTTCAACCATCACTTATCCGAGAATCGTCTTGGGCAGCATTTCTCCGGCCCCTACCTCAAGGGCTTTGTTGTACACATGCCGGGCAGCGGCCACGTCCTCGATGGCGATGCCCAGCGATTCGAAGAGGGTGATGGCGTTGTCATCCGGCCGGCCTTGCGCCTGACCGGCCACCACCTGCCCTAGCTCGACCACGTCCTCCCAGGTGATGACCCCCTCCTGCACCGGCGTGATGAGATCGCCGGCCTCGACGTGGCCCTGCGCCCGGTCGTCGATTGTGATGAGATCGGCGCGCTGCACGGTTCGTGTGTCGATTTCCCGAGCGTTGCCGCGGTTCGAGCCGGCGGCGTTGATGTGCGTACCGGGCCGCAGCCAGTCACCATCGAACAACGGCTCAGATGCGTTGGTGATGGTAATGACAATGTCCGCATCGGCGACAACGTCCCTGGGCTCTGCCACCGCTTCGACGGGGATGCCCAGCGACTCCGACATCTCAGCGGCGAAACGCTCGCGATGGGCCGGCGTCTGGCTGTACACCCATGCGTGCTCGATCGGCCGGACGGCGCAGACGGCTTCCAGTTGGCTGCCAGCCTGCCCTCCGCTGCCGAACATGCCCACCGTTGCCGCGTCGGTCCGAGCCAGATACCTGGTAGCCACACCACTGGCGGCGCCGGTGCGTATCTGCCCCATCCTGTTGGCCTCGATCATGGCTTCCAGGTCGCCCGTCTCTTCGTTCCACAGTAGAACGACGAACCGCACCCCTTTTGTTCCCACGCTGTAGGCTTTGAGTCCCAGACCCATCCCCAGCACGGCGGCCGGCATGACTTGCAGGATACTACGCGCCAGCCGGGGCCGCTGCCGAGGCCGGTTGGCTGCCTGACCCAGGCCGTGCAGACGAAACGCCTCCTCAACCACGGCAAGAGCGTCGTCCATCGTCAACAGTCGCGCGACATCCTCTTCGCGCAGAAATAGTGGCATGTTTAGCTCCTTATCGCTACCGGTTACCCCCCCCCCTCAATCCCCCCCAGAGGGGGGGGAAGCCCGTCCTCCCCCCTCTGGGGGGAGTTAGAGGGGGGGAAAGGGCGGTCTGCGTATCTTCATCTACGATACTCTCGGAACGCGGGCCAAAATCTCCGAAACGACCTCGTAGTTGATCGTTCCCAGCCTTTCGGCGACTTCCTCGGCGGTGATGCGGTCGTCGCCCTGCTCGCCGATGAGGACCACCTCGTCGCCCTGGCGCACGCCGGCGATGTGGGTGACGTCGATCATTGTCTGATCCATGCACACGCGACCCACCAGCGGCGCCCGCTGCCCACGAACCAGCACTTCACGCCAGGTGCGCGGTGCCCGGCGGAACCCGTCGGCGTAACCGACGGGGATCACGGCGATGCGCCGGTGATCGTCGGTGCGATACGTGGCCCCGTAGCTCACGTAGGAACCAGGTGGCAACTCCTTCACCTGGGCGATTTGAGTCTTCCAGGTCAGGGCCGGCCTGAAATCGGGCGGCAGCGGAACATCCGGCGATGGCGCCAACCCATAGATCGCGATGCCGGGCCGAACCAGGTTGAAGCGAGCCTCAGGCCACGTCAGCGTGCCGGCGCTGTTGGCAGCGTGAACCACGGGTATCCGGATGCCGGCCTCTTCCAGCTCCGACAAAACACGCTGGAACTGCTGCAACTGCTGCTCGGTGTACGCCCGATACCATTCGTCGGCATCGTCGGCCACCGAGAAGTGGGTGAACAGACCTTCGATGACCAGGCTGGGCAGATCGCGGATCTCCCGGATGAAGTCGGGGACCTCTTCAGGGAACAGCCCCAGGCGGTGCATGCCGGTGTCAACTTTGATGTGCACCCGCGCTTCCCGGTCCAGGGCCACGGCTGCCTTCGACAGCGCTCGTGCCACGTCGACCGAGAAGACGGTCGCTCGAAGGTCGTAGCGCAGGCTGTCCCGAGCTTGCCAGGCCGGCGTGTAGCCCAGAATCAGGATCGGTGCCGCGATGCCGGCGTCCCGAAGAATCTGGGCTTCCGGCAGACAGGCGACGCCGAGCCAGGTCGCACCGTTGTTGAGAGCCGTCTGGGCGACCTTGATGGCACCGTGTCCGTATGCATCGGCCTTCAGCGTCACCAGAACGTCCACGTCCGGCCCCACGATTTCCTTGATCCGCCGGGTGTTGTGGGCGATGGCACCCAGGTCGATTTCGACCCTGGTCGGGCGGTCGGGGCGCAGGATGAGGATCTGTTGCCAGGCGGCGTCCTGGCGCACCAGATGCTGCGCCGCCTGCCCTGAGTCGGCCAACAGCCACCCAACCACGCTCTCCATGCGCGCTTCCAGGCCACCCTTGACCAGCACCATGTCCCCTGGCCCCAGGCCCTGGCTGGCAGCACGCACGGCATCTTCCGTGGTGTAGGTGACCATCACGCGGTCACCCGCGAGGCCGGCGCGCTCAGCCTCTTCGGCGATGAGACGGGCATGCCCGCCCTTGGTGACCAACCGATCGACGATCCCTGCGGCGTGCCGGCCCACGTCGCGGTGCCCGGTTTCGGTGTGGGGACCCAGTTCCGGCATGTCGCCCAGCACTGCGACGCGGCGCCGCGCCGATAAAGTGGCCAGAACGTCCAGCGCGGCGATTGACGCCTCGGGGCTGGCACTGTAGGTGTCGTCCAGGATCAGGCTGCCGTTGCGGCCGGGCAATGGGTTTAGCCGGCCTTTCACCCGCTCCATGGTCGCCAGCCGCTGGATGATGGCGTCGAGATCAACGCCGTAGAACAGGCCGACGCCGATGGCGGCGAGGGCGGGGTAGATGAAGTGGCGGCCGAGGAGGGGGAGGGTGACGGGATGCGGGATGCGGGATGCGTATTGCGTGAAACGTGAAACGTGAAGCGTGAAACGGGTGCCTTCGGGGGTGATAGTGACGTCAGTGGTGACCAGGTCCGCACCAGGGTCGAAGCCGAAGGTGATGACGTTGGCTGATGTTTGATCGGCCATGGCGCGGACGCGGGGGTCGTCGGCGTTGAGGAGCGCGGTGCCGTCGGCCGGCAGGGCGCGGACCAGGTCGGCCTTTTCCTGGGCGATGGTATCCAGGTCGCCGAAGACATCGAGGTGGGCCGGCTGGACCGTGGTGACGATGGCCACTTTCGGCGGGGCCATGCCGGCCAGGTCGGCGATCTCGCCGTGGCTGTCGCTGGCCATCTCCAGCACGGCTAGTTGGTGCTCGGGGCGCAGCCGGCCCAGGGCGATGGGCAGCCCGTAGCGACCGTTCCAGTTGCCGGGATTCTTGAAAACCTGATAACGGTCTGCCAGCACGTGGGCGATGGCTTCCTTGGTTGTCGTTTTGCCAGTGCTGCCGGTCACACCGATGACCTCGGCATCGTGTTTCCGGAGAATGTAGCGGCCCCACCCCTTGAGCGCTTCCTGGGTGTCGTCAACGAGAATGTAGGTGACGTCGTGGCTGTCCAAATCGACGGGGCGCTGGGCCAGGATGCCGGCGGCGCCCTTTTCGCATGCCTCTTGGATGTAGTCGTGGCCGTCGCCGCGCTCAGTCTTGACCGCCAGGAACAACTCGCCGGGCTGGATCAGCCGGGAATCGAAGGCGAAGTCGCGAAACGACGTCGCGTGGATGGGACCGTGGGTGTGGCCGGCGGTGGCTGCGAGAAGATCGTCAAGTGTAATCATTGCTGCAACAAGCCCACGAATGAATTCGCGGGCTGATACCCAAAACACGTTAAAACGTGTTGTGGTGGTAAAGGGTTGTTACACTTTCAACATGATACGTCTGCGGGAACATATCCACTGGCTGGACTTCGATCAGGTCGAAGCCGCCATCCACCAGGATGCGCAGGTCGCGCGCCAGGGTGTATGGGTCGCAGGAGACGTAGATGATCCTGGGTGGCCGGAGTTCGATGAGCGCCTGCAGGACAACAGGCCGGCAGCCGGCGCGCGGTGGGTCGAGGATCACGGCGTCGATTGGGCCTTCCAGTTGCGGCAGCACCTCTTCGGTCTTGCCTTCGATGAGCTCAATGCGCTGTCCTGAGCCTGCACCGTCCCGAGCCCCGTCCTGAGCCTGTTGAAGCGACGTCCTGAGCCCTTCGATAAACTCAGGACAGGCTTTGTCGAAGGGGGCTTGTCGAGGGGTCGAAGGGCTGTCTATCCCCTTAATGTTCTCACGAGCGTCGGCGATGGCCGTGGCTGATTCTTCGATGCCGATGACGCGGCCGACCTGCTCCGCCAGCAGCACGCCGAAGGCGCCAACGCCGCAGTAGGCATCCACCACCACCTCGCTGCCGGTGAGGGCCAGTTTCTCTTGCACCAACTGGCCCAGCCTTTCAGCCTGCAACGTGTTGGTCTGGAAGAACGATGAGTCGAAGACCTGGAAGCGATGTCCGTGCAAGGCCTCGTGGAAGTAGCGCTGCCCGGTCTCGAAGGGCAGGTTCTCGACAGGCACCTGGGGGAATACCATGAGCTCGCCGGTGTGGAACCCGTAGCGGACCACAAGTTGGTGTTTCACGTCGCTGCAGCGGCCCTGCAACTCGTGCAGCACCTCGTTGATCTTCGGGTGCAGGATGAGGCATTCGTCGATGGGCAGGAATCGCCTGGTGAAGTGCTCGTTGAATCCCAATTCGCCATCGTGGCCGATGGTAAAGCGCGCCTGGTTGCGGTAGTGCCACGGCTCGTCCATGCCGATGGCCGGCCTGACCGGTGGGTCTTCGAAGTCGCCCCGCCGGCGCAGTTGCTCGCGCACCAGGTCTGTCTTGAATGCCAGTTGGGTCTCGTAATCGACGTGTTGCCACTGGCAGCCGCCGCATCGCCCGAAGTAGGGACACGGTGGATCTACCCGCTGGGGTGCCGGCTCGACGACCTCCTTCACTCGCGCGTACACGAAGCGCCGGTCGCGTTTCACCCGCTCGACGACCACCTCCTCCCCTGGGATGCCGCCGGCCACGAACCAGGTCTCGTCGTCAACCCGAGTGACCGTGTCGCCGCGAAACCCCATGTCAGAAAGAACGATGCGCTTTGTCTTGCTCATTGGCGGCTAGAGTTCATTAAACTAGAATTCCATAGCATAGTGTACTGCGTATTGCGTATTTCGTGTTGCGCGATCCGCGAAACTCCGTTTGACGACGCGGCACATTTGTGCTACATTGTAGATAGCTTCAAAGATCGGGTGCCTAGGGACCTCACGGTAGCCACTCCGTGGGCCGAACTAGTACTGGTTCCGTAATCAGCCGGAATCCCCCGATCTATTTTCGTCTAAAACCGGCGTCGTTTAGACGCGGGAATCGTTCTCGCTGGCCCAGGATACTGAAGCCTTGGCGTTACTACTCAGGCCGGCCTCGGCGAGCAATGAATTGCCCGCCTGTTATTGCGAAACCCGTTGAAACGGGTTGCTGTCGTTCTAGAATAGTGCGTTTCAACGCACTTCGCAGTATCAGGCGGCGAATTCATTCGTCGACTCGGTGGCAGGCTGAGTAGTAACGCCTTGGCTAGCGAGCACCGGACCTGGCGGCTAAACGCCGCAGGTTTGGGGACTCTCGTCAGTCAAGCGGTCCCTTCTTGTTCCTGTGCGCCTCCAACGACAGTTGGATGACCCGGTCGATGAGCTCCATCGGGGACATGCCGGCCTCGGCCGGCCCCTGGAAGATGGTGGACGATGGAGTAGTCCCAGGCAGTGTGTTGGGCTCGGTGACTACGATGCGGTCGCCGACGACGAAGCCGTCGAAGCGCGTGTAGGCCTTCAGATGCAATGCCTTGTAGGCCCGCTCCACAATTCGCTGAATTTCCTCCAGTTTTTCCTTCGGCAGGCGGGCCGGCGTGATGTTCTCGCCCTCACCGGGCAGAAATTTCTCCTCGATGGTCAGGAAGTCGCCTTTGGGTGGGGTCTCGGTGGGCAGGAAGGCTGTCGGCTCCTCATTGCCGATGACGGCCACGGTGATCTCCATGCCGTTCAGCAACTCCTCGACGAGAACGTCGTTGTCCCACTCCAAGGCATTCTCGATGGCCGGCCCCAGTTGCTCCGGCGTCCGGACAACGCTCAGGCCGATGCTGCAGCCTTCGCGGGTCGGCTTAACGACGCAAGGGTAACCGACCTCCGCTTCAACCATCGCTTGCACGCTCGCGGAATCAGACCCCCATTGGCGGCGGCTGACGACACGGTGTTTCGGAACGTCGATGCCGGCCTGGCGCAGGATGCGGCGCTGCACGGCCTTGTGCATGCCCAGGGCTGAACCGAGAACGCCGGCGCCGGTGTATGGCAGGTCGAGGAGCTCCAACAATCCTTGCAGACAGCCGTCCTCCCCCCACTTGCCGTGCAGCCCGATGTAGACGAAATCGACGTGGTTCTTCAGGCCTTCGTACGGAATCCGTCGGGCATCGTGCTCCAACCGGGCCTCGATGTCAGCCGTGGTGTTCTGGACGAGTAGCGGCAGCGTGATCTCCCACAGCCGGCCTTTTGAGTCCATGAAGATGGGCACGCCCTCGTATTTTGAAGGGTCCAGATTGTAGTAGATGTTGCGGCCGCTGTCCAGCGAGACCTCCTTCTCCGACGAGCGCCCACCGACGATGACGCCGACTCGGAGACGCTGGTCTTGGTCAGTCGGGTTGGCGTGAGTGGTCATGGTGCTCCTTTGGAACGGGATTCGGGATACGGGATTCGAGATGCGGGATATGTCAGAAATCGAACAAAGTCGCCCTTGTAGCGACGCCGGCCAAAGCCCTCCACAATGGTATTGGGGATAGACTTTGACGACTTTCTGATTTGCCGGCCTTCTTCGTACATTTCAAACCGGGGCAGCTTGAGTGTCATCTTGTGCACTTCGACAGCGAGCTTGTGCGCCAGTTGATAAATCTCCAAGTCTCTGTAACTCTGAGCGCGAGTTATATTGTTACCCCCCTGTCGGGATGCGGGATGCGAGATACGGGATACGGGATGCAGGATGCGAGATGACAGACCCGTATCCCGTATCCCGCATCGCGTATCCCGTATCCCGCATCGCGTATCGCGTATCCCGGATCGCGTATCCCGCATCACGTTCTAGGCCAATGGCCCTTTCTTCTCAGTGTGCGCCTCCTGCGCCAACTGAACGATCTTGTCCACCAACATCATCGGTGTGAGGCCGGCCTCGGCTGCCTGGTGGAACATGAATGACGAAGGCGCCATGCCGGATGTCGAGTTGGGGTCGGTGAGGAGGATGCGACCATCCTCTAGCAGGAAGCCATCGATACGGCTGTAGCCGGTGAAGCCAAGAGCCTTGTGGGCTTTCAGTGCTTCGGCTTGCAAGCGTTTGAGGATCGCCTGATCGACCCGGGCCGGCGTGATTTTCTGAGAGCGGCCAGGCATGTACTTATCGTCGTAGGTCAGGTAGGGGTTGGTGGTGGTCGTCTCCGTCGGGATGAAGGCTTCGGGCTCGTCGTTGCCAACGATGATGACGGAGAATTCCATGCCCGCCATGAATTCCTCGATCAGAGCGCCGGTGTCCCACTCCAGAGCAGTGGCCATGGCGTTGGGCAACTCGCCGGCCTCCTGCACAACGGATACCCCGATGCTGGAGCCTTCCCGTGTTGGCTTCACCACACACGGGAACCCGACTTCCTCAGCGATATGATGCGTTACGGCATCGGGATCGCTTTGCCACTCGCGCTGCGTGACGACGAGTTCGCGGGCTACTTCGAGGCCGGCCTCCTTCAACAACTGGTGGGCCGTGGGCTTGTCCATGGAGACAGCACAGGGCAGCACGCCAGACCCCGTGTAGGGCACGTCTATGAGCTCCAGTAGGCCCTGGATGCAGCCGTCGTCACCGTACTTGCCGTGGAGCGCGATGAAGACCACATCGACGAGTTCTTTCAGATCTTCGTATGGTATGCGTGTGGCGTCGCTGGCGACGCGGCTGGCGATGTCGTTGGTGGTGTTCTGGATGACCAGCTTGTCGGGCACGTGCCACAGGTGACCGTGCTGGTCCATGAAAATGGCGAGTCGTTCGTATTTTGAAGGATCCAGGTTAAAGTAGACCTGCCGGCCGCTGGCCAGCGACGCTTCCCGCTCCGACGACCGGCCACCGAAAATCACACCCACTCGGGTCATAGGTACTCCGTGCCGCTCATGCCTTCATGAAACCGGAAAGTGACTTCTGCCACATCCGGGTTGTTTGCAAACATCGCCTCCTGTAAACCTTAAATCCCTGTGCCGACATTATACCCCCCGGCGGCGGTCGTGGCAAATCAGCCGCGCCATCTCCACCGCAGTCGCGGGACCCCAAAAGCCAGAGTCGCGGAGATGAAGAGAGCCAGCAATTTGCGCGCCCACGTTAAACGCGAAGAGGTTCGATTATGCTGTTCGCGACCTGACCGACGAAGAGCCTGTCCTGAGCTTGCCGAAGGATCGGGTTCGCAGATGTTGCCGCGAATTCATTCGCCAGGCCTGGAGGCAGGTAAGTAGCTCGACAATGTTCTGTTGGGGTAGGTGCGGATGAACTAAACTGGATGCAAGCCCACGAATTCTAAACCTAGTGTTTCCGGCCACCCCATCATCACATTCATCGCCTGTACGGCGCTGCCGGCTGCCCCTTTCATCAGGTTGTCCAGCGCACTGATGACCACGACTCGGTTCGAGTCCGGATCGCGCTCGAAGCCTACGTCGCAGAAGTTCGTGCCGGCCAGGATCTTGGGTTCCGGATAGCGATACACCCCAGTACGATCCTTGACGATGCGCATGAACGGCTCTTCGTTGTACACGCCGCGATGGAGCTTCCAGAGGTCACGTTCCTGCAGATTTTCTCGGAGGAAACAGTGGGCGGTACACAACACCCCACGCACCAGCTCGACGGCGGTGGCCGAAAAGTGCAGCTCGAAGTCGCCCAGGACCTGGTGCATCTCGGCCTGGTGGCGATGGCCGGTGGGGGCGAAAGAGCGGACGGCGCCGCTGCGCTCCGGGTGGTGGGTAGCCAGGCTGTGTTTGTTACCACCCTCCGACGAACCGACTTTCACGTCGGCCACGACGCGTTCGATGAGACCCTCGCGGGCTAGAGGCCACAGCGCCAGGTTAACCGCCGTGGCGTTGCAGCCGACGCCGCTCACGTACCGGGCTTCGCGAAGCTCCTCACGGTACACTTCGGGGAGGCCGTACACGAAGCGCCCCAGCCACTCCGGGGCGGGGTGTTCGTTGCCATACCAGCGCTGATACGTGCCAGCATCGCCCAGTCGAAAGTCGGCCGAGAGGTCGACGATGCGGTCGGCCAACGCGGCGAAGTGGTCGATCTGCCGGGCCGCCTCGCCATGGGGCAGGGCCAGGAACAGCAGGTCGCAGCGGTCGAGTTGCTCCAGCCGGCTGAACTGCAAGCGTGTTCGACCCCGCAGGTTGGGGTGCACGCTGTACACGTGGCGGCCGGCGTAGCGCTCCGACGTCACCTGCTGCACATCCACCTCGGGATGCCCGAGCAGCAGCCGCAACACCTCGCCGCCGGCATACCCCGATCCCCCGAGGATGCTCGCCCTAACCACGCTGGCTCTCCGATTCTGAGCCGGGGTGCAAGGGTGCTGCGGAGCTAGGGAGAAGGGGTGAGAGGGTGAGGGGGTGCTGAGGAGAATTCTCCTCCGGTTCTCTGCTCAATTCCTGCCGACCCTCCCCAACAGCAACCACATAGTCCACAATCTTCGCCGGAATGTCCACCCCCGTTGGCTCGATGCTGTTGCGAAACTCCATGGTGTAGTTGACTTCGTTCACCAGTAACTCACCGTCGGGGCTCTCCAGAAGATCGACCGCCACGATACCGCCTCCGACAGCCCGTGCAGCGGCCTGGGACACCGCATGAATCTCGGGTGTGACCGGGCAATTGCTGGCGCGACCACCTCGAGCGGTGTTGGTGATCCAATGCGGTGACTCCCGCAGGATGGCACAAATCGTCTCGTCACCAACAACAAAGCTGCGGATGTCGCGGCCAGGTTTTTCGACATACTCCTGGATGTAGTAGATGGAGTGGTGATACGAACCCAGGGTGGACTTGTGCTCCAGCAGGGCTTCGGCGGCGTCGCGATCGTTGACGCGCGCCAGAAGCCGGCCCCAGGAGCCGACGGCCGGCTTGAGGACGACGGGATAGCCCATCCGCTCAATGGCTTCCAGGGCCGATTCGGGGGTGAAGGCGATTTCGACGCGCGGGGTGGGCATGCCGGCCTGGATCAGCGCTAGCGACGTGTTGAGCTTATCGCCGCAGATCTCGCCCACCTGAAAGGGGTTGACTGTGGGCACACCCCAGGCATCCAGGATGCGCAGCGCGGCTAGCGCCCGTGAGTGGCTCACACAGCGCTCCATGATCACGTCGTAATCAGCGGCCCACCCGTTCTCATGCAGGTCAAACGAGATCTGGCGCACATCGATCATGTCGTACTGAATGCCGCGCCGGTCCAACTCCTGCAGGATCAGCTTTTCTTCGATCCGAATTCGGGAATACAGAATACCGATGCGCATACATGGGCTCCTTTCGGGTAGTCGGGTAGTCGAGTAGTCGGATGGTCAGGTAGTCAGATGGTCGGTAGTCCAGCCAATCAGTGACTGCTTGATCACCCGATCGCCTGATCAATCGACTACTTGACCACTTGACTACTCGACTACTTGACTATTCGCCCCAATCTTCTTCGACTTCGGGCGCCAGATCGACCTCCAGCGGATCGATGCTCAGGACTTCCAGCTCGACGCCGCAGTCGGGGCACTGAGCGATCTCACTGAGCACGACGTCATCGCCGAAGGGAACTTCGCCAGCGCATTCGGGACATGTCGCAGTTGCCATTCTCGAGAACCTCCTTGTGCTGTTGAAAGACCGATGGATGAAACCAAGAACGGGCTTGCCGCTTGGGTCCAGCGAGCCCGCTTGTGCGGTTTCAACCGTAGCCTAAGCCTCCAAAACAAAACAGCCGGCTCACCTCGTCTGGTGGCCGGCGCTGGCTACGCGTTGTGGGCGTTCTCGGACAAGCACAGCTAACCAGACGAGTTGTCTGGCTTCTCGCTCTTACTCTTCTTGGCGTCGAAGACACCCAAAGTAGCCGACGTGTTCATTGCGGCCGATAGTATACCAAACTATCACCGGCTTGTCAATGCGAATTTCCTAACCTGCTGACTCAATGCGGCTGCCGATCTTCCCAGTCGCTGTCTTCGCTCAGGGCTGCGCGCACTTCTCGGAAGTAACCGACCAGTAACCGTTTTCGGCATCGGAAGCTGACCTACTTGATCGGCGGGCCGGCGGTCCAATCGTACCCGATGTCGGGATCGTCGTGGGGGATGCGGCCTTCGTCTTCGGGGTTGTAGGTGCTTGAGGTGACGTAGAAGAGGTGCGTGACGTCGCCGATGACTTTGCAGCCGTGGGCGACCCCCGGGGGCACTTTGACGACCTTGTGTCCGTAATCCGGCCCTAGCAGGATCTCCTGGGTCTGGCCGCACGTCGGGGAGTCGTCGCGCAGGTCGTGGAGCACCAGCTTCAGCGCGCCAATGGGAACATACCACCAGTCAACCTGCTCCTGGTGGATGTGCCACGCCTTGGCCATGCCCGGATTCATCCGGGCGTAGCTCAGTTGGCCAAAGCCTTCCTCGAAAAACTCGTCGGTGACGCGGATAACCTCGCGGAAGGTCTGTCGCTCATCGGCGTGGGCAACGAGCTCCTTTATCATGACTCCGTCGATCACGTTGCGCGTAGCTCCTGTGTGGCGAGAAGGATAGACTAAGAAACCAGAAGTCGGCTTCTTAGATTATACGAGGTTTGGCCGGCCCTGCAAAACCTTCCTCCTCCGCCGACGCGAAGCAAGAGACGAGATCGGCACTCATTTGGTCGAACGGCGTCACTTTATTTGTACCGGCCCACGATCCGAATTTGACCAGGCGTGACCTGCACATCCTCAATCTCTACCACCAGCTCTGCTTGGGCCAGTTGGTCCAGGTAGGGCGTGATCATACTCATCAATTGAGACCGAAGCGGGCCACTGAGGGGTTGCCCGTTGACTTTGATGTCAACAATCTCTGGCGCTGGTTTACCATCCTTCACCGGTACGACTCCGGTGAGCTCAACGTTAACGGCGAAGAAAGCTAGACGCACCTGACCGCTGGCAACGATCTGCTTGTCCTCCAGGCGCACACGTACATTGCTGATAGGAACATTCGACTGGGTAGCCAACGCTTCTTGGGCCAATTCATTGACCTCTCGCTCGGTGAGTGTCATCTCAAACAGCTCACCTGACAGCGAAGTTGCTTCACCTTCGAGGCCCGACGGGGTGGGGAGTGGCGTAGGAGTTCTTGTCGGTGTGGGTGTCGGGGTCGGCGTCGGGCTGGGTGTCGCCGTTGGCGTTGGTGTATTCGTGGACGGCGCTGAAGCGGTGTTCGAATGCACCGGTGTGCCGGCCGGCGCAGATGGTACCAGTGCGCTCGGTTGGCAGGCAACCGCTGGAAGAACAATGATCAAGACCAAGGTTCTGATAAAAGCAAAACGTTTCATGCAAATCTCCTCAAGACTTACCCAATGGACTCCAACTATCAGCCTGGAAAGCGTGGCCCTGTCCAGGATACTCGAAGTATTCGACTCGACTGTAGTCGCTGTACGTGAGAAAAGACTGAGCAGATGCTGAGAATTTGCTGAGAATTCACCCAATATTGAGGTTTGTGGGCTAGAAATGATGGTTATCTCGAGTTGGGGAAAGGCCTTACGATCACCACCCGGGTTTGATTTACGCGAACAATTGCCGTATACTCAAGGGGCGACAAGGGCTTCCGCAAAGGTCCCCGCATGTAAGACCATACCTAAAGACATCTGCAAAGATAGCTTAGAAGGAGGAGGTGCACATGGACCGAATCAAGCAAGACTTCAACACTCTGACGTTGGTGATGATCCCGGTGGCTATCGCTATCAACATCGCCGTTGGACAACTGATCTACGCTCTGAAGATACCGCTATATCTGGACTCCATCGGAACCGTCTTGGTGGGCGTGCTGGCCGGACCCTGGGCCGGCGCCCTGACCGGATTGCTGGCCAACCTCGTGTGGGGTCTCAGCGGGCTGAACGTCACCTACGCACCTTTTGCTACCGTGGCAGCAATCATTGGTCTGCTGGCCGGGCTGTTTGCCGCAGGTGGCTGGTTTCGCCAGTTGTGGAAAGTCATACTGGGCGGTCTAATCACCGGCCTCATCGCTGCCGTGATTTCGGCCCCCATCGCGGCCTACGTCTTCGGTGGGGTAACAGGCGCTGGAACCGATGCTGTCGTGGCGATCTTCCGCGGTATGGGTTTCGGTATCCTGCCGGCAGCCTTCGCCCAGGGCGTCACATCCGATCCACTTGATAAAGCTGTGACCTTCCTGGTGGTATGGTTGATCGTGCGAGGGCTGCCCGGACGGTTCCTGGATCGGTTCCCACGCGCTGAGGACGTCCAATAGGTATACAGCCTCGTAGTAACGATTTCAATCGTTGCGGCATGGTGAACGACTGAGGTAGGAGCGAGGCAGGTCGGATTGAAGGTCCGGTAGCGAACATACCTGCTCTCCGACACTTCGACTGGGCTCAGCGCAGGCCTGCCTCGCCCCTACACGAATCCCCAACGCCGGCTGATCAGGATCGATGACCACAGCATTCAGCCTGTACGTGGCCCGTGAGAGCTGGTTGCATCGACTGCATCCGCTGACGAAATTGGCATTGGCAGGGTTTTGCCTGATCGCTGGTCTGGCGTTGCCGGGAGAATGGACAGCCTACGCTGTCTTTGCTGCCATCATGCTCCCGTTGGCGGCCTGGGGTAGGATTCTGAGGCCGTTTGTGGGCGCCACGTGGCGCGCGGTATTGCCGTTCGCGATCTCCCTGTTTCTCATTCAAGGGTTTTTCTGGACGCACGGCACACCGATCCTGGCGCTGGGGCCGTTGTCTCTCAAGCGGGAGGGCGTGGCGTTCGCCGTGCTGAGCACGGGTCGCATACTGCTGATCGTGAGCAGCTTTCTTCTGCTAACATGACCTTTGACCGCACTTTGACAACCACATAATTAGAACTTGCGTTTT
>JBHIAO010000097.1:0-14899 GCA_046758565.1 Anaerolineae bacterium
AACCCGCAAGACAAACGCTTCTCCGACGCAGTGCTGATCGTGTGTCCCAACCTGACGGTGAAGGAACGCCTCGGCGGCAGTGTTGGCGTCCAGGTCGAAGAGCGCCTTGTCGAGTTCGATGAGCCGGAGGATGAGGACCGGGAAGCGGTGAGCATGCCGGCGGCGGTGCTGGAGCGCAGGGAGCCCGAACGCCCGCTTATTCCAGGAGCTCGGGGCAACTACTACGATCGCTTCGACCTAGTGCCGCGCAGCCTGCTCGACGCGTTGGGCCAGGGACGGTTTCTCATCACCAACTGGCACGCCTTCCTGCCCGTGGACGATAGCCGCACTCGCAGCATCGTCCAACGCGGCGCAGAAAGCGACAAGGCCTTCACCAATCGGGTACTTCGGGAGCTTGGCGGCAAGCGGAACGTCCTGGCGTTGAACGATGAAGGCCACCACGCCTATCGCGCAGCTCCGTACGAGGTGGACGAATCGCTCCTCGATTTCAAGAGTGCTGAGGAGAAGCGCAGGTTCATCCAGGAGAAGGAAGAAGCGACCATCTGGGTGCAGGGACTGGACCGCATCAACGCTGCCCGTGGCATCAGTTTCACCGTCGATCTCTCGGCAACGCCGTTCTACATTCAGGGCAGCGGCTATGAGGAGGGCGCGCCCTTCCCCTGGCTGGTCTCAGATTTCGGCCTGGTGGATGCCATAGAGAGCGGCATCGTCAAAATCCCGCGCGTCCCGGTGGCCGACGACACGGGCCAGCCCCTGCCGAAGTATTTCCGGCTGTGGCACTGGATCAACGCCCAGTTGCCGGCCAGGGACCGGGAGACCGCCCGTCGCAAGGCGAAACCCGAATCGGTTCTGCGGGAGGCCGACGACGCGATTCAGCAGATTGCCGGCGAGTGGAAGCGAACGTTCGAGGGGTGGCAGGCGCAGCAATATCCGGTGCCGCCGGTGATCATCATCGTCTGCGACAACACCAATCTGGCCGAGCTCATCTACGACTACATCGCCGAGCAGGGCCGCGTCTTCCCCGAACTGCTGCAGAACCAGCCCAACCACGAGGTGACCATCCGCATCGACACCAGGGCCTTGGAGGTCGCCGAATTGGAGGCAGGCTCTGGCAGCCGGGCCGAGGCGGCCGAAGAGCTGCGCCGCAAGGTGGTGACGGTGGGCAAGGTGGGCGAACCTGGCGAGCAGATCCGCTGTGTGGTCAGCGTGGGCATGCTCACCGAGGGCTGGGACGCCCACAACGTGACCCAGGTTCTCGGCTTGCGGGCTTTCCAGTCCCAGTTGTTGTGCGAGCAGGTCGTCGGGCGGGGACTGCGGCGGGTCAACTACGACGACTTCGGCCAGGAAGAGTACGTGGACGTGTACGGCATCCCCTTCGAAGTGATTCCCACGAAGAAGAAACGGACCGGGGCGCCGGCGCAGGTAAAAGAATCGACCCTCGTGAAGGTCATGCCGGAGCGGAAGCATCTACGTATCGAGTTCCCCCGGGTCGAGGGCTACGTATTCGCGGTCAAGGACCGCATTCGAATCGATGTCGATGAGGTTCCCCCGGTGCACATCGAGCCGAGCAAGGCGCCCACGGAGACCGTCGTTGCCCCGAGGGTGGGCTTTCAGATGGGCGCGCCGAGCATGGCAACGCCGGGGGAGATGGTGACGCAGACCCGTCAGGCGTTCTACGAGAGCGTTCGTGAGCAACAGATCCACTACTACATCGCCCGGCGCGTCACCGAGCAACTAACCGATCGCGTCGACATGGGCATCCGTTCGCGCCACACGCTCTTCCCCCAGGTGCTGGCGGCGGTGCGGGAGTACGTGGGCCGGCGTGTGATCCACAACGGTGCCGACCGTCGGGAGATCGGGCTGGAGAAATACGTCCAGCAGATCACGGAGCGGCTGGTCAGCGCTATCCGGCCGGACACGGGGGCCGATGAGGCGCCGCTGATGCCGCGGATCGAGCGCTTTCGGCCCCGGGGTTCGACGGATGAAGTGCTTTTTCGGACGGTGCGGGAATGCCGGCCCACTGTGAAAAGCCACGTGAGCCATGTGGCATTGGATAACCGAACCTGGGAAAGCTCAGTGGCCTTCCACCTTGAGCAGTCAGATGTGGTGGAGGCGTACGCCAAGAATGAGGGCATGGACTTCACGATCCCCTACCAGTGGAACGGCGCCGACCACGACTATCGCCCCGACTACCTGGTCTGCCTGACGAATGGCTTACACGTCATCCTGGAGGTCAAAGGCTACGAAGACGACCAGGACCGGGCCAAGCACGCCGCCGCCGAGCAGTGGGCCGAGGCGGTAGCGAACTGGGGCGAGATGGGCCGCTGGAAGTTCGTCGTGTGCAAAGAGCCGCGAAAGGTGAGGGCGCTGCTGGCCGGCTTGGTGACGACGGAGTGAACCTACTGGAGCCTGTTTGGAAATGCCGGCACCAACCCGGCCACTCACTTCCTGGGCACTACTGATAACCAGCCTCTCGTCATCAAGACCAACGGGGCAGAGGCAATGCGTGTCGATACCACAGGCAATGTCGGTATCGGAACAGCCAGCCCGAGCCATAAACTCGAGGTTGTTAGCGGTGGCAACAGCTTCAGGGTTGGAACCGCGAATTCGTGGCTAAAGGTTTGGACTGGCGGCAACTCGCGGTTAAGCCTCGGGGATGGTAAGGGTAATGAAGCCGGCTTCATTTCCGGAGGTGAAAATGCCGCCGGGGCAAACGTATTGCATATTGCTGGGTGCGATGATCCTGGCAACTGTCCCACCTATACTACATTTCACCAAAGCGGCAACGTCGGCATCGGGACGGACAATCCCACTGCCAAGCTGAAAGTGGTAGCCGGCCTCGACATCAGTGGGACGCCCGTCGGCAATGCGGGCATCGTCGTGTCGGCTGACACTGGAAACGGACTATTCGCGATAAGCCGCGACGCCAACGGTGTAGTGGGAGATTCGGTCAACGGGGATGGGGTCATTGCAGGGAGTGGCGCCGGCACTTCCCTTCGCGTCCAGGGCGGTTGCGCTCCCCCGTGCACGCCGGGAACCGATTTGATCCGAGCCTTCGACTTGAATGCAGGCGCTTTGCGTTTCGTGGTGGAGCGGGCCACCGGGAATGTCAAGGCCGACGGTGCCTTTACAAGCCCCGCCGACTTTGCCGAGATGATGGCCGTCGCCGGCGTCAAGACCGACTACCAAGCCGGAGATGTCCTGGTCATCGGCTCCGACGGCAAGGTCACCCGGTCCGCAACGCCTTATGCGACAAACCTGGTGGGAGTCTACTCCACGAAACCCGGTTTCGTGGGCGATGTGCTCATTGGCGAGGGGGGCCTGGAGGCCCTCGATTCTCCGCAGGCCAGGAACCGGGTACCAGTTGCGCTCTTGGGGATCGTGCCGGTGAAAGTGACCGCCGAGAACGGCCCCATTCAGCCGGGTGACCTGCTAACGACGTCGAGCACACCCGGTCATGCGATGAAGGCCAGACCCGTGACGATTAACGGGGTCGAAATCTACCCCACAGGAGCGATCTTGGGTAAGGCACTGGAGCCTCTCGAGAAAGGCATTGGAATGATCAAGGTGCTGGTGACACTGAAGTGAGGCTGGCCTCGTCACCGGTCTATACAGAAAAGCAGGGCCTCGGTGCCCTGCTTTTTTTCTGAGGAACAAATCGAAAACAATCGGCGTTATCCTGTTAACGACAAGGCTACTCAATATTGGCGCCAGTAATTCTCCCACTGGCAACCACAGAGAAAACCCACATCCAAGGGCCAGAGATCTCCGGCAAGATGGCCGGCCCATCATCTCGCCGGCACGCAAAAAGGAGCGAAGCGATGAAAGGACGTCTCAACGCAATCCTGGTGGTCTGCCTGCTACTCCTCGGCTGCGTTGGGCCAATGACGCCCACGTCTGAACCGACATCTGTTCCGAGATTGGCGCTAACCAGCACACCAGCAATCACCTCGACGCCGACCGCCTCACCAACATCCGTGCCGGCGTCAACCCCGAGAGCGCTGCTAACTTCGACCCTGACACCTGCAGTGACAGCATCGCCGACCGTGCCATCAATACGCGCGCAGGCTACCCCGACGCCGTCCACAGAACCAGGTTCAAAAGAACTGACCGGTCCCTTGCTGATCGATAGTGAGGCCGGCCGCCTCTACGCTGGGGGTCAGGTTGACGAGAAATCGCAGACGTTTGTGCTGGCGGCGACGGATGGGCGTCTGCTGGCGACGTTTGACATCGCCGGCCGGCTCGGGTTGGACAGCGTTCACGGTTGGCTGTATGTCGATCGTGATGCGGAGGGCCTGGCCGTCCTGGATGCCCAGACAGGTGCTCTTCACACCACGATCCCCCTGCCGGCGCAAGCCGTCCCGTGGCAGCGCAACCCGGCTCCCCAGGCCGATCCAGCGACCGGTCAGGTGCTGGCGTTCCGTGACAACGTGGTATACATCGCAGATCCGGAAACCGGCGAGATCACTCGCACGATCCCGTTCGATATTCGACCCGCAGAGAACTCTTGCGGCGATCGTTCCAAGCCCTTGCCAATCGACGATGCGGTGTATGACAACACCCGCCGCATCCTGTATCTCGAATTCGGAACCTTTGTGTGCACGCCCTGGACGGGGTACACCGTCCTGTCCTACGACATGACAGCGGGCACTGAGATCGCCCAGAAACATGGTCCTGGTCCAGGAGCTTTTCCTGCTGCGTTCGATGGAAATCTATACGGTTCGAGCTGGTACCGGATGGGATTCGGCTACCGTTGGGCCTTGAAGGATGGGCGACTGTGGGTTGAATCGTCGGATTGGGACAGTGGATTCGCCCGCTTTCAGGTGGATGCCACACGCCGGCGGCTGTATGAGGCCGCCGCTGGGACTCTCCGTGTGTTGGACGCCGAGACTATGGCGTTGATCATGGTTGTCCCCTTGCCATTTGAGGGCCAGTTGGTTGGCTATGATCCTCAAACGAATCAACTGTACTTTCTCACCGACGGTCAACTGCGCCTCTGGCCGATAAGTGCTGTCCAACCGCCGGCCGCTGAGCCACTGACCGCATCTCGCCCGCCCACGACAGCGGTACACTCCCTGGTGGTCTCGCCCACCTGGGCCCAGGATAGGACGCTCTTCGGTATCTGGGAGGCTGAGACCATGTTCGATGATTGTTGGGTGTTCGATCAAACCGGCGGTTCGCTTCACGTGAGCAGCGATGGGGGCCGTACCTGGGGCCAATCCCAGGGAGGTCTGCGCGGCTGCGATAAGATTTCGACCCTGGGCGTATCGCCGGACTATGCCCACGACCGTACATTGATGGCGGGGGTTGTTGGCCTAGGGATCTTCAAGTCTACCGATGGTGGCCAGTTGTTGCAGCCGTCAGGTGCCGGCCTGTCGAGTATGGGCGTCAGGGAAATCCTCATTTCGCCCGGTTTTAGCCGCGATCGTACGGCCTTCGCCAGAGTGCGGTGGGGCAGGCTCCACCGCTCTACGGATGGCGGGCACACCTGGCACGCCCTTGACGTAGACCTGGATCCGGTCGCTATGTCCCCTGAGTTTGATCAGGATCACATCTTGATGGGCGTGGCTCGCGCCGGCTTTGAGGAGCGCACCGGGTTGCTAATCTCGCGTGATGGTGGCGATCACTGGGAGCGCGTGGGGGACACGCCGACTGACGAGAATGTCAGCCTACTCAGCCTGGCTCCTCTTTTTGAGAAGTGGCACGTCGTGTTCGCCTTGGCAGGCAATGACACCCTTTATCGCTCAGCCGACGGTGGAATTAGCTGGGACGCTGTGCTCAGCGTCCCGGGGACCTCTTCCGTGCAGCTCGTCTACGCACCCAATGTCGAGGTGAACCGGCCCGTTTTCCTGGTCGCGAAGGTGATAGACTACAGCTCGATCCCACCGTCGCAGCGGGGAACGCTGTACCGTTCGGGAGATGGCGGGATAACCTGGCGCCAGGTTCAACTGCCAGGCGACATGTCGCCCACGGCGCTGGCGATCTCACCGAACTTCATCCAGGATAGGCTGCTGTTTGCAGGAACAGCAGACGGCCAGGTCCTGTCCTTAGAAGACCCGGCACTGAGGAGGCAGGTTCCCTAGTCGTCCACGCTCCGCACGTTCACAGGCGGGGTCGTGACTGTTCCGTCATTTGAGAACCAGAGGCAGGAAGACCTGGGACGGCTCAATCCAGGGACCAGCCGGCGCTAACAGCGCATACGTGCCCAAAGCCCGCACCGAGGCCACCATCGCCCGCTGCTCCTCGTCCAGAGTGCCCGGCACCAGCCACCACCTCTCGCTGCTCGGATCCCAGCGGTAGACCCCCAACTGTGTTGCTGTCGCTCCGTCCACCAGTGCCGCGTCATAGTGCAACTTCAGCACCGCCGGCTGCTCCAACGTCACCAGGGCTCCGGAGGCAGTCACATCGTAGGGGTCGCCTACCAGCACCAGTCCGTCAGGCAGTGGACCGGGTATCGCGCCCGGCGGCATGACCACCAGGTAGGCCTCATCACCCGGCAGGCTGCCCGGCTCCAGATGCAGGTTCAAGTCGCCGTCGTTGGAGTACACGTCCTGGCCTCGATCGTTGACCGCTCGCTGCAGGCGGTAGGTGGACTGCAGGCGCACCAGGCTGTTCCCCACCGCGCCAGCCGCCTGGATGCGTCCCATGCCGCGCATCGTGGCGCTGAAGCTGAACTGACCTTCGTAGCTGTCGCTGGCCGGGCTGTAGCTCAGGGTGGGGGCCTGGCCCACCTCGCCACCCGGCTCGGTGACGACCAGGCTCGGGTCGGCGCCGGGACCGAAGTTCTTCAGGAATACCAATAGATCAACCTGGCCCGGATCCTGGCTCGGCTCAGCGACCACCCGCAGGTGCGGGGGCGCTCTCACCCCCTGGGTTGTGATACTCGCAAGGCGCTCTACTGGCCCCAGGGTCAGGTTGATGTGCATCTCCGTCTCCACCGTGACGCTGCCGGCCAGCCCGCCGTCGAAGGCGGCGGCCCGCAGGATGTCTCCCTCAACCGCGCCATAAACGTCCAACCGGCCATTGCTATCAGTGAATCCCTGGCCGATGACCCGCCCGTCCAGCTTGTACAGCGCGACGATGGCGCCCCAGTACCGCCCCTGGGGGCCGTACGCCGTCAACTGCCGCGGCGGGGCCGACGGTCCGTCTTGATAGATCTCGACCTGCGGCCAGTGGGGCAGTGAAGCCGGCAAGCCCTCTGGGCCGGCGAGAACGCGCCCCCGGTCGGCGGGGGTGGTGAACCGCCAACGGGGAGGACTGACCGCGTCGGCATACTCGCGGGTCAGGGTCTCCCAGTCCGACTCGCCGTTGAGTTGCCACTGCGCTGTCGACTCACACAGGCTGGACCACAGGCCTGGCACCCCCCGCATCGCCAACTCGCTGGTGGTATACTGGTAATCCATCGCGCTGGCGTTAGTTGCGTCGGTCGCCGGGTTGCGGTTCTCAGGACCGGAGCAGGATGCCGGCACCTCCCCCATCAGGTTGCCATGCTCGTCGAAGACGTAGGCGAAATACTCGTCGTAGAGGTGAAGCGCATAGTGGCCGAACTCATGCACCAGGGTGCGATAGCCGTCTGCCTCGTCCCAGGCTCCCTGATTGCCGCTGTTCCCGTCCCAGTGCCGGCCCACGCGGACGACGTGGGACGTGTCTTCCGAGATGATACCGCCAATGTAGGCGTGGGGACGGACGATATTCTTGGTGGAGATCTGGATGTCTGCATCGGCCCAGTGCACGCCGTTGTCGTAAATGCTGACCTGACCGAAGGCCATCTGGCCGTCGGTCAGGTCGTAGAGGTAAGTCGATGCATGGCGCACGGCGCGAGCGATTTGGTCCAGATAGTCATCGGTGGCGTCCCACTCGACGGAGACGACCAGGTTGAAGAGCACCAGAGGGTTATCCCGCCGGACGACCAGGCGCTGCTCGCCGGCTCCGCCCACGATGAAGGGTTTAGCTGCGCCCTGATCATCCCAGCTCAGGCTAGTCAGATGGGTGCGATACGCCCAGCCGTCATGACCCGCGCGGGCCGTAGGTTGTTCCGCCTGCCGGGCGAGAGCGACCAGGGCTGTTCCCGCCTCGAGCGGTCCGGGGTTGAGCAGGCCGGCCGGGTCCGCGGTGCCGATCTCCTTGCCATCGGTGAAGACCGTGGCACCCGCGACAGGGTTGCCGTTGTCGTCCACAACTTTGACGTACCAGGGGGCGGCCACCCGGAAGAGGGGGCTTTTACCGTCCACAGCCGGCCACAGGATCGGGCTATGGGTGTAGCTGGGCTGCGCCCGGATGCGGAAGACGACGTTGTCGCTGCGGATAAGATTGGCTTCGGCGTTCCAGACGAACGTGTGAGACGTGCCCTCGGGCGAAGCGGCCAGGTTGGTCATCCCATCACCGCCCGGACCGGGCGTGGCCGGCCACCACTGTCCCCCGCCATCAGGCGAAAACTCGGGGAAGATACGACGGACACCGTCTCCCTCGGGATCGAACAGCGTGTAGGTGACGGGGATGTTCGTCGCCTGAATGACCTGCGGCGTGGAGAAGAAATCGGCGTCGTCAGTAGCCCCAGGGCGGGGGATCGTGACGTAGGGCGGGCAATCCATCATCGGCGCCTCCCCGCGCCGCAGGTTGCGGTACAGCCGATTTGATCCCCAGTTTCCCACGGCCAGGTCGAGATCGCCATCGCCATCCACATCCCCCCACGCCACGCTCCAGACGTGATCGACTTCGTGGGACGACCAACTGGCGCTGTTGTTCAAAGATCCGTTGTCGTTGCGGTACAGCCGGCTCTGCCCTGACCGATAGCCGGCCGATATGGGGCGCCCCAGATTCCCCACGACCAAGTCGAGATCACCGTCCCCATCGTAGTCCCCCCACGCGATACTTTGCGTCTCGTCGGCTTCGGCGGACGACCAGACGGCAGCGGTGGTCAGGCTGCCATCATTGTTGCGATACAGCCGGTTGGGCTGGCCATTGTTCCCCACGGCCAGGTCCAGGTCGCCATCGCCATCCACATCCCCCCAGGCCACACTGGTCGTGGCGTCAGCTTCGCTGGATGACCAAACCGCACTGGTTGTCAGCACACCGCCGGCGTTGCGGTACAGCTGGTTGGGTTCATTCAGGTTACTGACAGCCAGGTCCAGATCGCCATCCCCTTCCACATCGCCCCATGCCAATTCCCAGGTACTGTCGGTCTCATCCGATGACCAGACGGCACTGGTGGTCAGAACGCCGCCGTCGTTGCGATACACCCGGTTGGGGTCTCGGATGTGGCAGTTGCAGTCGAAGTCGAAATGGAGATCGTTGCCGGCGGCCAGGTCCAGGTCACCATCGCCGTCATAATCTCCCCAGGTCACACTCTGGGTGCCGTCGACCTCGTCCGACGACCAGACGGCGCTGGTGGTCAGCGTCCCGTTGTCGTTCCGGTACAGTCGGTTGGGTTGACCGCTGTTTCCGGCGGCCAGGTCCAGGTCGCCGTCGCCATCGTAATCTCCCCATGCCACACTCGAAGTCAAGTCGCTCTCATCCGACGACCAGACGGCGGTGGTTGTCATCGTGCCGGTATCATTGCGGTACAGCCGGTTGGGGCCATCGGAGTCCCCGGCAGCCAGATCCAGATCGCCGTCCCCATCCACATCCCCCCAGGCGACACTCGAGGTCGAGCCGGTCTCGTCCGACGACCAGACAGCGTCGGGGGTGAGCAACGCGCCGGTGTTGCGGTACACGCGATTGGGTTGTCCATCGTTGCCCACTGCCAGATCCAGGTCGCCGTCGCCGTCCACGTCCCCCCAGGATATGCTGTGCGTCACGTCGGTCTCAACCGATGACCATACAGCGCCGGCCACCAGCATCCCACCTTCGTTGCGGTATACACGGTTCGACTGATCATCGTTGCCGGCGGCCAGGTCCAGGTCACTATCGCCGTCGTAATCTCCCCAGGCTACGCTGGTGGTCTCATCCACCTCGGTGGATGACCAGACGGCGGCGGTGGTCAATGCGCCGGCGTCGTTGCGGTACAGCCGGTTCGGCTGACCACTGCCCAGACCGGGCAGGACATTCCCCACAGCCAGGTCCAGGTCGCCATCGCCGTCCACGTCCCCCCACGCCACGCTGCTGGTGCGATCAGTTTCGACCGATGACCAGACGGCTCTAACTGTGAGTGCCCCGCTGTCGTTGCGGTACAGCCGGTTCGGCTGCGCGCCGCCTGGAACAACGCCGTGATTCCCCACAGCCAGGTCCAGATCGCCATCCCCATCCACGTCCCCCCACGCCACGCTGCTGGTGTAGTCAGCTTCGGTAGATGACCAGGCGGTGCCGGTGGTCAGTGTCCCATCGTCGTTGCGGTACAGCCGGTTGGGTTGATCCCAATTCCCCACGGCGAGATCCAGGTCGCCATCGCCGTCGCCATCGCCCCACGCCAAGCTCTGGGTATGGTCCGCCTCGGCGGATGACCAGGCGGCGCTGGCGCTCAACGTCCCGTCGTCGTTGCGGTACACACGATTGGGCTGACCGTCGTTTCCCACGGCCAGGTCCAGGTCGCCATCGCCGTCCACGTCCCCCCACGCTACACTCTGGGTGTTGTCGGCCTCGACGGACGACCAGACCGCGCCGGCGGTGAGCACGCCGGCGTCGTTGCGGTACAGCCGGTTAGGCTGACCATCGTCTCCCACGGCCAGGTCCAGATCGCCATCGCCGTCCACGTCGCCCCACGCCGAACTCTGGGTGTGGTCGGACTCGGTGGAGGACCATTGGAGCACCATGGGGATGTCGCTCGGCTGCGCAGCGACGTGTTGCAGCGGCGCAGACGCCAACAGGGTGAGCATCAGGCCGATGAGTAAAAGACAGTTCCGCATGAATGAATTCATGGTCTGATACCTCAAACACGCTAAAACGTGTTTCAACACGTTTCCAATAGCAGACACCGAATTATGAAGTTTCAAGAAATGATCGGGGTACTTTGCTAACCCGCGTCCGCCCAGAGTTCCGCAAACGGCGCTCCACTCTGGGCTACGAATTTCGCCACTCCCGATGGGAGTTCAACGGCTTGAGCTCGAAGAGCGGCGAAATTTGTAGCCGTGAGTGGAAGGCGGCTGCTATTTGGCCGCCTGGAACTCGCGGCGGGGCCGGTAACCCAATGCCCCGTTTATTTTCTAAACATTCATCGTTCGGTGGGCTGCCGGCGTTCAACGCCCTCGGATCAGCGGCAGATAGACACGCTTCCCAACCCGCCACGTCAGCTCCCACGCAGCCAAGGCCGGCGTCTCCCCCGCCACCGTCGAGGACAGGTTCGCCCGCAGCTTGACGCTGGGGTGTTCCGTGGGATCAATGCTCGCAAGACTAGCGCCGTTGGTAACGTCTGTCAGCAGCTCGGTTCCATCTACACTCAGCACGTCTACGGTCAGCGTTGTGGTGGGGGGATCGGCGCTGGTGGTGAAGGTCAAGCTGTCCCAACGATCGATGGCGGTCGTGGGCGTGATGGGTTTGGAGACGGCGGCGCCGCTGGTCGCCGTGCCCAGCAAGACCAACGTTCGGTCACCTCCTTCCAGCCCCAGGGTCACGTTGCTGACTTCATCCGGGAAATTCAGGCCGCTGAAGTCGTCGAAGTCGTCGCGCCAGGCGGGGGTAGCCATGAGGGCGTAAGTCGTGAAGCGACGTGTTGCTACCGAAACATATTGCTGATCGTAGAAGAGCCGCCCCCCCAGCTTGTCCCAGTGTTTATTGGCGGCGTCCCAGGAGAAAATGGCCAGGGTATGTGGGTCGGCACCGGCCAGGAATGCCTCGTTGTAGTAGAGTCGTAGGCTCATCGGCTTGTCGGTGACCAGCAGGGCATCGGCAGCGCGTACACTATAGACGCCGCCAACAACACGATGGCCCTGAGGCGCTGGACCGGGTGGCCCATAGCTGGGCAAGACCGCGATGTAGGTGTCTGAGCTAACCGTATCCGTGCTCACCAACGTCAGTTCCAGATTGCCATCGACGGAGCGGATGGTTCTGGTCATGGAGGCCGGGACATACGCCCGACGGAACTCCAATGGTTCCGTATCCACGCCATGTGTCGTGGTGATATTTATCTTCCCCAGTAGACTCATACGCTCGGGGAAGTCGCCGGCTGTGGTCGCGCAAAATCGGTCGGAGGGGAGCAGGCTGTAGGATTCTTTGAAGCCAGTTGGCACCTCCTCTATCTTAATGTCGAAGAGATTGACAAATACCGTGTCACATGGCTCGCCAACGTCAGCGACGGTGATGAAGAGTTGCTTACCATCCCCGCTGGGTAACATCTCAAGAAATGGTGCAAAAGCAGAGGTTGGAGCAGAAGAGCGGTCCGCGGTCCGCGGCGGCGTCCTGAGCCCTTCCACAGGCTCAGGGCGGGCTCTGTCGAAGGGTCGGCGGTCGTTCTGTCGTCCATGTGTGCCTGCTTGCGCGGGTTCGCGTTCGGTAGTAGAATACCAGCCAGCGCCTGTCAGTAACAGCGAGAGACCGAGGCTCGCCAACAATATGGCTACCAAACAACGCCGCGTGTTAGAGTTCTTGAGACCTTTCTCTACGGATGACGTCATCTCACCCTCCATCTGAGTGATTCCTATGGAGCTAAGTGAACCTGACAGTCAGGGCCTCATCGAAGCCTTCTTCGATTCCCTAAATATGAGGCACCTCGACCGGTGTCAGGCGGTGCTGGTGCAGTTGGAGTTAATCTCCCGTGAACAACCAGCCTACGTCCCCTGGTGCAACTACTTTGAAGGCATCCTGGCCAACGAGCGAGATCACGACTGGGCTGAGGCCGAGCGTGTCTTTCGTCGTTTGCTACAGGCCGACCTCGATCTGACGCTGCGTAGTCGGGTGTTACTGGCGTTGGGCAGAACTTATGGCTATCAGGGACGTTGGGCAGATGCGATCCACGCCTACGAACAGAGTCTACTCATCTTCGCTGAACTCGGTCAACCTGTTGACCAGGTGAAATCCTGGAAGCAAATTGCCATCTCTTACTGCAAAGGATTCATGCAAGGCGACTTTGGAGCCAAGGCGCTTCAGCAAGCGATCGAGCATTGTCAATTGGCGTTGGACGTGCTTGAGTCAATCACAGATCCGACACTAGACGTTGCCTGGCTCCAAGGGTCCGTGTGGAGCACACTGGGCTCGATTCATTTGAACCTGGAGCAGTGGGATCAGGCCATCATGTGCTATCAGCAGGATCTGGTTATATGCCGCGCACTGGATGATCGTCACGGGATAGGTATCTCCTATCTCAATCTTGGCGAGATCTACCAGAAACGTGGCCAGGACCACTGGCCGCAGGCTCTGGAGGCCTATCAGCAAGCCCTGAATCTCCTCCGTGAATTTGAAAACCGTTACTTAGAAGCAGACGTATTGGCCAACCTGGGCTTTCTCCACCAGGAAATGGGCGAGTCCGAATCAGCGCTCGATCACTACAGCCAGGCTATCAGTCTCGTCGAAGGTCTGAGGGCCGGCATTTCCTCGGAAGAGGCCCGAGCCGGCTTCTTCGCGACGATCGTGGACACGTACGCGAACACGGTGCTGCTTTGCCTCGAAGCCGGTCGCCAAGCGCAGGCGTTCGACTACGTCGAGCGGGCCCGCTCGCGTGCCTTCCTCGACGTGCTGGTCACCGGTTCGCCCGCCCTGTCCCGAGAGATGGAAGCCGAGACCATGACCCTCGCCGAGGTGCAGGCTGCCCTGCCGGCGGACGCGCTGCTGGTCGAATACTTCACCACCGGTCTGGTGGAAGCGCCAGCCGGCCGGCCCTCCCCTGGTCAGACCCCGGAGCGACATCGCTTTCCGCCGGCCAGGACCTTGATCTTTGCCATCACCCGCGACGACTTCCAGGTGCACGACGCCGGCCTCTCGCCCAATGACCTGCGCCCCCGTCAGCTCGACAACGTGGCAGAGCGGCACTTTCTGCAGCTCAAGATCCGGCGAGCGCTGTACAACCGGCTCATCGCGCCGGTCGAGGAGTTGCTGCCGGGCAAACGCCGACTGTACCTGGTGCCCCACGGCCCCCTCCACTACATCCCCTTTCAGGCGCTGCTCGCTCCCGACGGCGACACCTTGCTGCGCGAAGCCGGGCCGCAATTGATCTACGCCCCCAGCGCAACGCTCCTCTTCCGCGACGGGCGGGCCGAACCGAGCCGCGCGGCAGCGCGCTGTCTGGCCCTGGGCTACAACAGCGAGGGCGCGACACGGCTGCGCTTCGCCGAGGAGGAGGCGCAGAGCGTTGCCCGCCTGACGGGTGGCCAGGTCCTGGCCGGACCGTCGTCCAAGAAAGCGACGCTCTACGACCAGGCGGTGAAGTATCGGCTGGTGCACTTCTCCTGCCACGGCAACTTCGATCCGGCGTCGCCCCTGGCATCGGCGTTGCACCTGGCGCCAGGTGAGGCATTGACCGCGCTGGACGTTCTCGAGCACCTGTGCCTGCGCTGCGACCTGGTGACCTTGAGTGCATGCGAGAGTGGCCTGAGCCGGGTGCGGCGTGGCGACGAACTCATCGGTCTCATCCGGGCCTTTATGTACGCCGGCGCGCCGGCCCTGGTCGCCACCCTGTGGCGGGTTGACGAGCGGTCCACGCGTATTTTGATGGAAAAGTTCTACGAGAAAGTCCACGGTGGCCTGGGCTTTGCCGAAGCTCTGAAACAGGCCCAGCTCTATCTGAAAAACCTCACCCTCCGGGAGTTGCCGGTTGAAGAGGGCAACGAAAAGATCTTCGCAGACCCCTATTACTGGGCACCGTTCATCCTGATCGGAGATCACGGGTCTGCGTAGAACGTGTTGCGTGAGTCACTCCTTACGGCGTTGCCCCGCAACATTTGCGTCATGTGCGTGAATTATCGCCTCGTAAAACGTAAGACGTGAAACGTGATGAGCTCACGCCGGAAATCCTCACGTTTTACGTTTCACGTTT
>JBHIAO010000098.1:0-14785 GCA_046758565.1 Anaerolineae bacterium
AGATACATGAGGTATCAACATAAAGCGAGTGAGGGGAACAGCCCTCACTGGCGAAATCGGGCATATTATAGTGTTTTATCGGTCGTTGTCAAAGCTTAATGCCCTCGCGGAGATGCGTTCCAGTGCTTGGCGAGCAGCCCTCTGAGCCGCCGTTTGTTTGTTTCGGCCAATGCCTCGGCCGAACACCTCATCGCCGATGACAACCTCAACGGTGAACTCCTTGGCGTGATCGGGGCCGTCTTCCGAGATAGTTCGGTATGATGGTGTGAGCTGCCACTGACCTTGACTCAGCTCCTGCAGCTCGCTCTTGGCGTCTTTGTCCAGTTCGTTGGCGGTGATGCTTTCCAAAGCGGGTTCGATGAATTGGAGGAGAAAGGTCTGGGCGGCTGTCAGTCCCTGATCCAAGAGGATAGCTCCAACGAGTGCTTCGAACGCGGCACACAGGAGTGATCGCCGGTGGCGCCCGCCGCCGGCTGCCTCGCCACGTCCCAGCAGGAGATACTGCCCGAGATCGATCTGCCGAGCGAAGCCGGCCAGCGTGCCGGACTTCACCAGTGCCGCGCGGAGGCTTGTGAGATCTCCCTCGCGCAGGCTCGGAAAGCGGTCGTACAAGTGCTCCGCTGTAACGAAGTCGAGAAGGGCATCTCCCAGAAACTCCAGTCGCTCGTTGTCCGAGTGAGTAGCTTCTGGGTTCTCGTTCAAATAGGAGCGGTGTGTCAGTGCCTGGAGTAGCAGGGTCTCATTGTTGAAGTGGAAGCCGAGTCTATCTTGTAGTTCATCTATGTCAGGCATATTCCCTCGCGAACAGCCTATCCCAGCAACCGGCCCTCGACAGAAATACGTCGATCCTCATGTGTCATGTGCCGGCCTCTGGGATAGCCTCGAAGTGGGAGAAACGAGGGAAAAGAGGGAAACGAAGCATGGTGCCTCATTTCCCTCGTTTCCATCATTTCCCGATTTATTCATCCTCTATTTTCTTGAAGACAATTGTCGCATTGTGACCGCCAAATCCAAAGGCGTTAGATAGAACGACACGAACGTCGGCCTTACGTGGCTCGTTAGGTACGTAGTCCAGATCGCACTCCGGATCCGGGTATTCGTAGTTGATGGTTGGGTGGATAGTGCCGGTCTCCATCGTCTTGATGCTGACGATGCCTTCGACCGTGCCGGCCGCACCCATCATGTGCCCTGTCATCGACTTGGTTGAGCTGATGGGCACCTGATAGGCGTACTCACCGAATACCCGCTTGATGGCCCTGGTCTCGCTGGGATCGTTTAGTGCGGTTGACGTCCCGTGCGCGTTGATGTAGTCGACATCTTCCGGTTGCAGTCCGGCATCGTCTAATGCCCGCTGCATTGACAGCACGGCCCCGATCCCATCTTCAGCCGGCGCACTGATGTGGAATGCATCGTTGGAGGATCCGTAGCCGGCAATTTCGGCCAGCGGCGTGGCACCGCGAGCGCGGGCATGTTCGAGCGTCTCAAGAACCATGGCGCCGGCGCCCTCGCCAAACACTAAACCGTCGCGGTGCGCGTCGAAGGGCCGGCAAGCTCGTTTCGGGTCGTCGTTACGCGTGGACATGGCGCCAGTTCGATGGAAGGCGGCCAGCGCGAACGGGGTCATCGGCGCATCAGTTGAGCCGGCGATCATGACGTCGGCATCTCCGCGACGGATTACTTCAGCGGCTTCACCCAGCGCGGTGTTACCCGTCGCGCAGGCGGAGATAACACAGTGGTTTGGACCGCGCACGCCGAAAGTGATGGCGATCTGACCCGAGGCCATGTCCGGCAGCATCCTGGGTCCAACGAGTGGACTCACTCGCATAGGTCCCTTGCCGTATAGCATCTCATACCCCTCGTGGATCGTAGATAATGCGCCAAGGGCCGTTCCGAAGACTACGCCAATGCGGTTGGCATTGCTGTCGTTAATGTCCAGGCAGGCCTGTTCTACAGCCTGGGTTGCGCATGCCACTGCGAACTGGGTAGCCCGATCGAACCGTCGTGCGTCCTTCCGATCCACGTAGTACAGAGGGTCAAAATCATTGGTCTCACAGCCGATCTGCACAAGGAAGTCCGAGGGATCGAAGCGCGTGATGCGTGCCGCTGGCGATTCGCCCGCCAACAGGCTCGTCCAGAGCGTATCGGTATCCAGACCGAGCGGTGAAATCACACCCATACCCGTAACGACGACACGCGACCGTGAATCGTTCTGTTGCATCGGAAAACTCCTGACAATTGTGAATTGTGAATCGTTCTTCCTGGTCTTGGAAACTTAATTCACACTTCGTAAGCACAAATCTTCTCTCTCAAGAATTCAGTTGTACCTGACTGGTCGGTCACACCACCTCAATATCCTCTCCGTCGACGACCTCCCCAACGGGCCACGCTCTCACGCCACGGCCTTCCAGGGCTACTAGTAGAGCCTTCCAACGATCTGACGCAACTGCAATCAGCAAACCGCCGGAGGTCTGTGGGTCCAGCAGGATCTGACGGGTTGTCTCCTCGAGGTCGAGGTAGTTGCGGATGTGCGGAGCGACGAACGCTTCGTTGCGCGAAGCACCACCGGGCACGTGGCCGGCCTGGGTGTACTCACGTGTACCTGCCAGAATTGGTAGATCATCGGCGCGAATGCGCACCCCGACGTGGCTATTCTGGGCCATCTCCAGGGCATGCCCGAGCAAGCCGTAGCCTGTGATGTCGGTGGCTGCATTTACGCCAATGACTTGCATAATTTCCGCAGCAGCCTTGTTCAATGTCATCATGGCTTCCACGGCGGTGTCAACATGAGCGCTAGTGGCTGCCCCGTTACGCAGCGCGGTGGTGATGATACCGATCCCCAGCGGTTTGGTCAAGACCAACTGATCGCCGGCACGGGCGTGGGACTTGGTGATGATCTGGTCCGGATGGATCATGCCGGTGACCGCCAGGCCGTATTTCGGCTCTTCGTCCTGGACCGTATGGCCGCCAGCGATAAGTGCTCCTGCCTCCGCTACTTTTGCAGCACCTCCACGGAAGATTTCCTGGATGATGTCCAGGGACATATCCTCGGGGAAGCAGGCGACGTTCAGGGCCATCAAGACCTGCCCGCCCATGGCGTAGACGTCGCTCATCGCATTGGCCGCAGCAATGGCACCGAAAGCATAAGGATCATCAACGACTGGCGGAAAGAAGTCGGTTGTCTGGATGATGGCTTGCTCGCCGTTGAGTCGGTAGACGGCGGCGTCGTCGCTGACGCCGAGACCGACGAGGAGCTCCGGATATTTGTCGGAATTGAAGGTTTCAGCCAAGGGACGCAACACGTGCGCCAGGGGCACAGGGCCCATCTTGCCAGCTCAGCCGGCACACTTAGCAAGTTGCGTCAATCGAATCTCGTCTCTTGTCATCATGTGACTAGCACTTTTAACCCACTGCCGGTGAGGGGCATCACTGTGACTTCCTCGCTGTCCAGCATTTTGTCCAGCTTGCGCAGGCCGGCTACGGCCACTGCTGATGTCGGTTCGATGAACAGACCCAGCCGCGCCATGGCCCGCCGCGCGCGTGCCACTTCGCGATCGGTGACGGTTAATACACTACCCTCGGTCTCGCGGATGGCTTCAAGTACCTGGCGGCCGCGGGGAGGTTGGGCGATCCGAATGCCTTCTGCTATGGTGTGACCGACGGCTGTGGGCTGGACGTCTTCGAAACCACGGCGAAAAGCCTGGAAGATAGGATCGCAGGTCCGAGCCTGAACGGCAAAGAACCGCGGCATGTGGTCGATGACCTCGGCGGCTAGCATATCCTGGAAGCCGCGATAGGTACCCACCAAGAGTGTACCGTGACCTACAGGAAAGATGATGTTGTTCGGTGCCTTCCAACCGAGCTGTTCAGCCACTTCGTAGGCGAAAGTGCGCAGGCCGGTCATGAACAGCGGGTTGTAGACGTGACTGGCGTAGTATCCTTTCTCCGCCGCCGCATGCGCCGCTTCCTCCACCGCCGAACGTGGACCTTCGACAGTATATAGCTCCGCACCATGGATGCTAATCTGGTTGAGCTTGGGACCGGAAGCATCGGCGGGCACGAAAACACGGGCCTTGACGCCCAGGCGCGCAGCATAGGCAGCCAGGCTGGCGCCGGCGTTGCCCGATGAATCTTCAACCACCCAGTCGAACTTCTTGAAACCTTTGAGGAAGCTGACCAACACGGAAGCACCACGATCTTTGTAGGAGCCAGTCGGCGACATGTACTCGGCTTTCGCGAGGACCGGCACCCCGTAGATGTTGATTGCAACCAGCGGGGTGAATCCTTCGCCCATCGATACAATGTGCTCTTCCTTTTCGAAAGCGAGCAAGTGTCGATATCGCCACAGGCTATAGTCGTCTCCTACGACAGCCTCGCGATCAAAAGCCGGCAAGTCCGTCATTTCGAGGACACCGCCGCACTCGCAGCGCCAGATCCCGGTATCGATGGGGTAGGCGTGATTGCAAAGGACACACGAGAACTCGGGCATTGCTAACCCCCTCCGACAGCCCTCGGACGCGGCTCAGGACAAGGTTGATCCTGAGCCAAGTCGCGTGTACTGAGCCCAGCGGTGTCCTGAGCCCTTCGACGCAGCTCAGGCCTGCACTGAGCAAGGCCGAAGTGACAGGCCTGTCGAGGGGTCGAAGTGAAGGGCTGAGGATACCTACTGCTCGAGAATGATATGGCCACTCTTACCGCCTGTCTTGCGGATGAGGCGCACATCCTGAATGCGCATACCCCGGTCGATAGCCTTTGCCATGTCGTAGATGGTCAACGCCGCCACGTTCACGGCAGTGAGAGATTCCATCTCGACGCCCGTCTTACCGGTCGCCTTCACCGTCGCAGTGATTTCGATAGCATTCTGCTCTGGCATGAGCTCGAAAGTAAGGTCGATATGGGTCAGGAGTAGAGGGTGGCACATGGGAATCAGCTCGTGGGTCTTCTTGGCACCGAGGATACCGGCCACCTGAGCGACGGACAGGACGTCTCCCTTCTTGATGCCGCCTTCACGTATGGCCTCGAGAGTGGCCGGCTGCATGAGGATTCTGCCCCTGGCTACCGCTATACGTTCGGTGTCAGGCTTTTCCCCAACATCCACCATTCGTGCGCGTCCGGCGTCGTCAAGATGTGTGAGCCGCTGCGACGTTTCGTTTTTCATAGGCTTGGGACCAGTAGACAACTTCGGTCGTTAGTGGAACGCAATTATAGCACAAGGCTGGTGTTCGCTCAAGGCTGGAACTTCCTGCCTTTAGCCAATCTTCCGTCCCAAATACTTGACTTTTATGTATATCTATGGTATGATATACACCAGCAGTAAGGCCAACTTTGTAGATAATGGTGGTTGACCCCCTGGCTGTGCCGCCGTCATCTGTAGTCTAGCAAAAACTATCACATATTCCTTGGAAGATACTTCGACCGGGCTCAGTACAGGCTTCAGCTCTTGAGCATTCCGCCCCACGCATTTGCCCCAATTGGTCAGACTTAAGCTACTGCCTAAGAAACGCAATATGCTCTTTTGGTGAGCGGAAGGAGAGTGAATCAGGTTGGAAGACAAAAACATGGTGAGGGAACTGATCCTGCAGCAACTTCTTACCCAAGCCGACGAGCAAGGATACCTGACCACGGATGACATTCTCGACTTGCTGCCCGAGGTCGAGGATAATCTTGATACGCTGGAAGAGCTGTATATGCTCCTCCAGGAGGAGGGCATTCAAGTTTACGCGAACGGTGACATGCCGGTTGAGGGACTTGAAGACGACGACGCACTGCCTGATCTGACAGCCATTCCTATTGATGACACGATCAGCCTCTACTTCGGCGAGATCCGCCCAATTCCCTTGTTGACGGCTGAACAGGAGGTGGATCTGGCTAAGCGAATCGAGGCGGGGGAAAGAGCTGCGCAGAAACTGGGAGGCGTCGACGGCAAGCCGGCCGACGCTGGCGAGTGTGACACGCTCCTGCAGGCACTGCTGGACGGTAGGGAAGCTAGACATACTTTGATACAGTCCAATTCTCGCCTGGTGATCAGCATTGCCAAGAAGTACACTGGCCAGGGTGTCCCCTTTCTGGACCTGATTCAGGAAGGAAACCTGGGGTTGATGAAAGCAGCCGAAAAGTTCGACTATCGTCGTGGTAATCGGTTTAGCACGTACGCAACGTGGTGGATTCGGCAGTCCATCACTCGAGCGCTGGCCGATCAGGGTCGTACCATCCGGGTGCCGGTCCACATGAACGACCGCATCCGGCGGGTCTACGGTGTTGCGCAGTCATTGGAGCAGGAGCTGGAGCGCCGGCCCAGTCCGGAGGAGATTGGGAAGGAAATGGGCCTCTCGCCGCACCAGGTGAAGCAGGCACTGCGAGCCAGCCGCCAGCCACTCTCGCTAGAGAAACCGGTGGGCGAAGAAGGCGATAGTGAGCTGGGTCAGTTCGTCGAAGACGATCGCCTTCCGGACCCTGTGGAAGAGGCGTCGCGGTTTATGCTCCGCGCGGATGTTGAGGAGCTGTTGCATTCGCTGACGCCGCGTGAGGAGCGCATCCTGCGCATGCGCTACGGGTTGGATGGTACCAAGCGTCACACACTCAAGCAGGTAGGAAAGAAATTTGGGCTCACCCGTGAGCGCATCCGGCAAATCGAGCAGGAAGCACTGCGTAAGCTACGTCACCCCCGACGCAGCCGCAAGCTGCGCAGCTACCTGTCGTAGGCCGAGATCTCGTAGACTTGAAGGCCGCTTCCCACTGGGAAGCGGCCTTCTTTCGTTGCTGCCTGGTCGCCGGCCTTCGCACAGGCCCGTTGAGGATCGACGGGCGTTCCGACCTTTGCTATCTAGCAGCATTTGACATACAATTGCTACTATTGAAAACCGGGTGGTGTCCCTCAACAACGTGTATGACTTGAAGACCGCTATATGTTGTGGTGCTGAGGGTTTCAGCGGGAATCAACCCACAAGACATGGTGGTGAGTCCGCTGTACACGCTATTGAGGGACACTACCATCATGAAAGAGGGGCAGCCGCTGTGAAAGAAACTTACCTGGCTGTTGCCGGCCGCATCCGGTGTGAAGGGAAGGAGTGATGGATAAATGACTTCTCACACCATGACACTTAACATACCAGAAGATATTTACCAGCGGGCAGAGCGAGTAGCGCGAACAACTGAGCAACCTGTGGAACAGGTCATCGTGGGTTGGATAACGCCACCGCCGTCTGTTCCTACTGAGGCCATTGGTAAAATCACTGAGTTGGAGCAACTTAGCGATGAAAAATTGGTACAAATTGCCCGTTCAACGATGCCTGAAAGCGATACAGTTCGTCTCCGTGACCTATTAGCTGTGCAACGAGAACGGGGCTTGACCGAGGCAGAGCAGCGAGAAGCCGCAGCCCTTGTTGAAAGGGAAGACTTGTACACTCTGAGCAGGGCTCGGGCACTTTATCTTCTGAAGAAACGAGATGCGCTACCGGATGATCTGAGACAACTTCTCGACGAGGCGAGGCGTGGCCTACGTTTCCCCACATCTACGTCATGAAGTCGCCGAACGCGCCAGGAATCGATGTGAGTACTGCAGCGCGGGATCCTGTTAGCGGACGAATCGTTCCGCTTTTCAATCCCCGCCGGCAACAGTGGTCGCGACACTTCAGATGGAGCGCTGACGGAACCCGTATCATTGGACGCACCCGCTCTGGGCGGGCCACGATAATTGCTTTGAAAATGAATCATCCTACCATCGTCTTGACTCGTAGCGTGTGGGGCGATCTCGGTGTTCATCCCCCAGATTAAGAGGAACTCTTTGTAACAGAACGCGCAGGAGGAACAAAATTGGGATTTCATGGTGGTGGTTGGTGGGCTTTTCTCACCTACGATGAAAGCAGGGGAAAACCGCAGGTCGATCGTGCCCTACTAAAGCGGGTGTTCGGGTATGCGCGGCCCTATTGGCGGCAGGCCGCCTTGATGCTGGTGGGAATAATTGCCAGCTCACTGGTCCAGCTCATCCCGCCACTGCTCTATCGTGATTTGATCGACAATGTGTTACCAAACCGCGATGTGATGCGACTCAATCTGCTTGCCATCTCAATGATCGCGATTCCCTTGATCGGCGGGCTCATCGATGTTGGACAGCGCTATCTCGGTGCGCGGGTTGGTGAAGGGGTTATCTACGATCTGCGTCAGCAGATGTACGATCATCTACAACACATGTCGATCCGCTTCTTCACCCATACTAAATCGGGCGAGATCATCTCCCGCTTCAACAACGACGTCGTCGGTGCCCAGAATGCTATCACCGGCACCTTGCCGAACATCCTGACCAACGTCATCACGCTGATTACCACCTTCGGTATCATGATTTCCATCGAATGGCGGCTTGCTGTCCTATCAGTGGCTGTATTGCCTTTGTTCCTGTTTCCAACACGCCGGGTCGGTCGAATTCTGCGCGACATTCGCCGGCGTGCCATGGAATACAACGCTGAAATGAGCAGTATGATCAGCGAAACGCTGGGTATCAACGGCGCCTTGCTGGTGAAAACCTTCGGCCGGCAGCGCTACGAAGTTGAACGTTTCCGCAAAGTCAATCGCGAGGTGTGCGACATCGGTGTACGGCGAGCGATGGTGGGACGGTGGTTCTTTCTGGGATTGGGCATTGCCGGCGCCATCGGCACGGCAATCATCTACTGGGGCGGTGGGCACTTGGTACTGCGGGATTCTATCACTATAGGCACCATAGTCGCCTTTGCGGCCTACCTCAACCGTCTCTATCAGCCCATCTCGGCCCTGTCTAACGTGCAAGTGGAGTTCGCCAGTTCCATGGTGAGCTTCGAGCGCGTGTTCGAGTACCTGGACCTGCCCCAGGAAATCCAGGATAAACCGGGCGCCGTCGAGTTGGACACGGTTGAGGGGCACATTCGCTTTGAAGATGTGTTTTTCAGCTACCGGGCGAATGGCATGGGACAGAGGATTGATAACACCGACACGGGGAATGGACGACGCGAGGAAATCGACGACACGCTTAATGAGTCGCAGGCACGGTGGTGGGCGCTAGACGGCGTATCCTCTGAGATCGAGCCGGGACAACTGGTGGCGCTGGTCGGGCCTAGCGGAGCCGGCAAGACCACAGTCACCTATCTGTTGCCGCGACTGTATGATCCAACCAAGGGGCGGATTCTTCTGGATGGCTATGATCTGCGGGACGTCACCCAGGAATCGCTGGCCCAGCAGATTGGCATGGTGACGCAGGAGACCTACCTGTTCCACGACACGGTTCGGGCCAATCTGCTTTATGCCAATCCTGATGCGACTGATGCCGAGCTCGAAGCTGCCTGCCGGGCCGCCAACATCCACGACTTCATCGCCGGCCTGCCGGACGGCTACGATACTATCGTTGGCGAGCGCGGCTATCGGCTGTCAGGCGGGGAAAAGCAGCGTCTGGCTATCGCCCGTGTCATCCTCAAGGACCCCTGTATTCTCATTCTGGATGAGGCGACGTCACACCTGGACTCCCAGTCCGAGGCGCTGATTCAGGATGCGCTGGAACGCATCATGGAGGGCCGGACCAGTCTGGTGATTGCTCACCGCTTGTCGACGATCCTTGCAGCAGACAACATCCTGGTGCTGGATCGTGGCCGGCTGGTGGAACAGGGCACACATCTCGAACTGCTGCGCCAGGCTGGCCTGTATGCCAAGCTATACGAAACGCAATTCGACCGCAGAGGCCTTCGGCACGACGAACGACGAACGACCAATGATGAACGGCCAAATTTGGTCATTGGTCGTTCGTCGTTCGTCGGCGACCGCACTGAATCATAGCCCATGATTGCGTGGCCTGACCTCAGGAACAAGATCGTCATCTCGATCATATTTGGTGTTGTCATTGCCGCTGTGCTGGCGATGTATGCGGATCTTCCGCGCACGCTGGCGGTGCTGCAACGTTTCACTTGGCGATATGTTCCTATGATCTTCGGTCTTTCGGTGGTCAACTATACGCTGCGCTTCGTGAAGTGGCACTACTACCTGGGCCAGATCGGCGCCGGCCATGTCAGCTTGAGTGACAGCCTCAAGATCTTCGTGGCTGGCTTCACCATGGTCATGACGCCGGGCAAGGTGGGTGAGTTATACAAGGCCTGGGCATTAAAGAAAACGAACCAGGTTGCGATCAGCCGGGCGGCACCAATTGTACTGGCCGAACGTATCACGGACGGCCTTGCCATGGTGATTTTGGCATCGGCCGGCCTGGTTCTCTACCGCCACGGTGCTCCGGTGCTACTGGGGGTGTTGCTGGTGATGGGCGGCTTCGTAGTCGTCGTCCAAGTCCGGCCATTGGCGTTGTGGTTCCTGCGCCTCGGTGAGCGGACCCCCGTCGTCTGGCGGTTTGCCCACAACTTGCACGAGTTCTATGAGAGCGCATACCGGCTGCTCAGTGTCAAGAATCTGCTGTTCGCCGTAGGTCTTGGCGTGGTCTCTTGGGCAGCAGAAGGCGTCGCTCTTTATCTTGTGCTTCTGGGACTGGGGTTCCCTGCGACACCCGTGTTATTGGTGCAGGCCGTGTCCGCTCTGGCGCTGTCTATTATCCTGGGCGCCATCACGTTTCTGCCGGGCGGTCTCGGCGTCGTCGATGGAAGTCTGACCGGCATGGTGCTGTTCTTGACGCATACCGGGGTCGACACGGCCGTCGCCGCCACGCTGCTCATCCGGGTTGCGACCCTCTGGTTCGGCGTTGTGCTGGGCATCCTGACCATGCTCGGCTATCGTCGTGAGTTGTTGCCGGTTGCCGATCCGAGCAGACATGCGGAGCTGCAGAGGGGCTGAGGGAGAGGGGTTTCTCCTCTGCCCCTCTGTTCCTCCGCAGAGATGGCGGTCGTGATCGCTAACGGATCTCCACCGTGGCGCCGGCCTCTTCCAAGCGCGCTTTGGTTTCCTCTGCCTCTTCCTTACTGATGCCCTGTTGAATCGGGACATCGGCTCCGGCTTCGACGGCTTCCTTCGACTCGCGCAGGCCGAGCGCCGTTAGCTCCCGCACAGCCTTGATGACCTGAATCTTCTGCGGGCCAATGTCGGTAATGTACACGTCGAATTCGGTCTGCTCGTCCGCTTCAGCGGCTGCTTCGGCAGCGACCGGGGCTATCATAGCTGGCATGGCGCCCATGACCGGCGCCGCAGCCGTCACGCCCAACTCATCCTGCATTTCCTTGGCAAGTTGAGCAAGTTCGAGAGCGTTCAACGAATACAGAAGCTCCTTTACCTGAGCAAGTTTGTCATTATCAGCCATTGTCGTGATTCCTCCTTTTCATGTGTTTACACGTTTTGACGTTACACGTTGAAGTGAACAGTGATCAGTGAACAGTGAACAGTGAACAGTGAACAGTTATCAGTCAACAGATTCTGTTCACTGATAACTGATAACTGGTTACTGTTCACTGTCCGCGTATGCCTGGATGGTCAAGACCAGCTCGCGCATGGGAGCCTGCAATGTGCGCACCAATTCGCTGGCTGGCGCTTCCAGAGATCGGACAAGATTCGCTGCTGGCCATTGAATGGCACCGATCAGCTGTGCGAAAAGCATGTCCCGTGGTGGCAGGTTGGCGAGATCCTTTACCTCATCGGCGCCAATGATCCGGTCGCCCGCGATGCCACCCTTGATGACCAGCACCCCGCTCTGTTTGGCAAAATCCAGTAATGCTTTGGTGGCGCCGGCGATGTCCTCCCTCAACAGCGTGAGCGCCGTGGGTCCTGTCAGATATTCCTCGGGAACAGGGCGGTTGATTTCCCTGAGGGCGATCTTGGTGAGCGTATTCTTGACGACCTGGTACTCAGCCGTGGTGTCCCGAAGCTTACTCCGCAGTGCTTGCTGCTCAGACACCGACAGACCCCTAAAGTCTGTGAGAATAATAACATCCGTGGCGCCCAGCTTCTCTTTCAAATCTTCAACCATTTGCTCTTTCTTCTGTCGACTGATGGCCAAGCGATATCACCTCCTTCCGGTCGGGTAAACAGGAACGCCTCCGTGCCGACCGACACGAAGGCGCAACTAAAGCACCGATCAGGCCTGGCAACAGCCGGCCTGCCTCGTTGTGTATGTTGTGTCCTCGCCTCGGCAGGCAACCGATTAAGCGCTAAGTGCGCAGCGCACCTGCTGTCTCTGGCGTACAAATGCTAGAGATTAGAGATTAGAGATTGCCTTGTCAGTATCCTAATCTCCAATCTCCAATCTCCAATATCCAATACCCAAACACGTGTTAACGTGCAACGATGTTACGCTGCCGGGCGCAGCATCAGGGCCTGGGACAGGTCGAGCTTGATGCCAGGACCCATGGTCGTCGTTACGACGATATTCCGGATAAACTGACCTTTGGCGCCAGGGGGCCGGGAGCGGACAACCTCATCGAGCAGCGCACCTAGGTTCTCCAGCAGCTTTTGATCATCAAAGCTGACTCTGCCAATGGGCGCATGCAGATTGCCGGTCCTGTCAACGCGAAACTCCAGCCGGCCTTTCTTTATTTCCTCGATAATCCGGGGCATGTCCTCACCCGCGACAACAGTGCCAGCCTTCGGATTAGGCATCAGGCCTCGTGGTCCAAGGATCTTGCCCAGTCTGCCGGCAATGCGCATCATGGGCGGCGTTGCCAGAGCGACGTCAAAATCGGTCCAACCCCCTTGGATCTTCTTCGCCAGGTCATCACTCCCGACGAAGTCGGCCCCGGCCTCTTCAGCAATCTTGGCATCTTCGCCCTCGGCGAACACAAGTACTTTGACTTCCCGGCCTGTTCCATGTGGCAAGAGAACGACGCCACGAACTTGCTGATCAGCGTGACGCGGATCAACGCCCAGGCGCATGTGAATCTCGACGGTCTCGTCGAAGCTTGCAAAAGATGCCTTCTTGGCCAGCTCCACCGCCTTTGCCGGGGGATAACCCTTCATTCTATCGACTACTTTGGTCGCCTCTCGGTAACGCTTCCCGTGCTTCTGACGTGCCATGGCTCTTACTCCTCGACGGTGATTCCCATGCTCCGGGCGGTGCCCTCAATCATGCGCATCGCGCCTTCAATGTCAATGGCGTTGAGGTCCTTCATCTTCATTTCGGCAATGTCGTGAATCTGCTGGCGTGTCACCGTCCCTACCTTGTCCCGATTGGGTTCACCTGAGCCCGTATCGATGCCGGCAGCTTTCTTCAGTAAGGTCGCCGCTGGCGGTGTCTTGGTGATGAATGTGAAGGACTGGTCCTGATAGATGGTGATCTCCACCGGGACGACCATGCCGAGCTGATTGGCCGTTCGAGCGTTGTACTCCTTGCAAAAGTGCATGATATTGACGCCGTGAGGGCCCAGCGCGGTTGCCACTGGCGGCTGCGGGCCGGCTTTGCCGGCCTCGATCTGTAGTTTGACAACGGCCTTCACTTTCTGTGGCACTGATAATACCTCCGGGTTAGCCCTTTTCTACTTGCAGTAGGTCCAATTCGACCGGCGTCTCGCGGCCGAAGAATGAGACCAGGAGTCGAACCTTGCCGCGTTGCATGTCAATCTCGTCGACGGTGCCGTGAAAGTCGGTAAACGGCCCATCGACAATCCGTACGCGCTGCCCCTCGCGGAAGCTGACGCGTACTGTCGGCTCCTCCGCCTCTATACGCCTGAGGATGCGTTCCACTTCGTCATCACGCAGCGGCGTTGGCTGGGTCCCCGACCCGACAAAGCCGGTCACGCCTGGTGTGTTGTGCACGATGTACCAGGCGTCATCATCCATCAGCATCTGGACAAAGACATAACCGGGGAAAACCCGACGTTCTACCACCCGTCGTTGTCCCTCCTTGATGTCGACCTCTTCCTCCACGGGGACAACAACGCGGAAAATGCGATCCTGCATCCCCACTGATTCTACGCGGTATTCCAGGTTGTGCTTCACCTTGTTTTCGTAGCCTGAATAGGTGTGCACAACGTACCAGGCGGCCTCTTCGGGGATCTCCTCAGGTGGGACTAGCGCATCGAGTTCTTCCGGCTCGCTTTCAAGTTCCCCTTCGACATCGGGCGCTTCAGGAGATTCCTCTGTTGTTTCTGTCCTCTCCTCAAGGACTTCTCCCGCAATCTCTGGCTCGGCGGTTGCTGTGGCTGCTTCCTCCACCAGTGGTGCATCCTCGACCAGAGCGTCTTCCTGTTCCATAGATTTCCTACCGAATGATCAGCTCAAAAACCTGCGCGAAGACCAAGTCGAGTATGCCAAGGAATGCACTCATCCCTATAGTAACGACCAGGACGATGATTGTGAGATTGATCGTCTCATCCCGCGTAGGCCAGACAACCTTCCGCAGCTCAGAGCGTGTCGCCTTGAAATAGCGAACGATCCGGTTCTCTTGATCCTTGCGCGACACTTTTGCTGCTTTAGCCACAATAGAATCTCCTCTGCCTATCCACCATATGGCCGGAATGAATCCACAATGCGAGACACCGCGTGCTGCGGTGTCTCGGCCTTCTGCGACAAGGAGACACGGGGAGGGGGAGACAAGGGGACCCATAGACTGCAAACCTTCGGTCGATTGCAAGTCTCCCCGTCTCCTTGTCCCCTTGTCTCCTTGTCTCTACTTGGTTTCTCGGTGAAGCGTGTGTGTGCGACACCGGGGACAGAACTTATTCAGCTCCAGCCGGTGTTGGTCGTTTCGTCGATTCTTCTCCGTTGTGTAGTTTCGTTCTTGACAGTCGGTGCAAGCGAGCGTGATGACGATGCGCGGACCTTTCTTTGCCATGACTTACTCCACAATCTTGGTCAAGACGCCGGCACCGACGGTGCGACCACCCTCGCGAATGGCGAAGCGCGA
>JBHIAO010000099.1:0-14784 GCA_046758565.1 Anaerolineae bacterium
CAAGCCCAACAGCCAAGATCTTGCACCCCACAAATGAAAAAACCTACCCTTGAGAGCCCCCCCTCTCCCCCTCTCCCCCTCTCTTTTCAGGGCCAACCCAACGCTGGAAGAGGTCCTGAGGTAGCTCGATGTCGAACAGGTCCAGCGTCCGGTTGACCGTCTGGTTGATGATGTCATCCAAAGTCTTGGGCCGGTGGTAAAAGGCCGGCACCGGTGGCAGGATGATGGCGCCTATCTCGGCCGCCTGCACCAGCAGCCGGAGGTGCCCCAGATGGAGGGGTGTCTCGCGAGGTACCAGCACCAGGCGGCGTCGATCCTTGAGGGTCACGTCGGCGGCTCGCAGCAACAGGTTATCGCTGAAAGAGATAGCGATGCCCGCGAGGGTCTTCATGGAGCAGGGGATCACCACCATGCCGGCCGTCTTGAACGAGCCCGACGAGATCGATGCGGCAATATCTTTGAAGCGATAGATCTCATCCGCCATAGCCTCCACATCCTTGACCCGGTAGTCGGTCTCCAGAGCAATGGTCTGCCTGGCAGCCTGGCTCATGACCAGGTGGGTCTCCACCTCCGGCACCTCGCTCAGTACCTCCAGGAGCCGAATCCCATAGATGGCCCCACTGGCACCAGAAATGCCCACGATGATTCTCCTCATCTTTCTTCCTCCAGAATTTCCACCCAGGCGTGTCGCTAGTCTTGAGGCCGATCCGGAACTGAGACGGGTGCTCGGGCCACACGGCTGGCTAAGATCAGGGCCGAGAAATAGAACAGCAACAAGCTGCAAGGCACCAGGCGAAACATGGTGGGGATATCGGTGGCTGAGGCCAGGAGTCCCCCCACCGGGGGACCAAGTATGGCTCCGACGTCCAGGCCCGCATTGTAGAAACCTGAGGCCAGCCCGATTCTTCGGCTATCCGCAGCTTTCTCCTCGGCCACCATCGTGGCGCTGGTCACCCGGATCAGACCCCGGCTGAGCCCGACGACGACGAACGCGAGCAAAAAGACCCACCCTACGCGCATCTCGGGAAACAATAGTACCACTAGTGACCAGACCAGAATGGCGGTGTTGTTGAGCAAACGGTAATCGACAAATTTGAAAAAGAAGCCTGCAACCGACCGGATGCCGATCGCCGCCAGCGATCTCGCGATGCGCAAAGCCCCAATCGTGGTCAGACTTAACCCAATGCTTAAGCCAAACAGCGGAAAGAAGGTGCCAACGGCGTCATCGAGAAAGTTGATGTAGAACGCCACCAGCGTCGCCAGCAAGATTGTCGGCGTCAGTCCGCTTAGATCAATGCGCCCAAACCGGCGTGGCCAGGGGGACGCGGGAGCAACCGGGGCCTGTACGGCGAGCGGCCGGGAGGGCGTGGCTTCTGATCGGGGCAACCAACCCACCAGCAAGATCGCCAGCAGCGGGAAGGATCCGATGATCCCAAACCCGGCCTGAAACCCCAGCCCGTCGACCACGAATCCGCCCAGGGAGCTACCGATGGCGTAGCCGGCTGAGATAAAGGCCGTGTACCAGCCCATCGTCACGCCGTGGGAATATCCCTGGGGCTTGGATTCAATCGTCAGCGCCAGCATAACAGTGGTCACGGCGCCGAAGGCAAACCCGTGCAGCAATGTCAAGGCTAACAGATAGAGCGAGCCGCCGTTGTAGGCGAATCCGGCCGTGCTGAGCGCCAACAGCGCCAGCGCGCCGCCCAGCAACGCCCTGGCCCGATGGCCAGCATACAGCGCGCCGGAGGGCAAGCGGGCGACAAGTTGCATGACGCCGAACAAGGAGACGACAAAACCGATCCGGCTGACCGACAGGCCGAGTGCCTCGAGGTACGGGGGAAAGATCGTGTTCATGCCGCCCTCGCTGCTGGTGGTCAGCATAATGATGGTGAAAATCTTGACGAGTTGAAGCAAGGTATTGCCTCGTTTGAAGTGTAACACTGATAGGCTGGCGGCGCAAGGAAAACCCTGCCCTAAACCTGCTAGCCAGGGCAGGGTTTCCGTGGGGCGGGGTTAGCACACCGATCACTTGTACAGGTCAGCGATAAACCCGCTGTCCTCCAACTCCTGCACGATACTCACGTCGGCGACGTCTTCCGGCGTGAAATTGGCCGCGTTGGGGTCCTTTTTCACCCGCTTCGTCAACAAGGTCTGAATCCCCTCCAGGGTAGGATAGGGAGCCTGGGGCAGGTAGCCCTGGATCAGCACGTCGTAGGCCTCGGTCAGCGACGGCGCATCGTCCTCGACGTCAAGCAGCATGTACTCGGCCATGACCGCCATCGTGCCCTCTTTGTCTCTCTTCATCAAGGCGATGGCCTCAGTCAAGGCTTTCATGAAGTTGACCACGACTTCGCGGTTCGACTCGATGTAGCTCCTGGTCGTGGCAATGCCGGTGTGCTGGAAGGGGATCCCCAGCGTGGACATGTCCAGCAGTTCCACGAAACCCAGCTCTTTGGCCTCCACCGTTTCGGGCACGGAGACCACCGTCCCAACGACCGCGCCGGTTTCCATCGCCGCCACGCGCTCGGCCTGCCCGCCAACCGCCAACACGGCTACCTCCTCGTCGGGTACCAGTCCCAGGCCCTCCAGGGCCGCCCGGATGGCCGCATCTGAGGAGGACCCGGCCCTGCTGATGGCCACCGCCTTGCCCTTGAGATCGTCAGCCGTCTCGATGGCGGGGGTTACCATCAGCGAATAGACGTACGTGTTGAACAAGCCTCCGATCATCACCAGGTCCTCGCCGGCCACCACGGCGTTCGTCACTGCCGAGCCGGCGATCTGGCAGAACTCCACCTGGCCGGCGATCATGGCCGTGGCGGCCTTGGAGCCGCTGCCGATGTAGGTCAGGTTCACATCCAGGCCGTACTTCTCGAACAGACCATTTTCGAAGGCGTACCAGGCCGGCGACATGGTGCCGCTGGCAGCGCTAAAGCACACGTTCACTTTAGTGAGCGGGACAGGCGTAACTTCGACGACGACCGTCTCGACGACCCGCTCGACGACCGTCTCCGGCGTCGGAGCCGCGCACGAGACCGCCACCAGGCTCAGGATGATCAGGGTGACCAGCCACAACAATCGCGCTTTCATAGTTGCTCCTCCTCTTATGATATGTTTGCTCGGAGGGGACGACAGTCCCCGCCGGTGAGCATGGCGGAATGTCCTCCGCAACGATCGAACATTGCAGATCTCGCTTGCAGTTGCTCAAGGTTGCCGCCCGCACGGTGGGCGGCAACGGTTACTTCGCACTGGGTCATTCAGAAACAAATACAATGTTCACCCGATAGGATCACCTCCTCTCCCTAACCCCGCTCCGGACGCCACGATTCGAAACGCGCCTCGAGCCGCTTCAATATCTCGACCAGCACGTAGCCACTGCCGGCCAGGAGAATAATGCCCACGAAGACCTTATCTGTTTGAAAGGTTGCCCCGGCAATGCTCATCATATAACCCACGCCGGCGGTGGCTGCCACCAGCTCTCCGACGACGACGCCGACCAACCCGCGTCCCGCCCCCAACCGCATGCCGGTGATGACGAAGGGCACGGAGCTGGGCAAGGCCAGGGTGATGAAGATCTGACGGTCGTTGGCGCCAAAAGAACGGGCACATTTGAGTAGCATCTCGTCAATGGTCCGCACCCCGGCCAGGGTGTTGACCAGGACAGGGAAGAAGGCGCCCAGGAATACGACCGCCATCTTGGATTCGACGCCGATGCCCAGCCACAGGATCAGCAGCGGCAGCAGTGCCACTCGGGGCGTGGCATACAGGGCGGACACGAAGGGATCGAACATGGCGTTCACTCGGCGGTACCACCCCAGCAAGATTCCCAGAGGGATACCGCTCAATACGGCCAGAGCGTAGCCGACTACAAATTCTATGGCGCTAACTCGAATATCGTCCATAAATCCGTGGGCAAAGAGCCATTGGGCTGCCTTGACGATTCGAGTGGGCGAGCTGACGAGCAGGGGTTTGACCAGCCCCAGCCTGGGGACAAGCTCCCAGACGATCAAGAAAACGGTGACAGTAACCACGGCCAGAATGGCATTCTCGTAGTTGCGGTAGAACGTCGGCAGCCGCGGCAGTACCCTCCCTGGCGCTTCTGCCTCGCCTGCCCTCCCTTCGACATCGACGGTCTTAGTCATATCTGTCATGAGCTTGCCTCCGTCAGCCAGTCTTCTTGAACCATCAGACCGGTCTTGGCTGCCTCTTCCTGAATCAAGTTCCAGATGTGGTCTTCGAGCTCGACGAACCTCGGCTGCCGCTTGACCCGCAGCGAGCGCGGGCGCGGTAGGTCGATCGGTACAACCTCCTTGACATGACCGGGCCGGGCGGACATTACGAGGACCTGATCTCCAAGGTAGATTGCTTCGCTGATCTGATGGGTCACGTACACGGCGGTCTTTCTGGTTTGCCACCAGATGCGCTGGAGCTCGAACTGCATATACTCGCGCGTCTGTGCGTCCAGCGCCGCCAGTGGTTCGTCGAGCAACAGGATTTCGGGGTCAGTCGTCAACGCGCGGGCCAGGTTGACGCGCTGCTGCATCCCACCGGATAGCTCGCGGGGAAAGCTTTCCTCGAAACCCTGCAACCCCACCAGGTCGATGAATGTCTGTGCGCGGGAGCGGGCTTCCCGAAGACTGCAGCCGCGCAGCTCCAGGCCGTAGGTGACGTTGCGCATAACTGTCCGCCAGGGCATCAAGGCAGCAGACTGAAAGACCATCGCCCGATCATGGCCCGGGCCTTTGATCTCCTGGCCGTCCAGCAAGATGCGGCCGCCATTCACTGGCAGCAGCCCGGCAATGGCGTTCAGAAGTGTGGTTTTGCCGCAGCCGCTCGGGCCTACCATGGTCACAAACTGGCCCTCCTGAACCGCAAAACTAGCCCCCTGGACCGCAATAACCCGCTGTCCGGTGCGCTTGACCAGGTATTCGACTGAGACGTCTTGCGCCTCAAGTTTCGCCACTGGCAGCCCCTCGCAGTAGATGGCCCCACTTCTCACGCGTGGCGCGCCTGACTTCAACACTTGGGCCGATCGCCGGCGGGAACTCATCGCGCCATTCCCAGGGCCGGCAGGCATCAATAATGAGTCGCGAGTTGAACCCCTTTTCGTCAGGGCGAATGGCCGGGTCGAGCGGACCGCTCCAGGCGCGCTTGATGATGTCAATCGAGCGCTCCGGGTCGGCACGGGTACACACGGCCCACATCACATCACCCAGGTCGGTCACATCAATGTCGTCGTCCACCACAATCACGATCCGACCCAGGTAGGCGCCTACCCGGCACATCGCCGCCACGTGGCCGGCCTGGCGCGCGTGGCCGGGGTAGCGCTGCTTGATGGCCACCACGTTGAGCAGCCGGCAGCCGCCCACGCCGTGGCACCACACGGCCGTCACGTCAGGTACGCCCGCATCTACCAGCGCCTTCTTGAGCATGGCTGAGCGCAGATACACGCGATAGCGGTGCGCCTCGTATGGCGGCTTCTGCGGCGGGATGCCCAGCATGATGGGATCATTGCGATAGTAGATGGCTTTGATGTCAATGAATGGCTCCGGCCGGTGTGAACTGCCGTAATAGCCAGTCCACTCCCCGAACGGCCCTTCCTTCAACCGGGCAATGGGGTCAACGAACCCTTCCAGCACGATTTCGGCCTCGGCCGGGATCGGCAGCCCGGTGTATTTTCCCCGTATCACGCGATATGGCTCCCCGCGCACCGCCCCGGCGAACTCGTACTCGCTCATCCCGACCGGCAACTCCAGCGAGCTGGCCATGAAGAGCAACGGATCCCCACCCACTACCATGGCCACCGGCATCGGTTCGCCCCGCTCGAAGTACTTGTCCCGGAAGATGCGCCCGTGCTTGCCTGGCGAAATGTAAATCCCCACCTTAGACTTGTCGTGGATCATGCCACGGTAGGTGCCCAGGTTGACCCAGTCACTATCCGGGTCCTTGATCACGTTGACGCAGCCGGTGCCAATGTAGCGCCCGCCGTCAAGCTCGTGCCACAACGGTGTGGGAAAAATGGTCACATCCACACCGTCGCCGGTCATCACGTTCTCCAGAATCGGTCCATCATCCACTTCCTGAACCGGTACCGGCTTGACGTTGGTATTCAACTCCATCCAGCGGTCCATCAACTCAAACGGACCGATGTCGGTCGGCAGGCCGAGGGTCAGGGCAATACGCGTGCGCTTGCTGAGGCCGTTGACCAGGATGCGGAAGCCGGGCGGGTACCCTTCAAACCCGCCCAGCAAGGCGGCCGGGGCGCCGTCGGTGTGCTGCAGCATCTCCGTGATGCGCCCCACGTCCTCGTCCAGCGTGGCCCCGTTCACGTGGCGCAGTTCCCCCATCTCATCCACCTGGCGCAGCCAGTCACGCAAATCCTTGTATGGCATAGTGAACAAGCCTCCAATGTTAACTCAATCCGATAGGAATTTCATCGTCTTCCGCTCGCGGCGGATGACAATCCGCCGCCCGGGCGCTGGATTGTTATCCAGCGGGAGCAGAAGGTGGGTAACTTGTTTAGTCCACCGCCGCCGTTACAGCCTGCACGCGCCTGCGCCGCGCCCTCAAACTGATGGCCACGTAGGTTCCCAAGGCGAAGGTGGGGATCACGGCCAACATCCTGGGGATGCCGACCAGCGAGGCCAGATAGCCGCCCACCGCCGGCCCGGTAATGGAACCCAGATCCAGACCGGCGTTGTACACGCCGGACCAGACGCCAATCCTGTGCCTCTCGGCCTGGTCGTTGCTCTCTGCCACCATCGTGGCACTGGTCACGCGGGCCAGACCGCGGCTGAGACCCATGAGCACAAAAAGCGCGGTCAGCAAGGTCATTGAGCCGGTCATAACAGGTGAAAGGATGACTGACCCGGCAGCCAACAACATCGCCAGGTGAGTCACCCGCCGATAGTGGATCACCCGAAAGATTTTACCGGAGAAGGGCCGCACCACGGCAGCCGCCAGCGAAAGCAGGCTGCGCAGGAAACCGATCTGGGTCAGGCTGAGGCCAACGGCCAGCGCGTAGAGTGGAAAAAACGTGTGTAGCGAGCGAAACATCAGATTGACAAAGAATACAATCAGCGTTGCCAGCAGCACGCCCGTGGGAATCCGGCGCGGATCGAAGCGCAGGCTCCACCTGGAGCCCCGGCGCCGGGCATGTTCCGTGCCTGCTTGGGAGGCGGATTGCCCCAGGCCGGGCAAGCTGAGGATGACCAGGATGGCCACCAGCGATAAGGCAGCCGTGCTTCCATACCCGGCTGAAAAGCCAAAGTTGTCGGCCAGGAAGCCACCCACGGGCTGGCCTAAGGCGTAGCCGGCGGCGATGGCCGAGGTGTACCAACCCATCATAGCCCCGCTGGCGTAGTCCGCCGGTTTGGCGTCAATGCACAGAGCGAGCGCCACTGTGGTGACCGTGCCAAAGGCGAAGCCGTGAAGCATGATCATGGCGGCCAAGAAAACGACCCCCGTAAAGGCGACGAAACCCAGCGCTGTCAGACCCAGGACGAGCAGCCCCCCGGCCAGCACCAACCGGGCCCGGCGAGGGGCGTACAGCGCTCCAGCGGGCAATCGTGCCGCCAGTTGGAGCGCGGGAAACAAGGCCGACAGTAAGCCGATCTGGCTGACGAGGTAGGCCCGCGCTTCCAGGAAGGGCGGGAAGATGACATGCATCGTCCCTTCGGCGCCGGTGATGAGGAAGATGACCAGATAGATGCGGATGAGATTCTTCATCGTTGCGCCCTTCAGGGTCAGTAGCGATCCGCTACCCGGACTTTGGTGGGGGGTTCCAGCGTTTCGGGCGCAGCATCGACAATGACATCCAACACGGCCGGCTTGCCCGAGCCCAGCGCGCGTTCCAGCGCGGGGACGATCTCCTCGGGCGCTTCGACGCGCTCGCCGTGCGCCCCCAGGTCGCGGGCCACGGCTGCCAGGTCCGGGATGTACAGGTCGGTGCCAATCCGCCGCCCTTCGAAGTACAGGTATTGTTTGCTCTGCACGTTGCCGTAGACGTTGTTGTGGCACACGATGGCCAGCAGCGGAATATCCTGCGCCACGGCGGTCGCCACTTCGGCCATGGTCATCATAAACGCCCCGTCGCCCAGTATGGCCACCGCCTGGCGCTCTGGGTGAGCAAGTTTGGCCGCCATGCACATGCAGAAGGCGCTGCCCATGACGCTGTAACCGCCCGGCTCGAGCAGCGGCTGCGTCGCCCGGTAGCCATAGCGGTACCACTGGTGGGTTGCGCCGGCCTCCGCGCTGATGATAGCGTCGCGATCCAGCACTGTCCGCAGGTCGCTCAGCAGGCGCATGCGGCTGATTGGCCGATCGTCGTCATCGGCCATGGCGGCCAACTGCCCCCAGAATTCAGCCCGGGCCTGTTCCAATCCCGCCAGCCACTGCCACCGGTCTGACTTGGGCGCAGAGGGGAGTGCTTGCGTCAAATCGGTCAGTGCGGCGGTGGCGTCCCCAACCAGCCCAGCCAGCACTGGATAATTCTTGCCGATCTCGGTCGGGTCCACATCAATGTGGATAATGCGCGGGTCGCGTGGAATGGTCTTGTGGCCGTAGCTGTTGGTGGCCACCTGGCTGAAGGTGTGCGCCACGGCCAGGATCAAATCCGACTCCTGCACCGCCCGCATGGCGACCGGGCTGTTGGTGGAGCCGATCAAGCCGAAGACACGCGGGTGATCTTCCGGTGCCATGCCTTTGAGCGAGCTGACAACTGGAATCTGCCACGCAAACGCCAAAGCCAGCGCCGCTTCCAGCGCGCCGGGGGACCAGCGCAGTCCACCGCCCAGGATCATGACCGGCCGCTCGGCTTGGACCAGCAGCATCGCCGCGAGGTCCACCTGGTCTGGATCAGGGCGCACGGTATAACTGAGTGGGCGATAGGACTCCGGGGGCGGGATGTCAATCGGCACGCGGGCTTTGAGCACATCGCGCGGCAGGCCCATGTAGACCGGGCCGCGTCGCCCACTGAGGGCGGTGCGCAACGCCATGCGCATGAACTCCCCCAGGCGATCCGGACGCTCTACCCGCCGGCTCATTTTGGTGATTGGGCGGTAAAGCGCCTGCTGGTCAATCTCGTGGAAGTTGGACGACCCTTTGCCGTAATGATGGGTGTGGATGTCGCCGGTCAGCGCAAGCACCGGTGAGGATTCGACGAATGCCTGGGCGATGCCAGAGGTCAGGTTGGTCGCTCCTGGTCCGACGGTGGCGATACACACGCCGAGCCGGCCGGTGACCCGGGCGTAGCCGTCGGCCATGTAGGCGGCAGCCTGCTCGTGCTGGGTGGGAACGTAGCGGATGGCAGGTTCGCGATAGAGGGCATCGGTCAGGTCGAGGATGGAGCTTCCAATCACGCCGAAGACGAACTTGACCCCCTCGGCCTTGAGATAAGCCACCACCAGATCGCCGCCGGTACCCTCGCGTGGCTTGCCGGCGCGTGTGCCTGTGCTATCCATTCGATGTTGCTCTGGGGATGGCTCGGTCAGACCTGTTTTCGTCCGGCACGACCATGCACAGGTCACGCGGCAGGTGGACAAACACTTCTTCACCCCGGCGGATCTTCAGGCGAGGGTGCATGTGGACGCGAAGTAAATCGCCACCGACCTCCACCTGGCAATCCACGTACTCGCCCAGGAAGGCAGCCACGCGCACCTTACCGCTGAAGACGTTGTGCGCGCCCGCGGTGGGTTGGCGGGAAATCAACGCGTTCTGCGGGCGGATGGAAATGAGGACCGCCTCGCCCTTCTGGATGTCAGCCGGCACGTGGCACAACAGGTTCCCGTGCCGGGTTTCCACCAGCCGGCCGCCATCCTCGAGCGGCTCGCCGATCACTTTGCCGGAGACAAAGTTGGTGGAGCCGATGAAATCGGCCGTGAACTGGTTCACAGGCTGTTCGTAGATCTCGCGTGGTTTGCCCAGTTGAACGATTTTTCCCCAGGACATCACAGCCACCAGGTTTGACATCGCCAGCGCCTCCGCTTGATCGTGCGTCACGTAAATCGTCGTCAATCCCAGTTGGCGCTGTAGTTCACGCAGCTCGAGGCGCATTTGCTCCCGGAGCTTGGCATCCAGGTTGCTCAAGGGCTCGTCCAACAACAGCACCTTGGGCTCACGAACCAGCGCACGAGCCAGGGCCAGGCGCTGCTGCTGCCCACCGCTGAGATGGGGCGCCGGCCGGTCCTGCAAGCCATCCATCTGCACCGTCGCCAGGGCTTGGTTCACTCGCTTTTCGATCTCTTTTCTTCCGCACTTGCGCTTGCCGACTGTCAGCGGGAAAGCCACATTATCGAAGACCGTCATGTGGGGCCAGATGGCATAGGATTGAAACACCATACCAATGTCGCGCTCATTCGGCGGTACGAATATGCGCTGCTCAGCCGAGGAAACTACCGTGCCGTTGATACGGATCTCGCCGGCCGCCGGCCGCTCCAACCCGGCGATCAGGCGCAGCGTGGTCGTCTTGCCGCAGCCACTGGGGCCGAGCAGGGTGAAAAACTTGCCTTCCGAGACCTCAAAACTCACGCCGTCCACAGCACGGATAGGCTCGCCCCGCTCGCCCTCAAAGACCTTGACCAAATCTTTGACGATAACCATGGGAAACTTCGCTGCTTCGAAAATAGTTGGCTAGTTGGCTGGATGGCTGGGCACTCTGCAAGCCAACAAGCCATCTAGCCATCCAGCATTTTCGTCCTTGGTGGTGTGTAAGCACTCATGACAACTTCTCTCTACTCGCTGCGAATGCCGAAATATGTCCCCAGCCGGCTCGCGAACACCACGATGGAGATCAGAACCGCGACCATCATCACGCTCAACGCGGAGACAATGGGGAACTGGCCCCCATCCCACAGGTCAAAGATCAGGATGGAGACCACAATGCTCTTGCTGCTGTACAGCAGAATTGAGCTGGACAGTTCTCGAAACGAGACGACGACAACGTAAATGAAACCAGAAATCAGGCCGGGTTTCAGCAGCGGCAGGGTGACTCGCCGAAAGGTCTGCAACCAGGACCCGCCGGAAATGGCGGCCATCTCTTCCAATTCATCGTGGATCTGCACCATCGAGGCTGAGTTAGTACGGATGCCATAGGGCATATAGCGGGTGATGTAGGCAAGAAGCAGGATCCAGAGCGTACCGTATATCGGGATTGGCAATATCAGGTAAACCCAGATCAGGCTGACGCCCAGCACAATGCCGGGAATCGTTATCGGCAGGAACGTCACCACGTCCAGCGCAGCACGCCCCGGCCAACGGCTCTTGACCGTGATCCAGGAGATGATCGCCGTTATCAGCATGACGATTGTCGCGCTGCCCAGGCTCAAAATCAAGCTGTTGGTGAACGCGGTACGCGCGCGGCGCATGTTCAGGACAAAGGTGTAGTTTTCCAGTGTCAGCCGGTTGAGCTTGTCCAGGGACGGCACCGTATAAGTGGGATTCAGCGAAGCCCAAAGCAGGATGAACAGGGGCAGGCCAACCAGGAACAGGAAGTAGAGCACAAAAATCACTCCCGTCAGGTAGCGCCACCGCCCCAGATCAACGATGTGGGGCCGGAAACCTTTCCCGGTGACTGTGGCAAACTGCTCGCCGTGGGCGGTCAGGCGATTGTAGAGCAGAATGCCGAGCACGCTGATCAGCAGCAGGCCAACGGCAAAGGCGGCTGCTACACCGTAATCGGGCGGGAACTCACGCAGCGCCAGCCAGATGCGCGATGTAAACACTCTTACCCCGCCGCGCAAACCGACCAGGGCCGGCACCTCAAAAGATTCCAGGCCGCGGATAAACATCAGCAGCATGGACGAGGCGATGGCCGGCAGGGCCAGCCGGAAAGTCACCCGGCGGAACGTCGTCGGGATGCTGGCACCCGAGGTCAGCGCAGCCTCTTCCAGCGCCGGGTCCATCGAGCGAAAGGCGGCGGCCATGATGACGAACACCAGGGGCGAGAGGTGCAGCCCCTCGACCCAGATCATGCCGCCCATGCCGTAGATGTTGAAGGGCGCTTCCCCCAGCCCGAACAAGCTCATCAGCGCCCGGTTGATGGCCCCGATCCGGGGGCTGAGCAGCAAGATCCACGCAATGGTGTGGAGAATGCCGGGGATGATGAGGGGGACCAGCGCCATGGCCGTGAATAGACTTTTCAGGGGTGTGTTGGTCCGCTCGATGATCCAGGCCATGCTCATCCCCAGGACGAGCGAGAAGACACAGGTGCCGGCGGCGTAGATGACCGAGTTCCACAGCAAGGTATACGAACGCGGATCACCGTAGGCTTCCCTGAAATTCGCCAGCGTCAGCGCACTGACTTCCACTGGGTTGCCGACTTTCAGGCTGCCCCACAGCAGCAGAGCCAGCGGCACACCGGCCAGGTAGAGCACAAACAAGATCGTACCGCCCATGATCCAGAGTCGGGAGTCGGTCAGGCGAGGAAGATTGAGCCGCAGGGGCCATCGCCTGACCGCGGTCACCTGGGTCTCGGTTGCCATCCTAATCCTCGTTTTTCGCTCTCACAACCCTGCTGGCTACCTGGGACGCAGCATTTAACACTGCCACGCCCCAGGTAGTCCCATGCCGGCTTCGTCAGCGTCGGGCGCTCACTCCAGACCGAAGAACGCATTCCACTTCTCAAGGTAGTCGTTGTAGCGCTCGGCCAGCGTCGGGATGCTGTAGTAGAAGTTCAAGCCTTCCGTCAGAACCGCCGGGTCGCTTGCCACGCCGGGCCGCGCCGGGATACGCCCCACGTCGCGGATAGCCGTCTGGCCGGCTTCAGAGAGCAGCCAGTTAACGAACAACTTGCCGGTGGCCGGATGGGGGGCCTCGGCTGCCAGAGCCATCAACTGAGTGTAGGCAAATACCGGGTCGGTTTTCACCCATTCCAGCGGAGCGCCTTTCTTCTTGAGCTTCTCGACGCGGTGCCCGTAGAGGGTGGGCGAGATGGCATACTCACCAGCCGCCACCAGTTCGGCCAGTTCGGTGTGTCCGCTCACAATGCCCGGCTCCTGGGCGGCGATACCCTCCCAGAAGGCATAGGTCCTCTCCTCACCCCACGCGCCGACCATGTCAGCCAGCAGTTCGATGTCGCCGGCTTCCACGCCCACCTTGCCCTTCCACTTGGGATCGAGCAGGTCCTCGAAAGTTTTCGGCACGTCGGCCGGATCCACCAATTCGGTGTTGTAGGCGATGACCACGGTATTGATGCGGTCCACCGTCCAGTAGCCGTCCGCATCCTTAGCACTGTCCGGATAGGCCGCCCGCTCGGGAGCGTCAAAGGGAGCCAGCAGCCCTTCCAGAAACAGGCGATAGACCTCGAAGGCGTTGGTTTCAAACACGTCGGCGAAGTGTTGACCCGCCTGCGCCTCGGTCAGGGCTTTCGCGATCACATCTTCGCCCTTAGCCCGGTAATACTCAGTGGTGACGAAGGGGTAATCCTCCTTGAACCTGGCCAGGACCTCCTCCAGGTCATCAATATTCATGGATGTGTAGACCATGAGTTGGCCGCCTTCTGCCCTCGCGGCCTCTTCCAGCGATGGTTCCGCAACCGCCTCCGGCGGCTGAGCGGGCTCGGCGGGAGCCGCTGCCGGCGTCGGCTGCACACAGGCGGCTGCCAGGAGTGTGACCAGCACCAACCCGGCCAGGGCTTGAAAGACCCTCGTCAACTTACGAATATACGTTTTCATCCTTCTATCTCCTCCCACTGTTCATGCAGATTGCGAATGATAAAGTGTCTTGCCGTTGCGACTGGCTAACTCCAATGTCACCTCCCTTCTCACCACCAGCAGCGGAGCATCCAGACCCTCAGCGCTCGCGTTGCTCTTTGACAAATGTGCCAAGGGCGGTCATCAGCGGCACGTTGGTTATCGCCAGGTAGCGAGCCGGCCGCTCCGGGTCGCTATTGAAGTGCTGATGCCAGGCCATCAGCGGCGGCGATAGCAGGTCGCCCTCCTCCCACTCGATCTTGATCGGCTCTTTACCCTCTTCCTCGATGATCGAGTAGCCCCGCCCGGACAGGATGTAGATGATGGCTTCGTTGACGTGGCGGTGCATGTTGTTGTGACCGCCCGGTGGCAGCTCGCTGATATGAGCATCTATCGTGCGGTTGCCGGCCAGCGCAAAGTGCGCGCCAGCCGAACCACGGAGTTTGCGTTTGATGACCGGATAGGTCTTCAGGTTTTTAAAATGAATGCCCTCTTGCAAATGCTCCTTGCGGAACGCTTCGCGCTCGGCGATTTCGTCAATGTGGGTGGGTGATGTCATTTCGGGGCTCCTCACTCCTGACCGGGCGCCTGCTCTTTGCTGAAAGCGCCGATCTTCGTCATCAGGCCAATGTTGGTTACGGCGAGATAGCGGGCCGGCTTTTCCGGGTCGGCATTGAAGTGCTGATGCCAGGCGTTGAGCGGCGGCGACAGCAGATCGCCCTCTTCCCACTCGATCTTGATCGGCTCTTTCCCCTCTTCTTGGATGATCGAATAGCCCCGCCCGGACACGATATAGATAATGGCCTCGTTCATGTGGCGATGTTTCTTGTTATTACCGCCGGGGGGGATCTCACTAATATGGGCTTCGATGGTGCGGTTGCCGGCCAGGTCAAACCAGGCACCACCCGTGCCACGCATCTTGCGATAGTGAACCGGGTAGGTCTTCAGGTTCTTGAAGTGCAGGCCTACATTGGGGTGTTTGGCTCGAAAACTCTCCAATTCCTCCACTTCGTCCTTTATCTCTTGAGCAGTTGCCATAGCCTGTTAGTCTCCTTTCCGTGTCGTGCAAGCGACGAAAAGCCCGATTCATCGGGCGCTG
>JBHIAO010000100.1:0-14589 GCA_046758565.1 Anaerolineae bacterium
CATCGAGACCTATGATGGACACACCCTATTCGTAACACTTTCACGTGGGCTTCACTTCAAGCCATCGGCACTGTGGTCATTTTATAGTATCATGCTGAACGGTAGGAACGGGACCAATCAACACAGCATAATCAACGCTAACAAACGTTCACCACTGATGTGATGTAAGGAGGTTCGATGAGCGAAGACACCAAACCCATCACGACAGGCACTGTAGCGCGCTACTGCGGTGTCACGCGAAACGGTGTGATCCGATGGATACGGCAGGGCAAGCTAGAGGCTTTCAGGACACCTGGTGGCCACTACCGTATCCGCAAAGCCGACTTTCGAGCCTTCTTAAAAAAATTCGGCATACCCGTGGATGCCACATTCTTCGAAGAAAAAACCTGACGAATCTGGTGATGGCATCAGACTATCGAGTACAGTCAAGGAGGGTGAAATGAGACACTTAAGAGACAACTTACTGATCCAGTTCTCAGTCGTCGGCTTCGTGGTACTCGCTGTGGTCGCAGTCGGCCTCGCGTGGGCCCTGTCCGACAAGGTTCGAGCGGACGCTGTTAACGCGCTGATTGACGAGGCGGTGGGTGCTTCGTCAGTGCGCCTGCTTCGTGCCATCACGCCCGCCGATCTTGAAGTTCCGATGACCGGAGAACGATATGAGAGGTTCCATGAGTTTGTGCAGCAGTCCATAGTTTCTGAGCGTACAGCCCGGGTCAAGATCTGGGCAAGAGACGGCACTGTCATCTACTCTAACAACCCGGAGGGAGTGGGTCAGAAACTCCCCGATCATCCCAACTTCCTGAAGGCAATCCGCGGCGAGAACGCCACACAAATCAAGGTCCCTGAAGACGCAGAGACTATTCATGAAGCACATCTGGGCACCCTCATGGAAGTGTACACCCCTATCATTTTCCCAGGCACTACCGAACCACAAGGGGTCTTTGAGATCTATCAGTATTACGCGCCTACGGCACGACGGATCAATAGCCTGCGTGGCTGGGTCTTCGGGTCGGTAGGTGTAGGGTTCCTGGGTCTCTACCTAGCCTTGGTCTCCATCGTCTGGCGAGGCTGGCGGACGATCGTCAGGCAGCGAACCCAGCTCGAGTCCTTCAATGTCGAGCTTGAGAGGCAGGTCCAAGAAAGGACTGCAGCGCTTCAAGAGGCTCAGGAGAGACTGATACGAACGGAGAGACTGGCGGCCATCGGCGAGCTGTCGGCAGGGGTAGCCCACGAGCTCAGGAACCCCCTGGGGGCCATCAAGAACGCCGCCTACTACATCAGACGAAAGCTGGCTAGCACCGACTTCCTCAAGGATAATCCAAAGGTTGGTCAGTTTCTGGAGATCATGGACGAAGAAATAGAGGCTTCCAACAACATCATCACAGACCTCATGAACTTCGCCCGCGTAAATCCCCCAAACCTATCCCCCACCAGACTCGAGACTGTAGTGGATAGCGCCTTGGCTCGTATTGAGGTGAAGGAAAACGTGAAGGTCGTCACTGAGTTCGAGCCCGATCTGCCGGAGGTCCCAGTGGACGGCGAGCAGGTTCGCAGGGCCTTTACCAACCTGATCATGAATGCCAACGAGGCTATGCCCGGGGGTGGCCACCTGACAATCACCGCTAAAGCTGTCGACGGATCTGTGGAGTTGCAGTTCCACGATACGGGTCAGGGGATATCGGAAGCCAACTTACCTAAGGTGTTCGATCCCCTCTTCACCACCAAACCCAGGGGCATCGGGATGGGGTTGCCAATAGTCAAGACGATCATTGAAAAGCATGAGGGCAACCTAGACGTGACCAGCAACCCAGAACAGGGGACCACCTTCACCGTCAGGCTTCCCCTGAATAACCAGCAGGAACCTCAAACACCAGAAGAAGGCAAGCAGGAGAATAGTGATGACCGACACCAGACATAAAGTCTTAGTTGTTGATGACCAGCGAAGCATGCGTTTGACTCTGTCAGGCATAATAGAGGACCAGGGTTACGATGTGACCGAGGTGGAGGACGGGTACCAGGCCATCGACATGGCAAAGCAAACCACCTTTGACCTGGTCTTCATGGACATCAAGATGCCCGGCATCAATGGGGTACAGACCTTCCGGGAGATCAAGAAGATCAGTCCGGAGTCGGTGGTGGTCATGATGACAGGTTTTGCAGTGGAAGACTTGGTGAAAGCCGCCCTGGACGAAGGCGCCTTCTCCGTCGTTTACAAGCCCTTTGACATGGAGGAGGTCATCAGTCTAGTGGAGTCGGCGCTCAAGACCGTATTCATCCTGGTGGTTGACGACCGTTCATCGGACCGGGAAATCCTGAGGGAAGTCCTGATGGACAAGGGTTACAGAGTGGCCGAGGCGGCCAACGGGGACGAGGCCATCCAAATGGTCAAAGATAGTCGTTACGACGTCATTATGATGGACATAAAGCTGCCTGGCAAAGATGGCTTCGCCACGTTTGAGGAGATCAAGGTCATAGACCCTGATGCCAGAGTTCTTTTCATGACCGGCTTTGTCCAGGAGGAGTCCATAAGACGAGCGCTAGACGCGGGCGCCTATCCCGTGGCCTTCAAACCCTTCGACATGAAGACTGTCCTGGCTCTCGTCGAAGACATGATCGCTGAAAATTCCAGATGAGTACAGAATCGGCAGACATCCTGGTCGCAGAAGACGAAATTGGGATGCGGACCACCCTGGTCGTTAACCTGGAAGACCAGGGATACAATGTCATTGCCTGCAAGACCGGCGAAGAGGCATTGGCATGTGTCCAGCAACGGCCTCCGGACGTAGTCATCGCAGACTTGAGGCTCCCAGACGTCAGCGGCCTTGAGATTCTGGAAACTCTGAAAGAGATCAACCCCGAGGCGGCCTTTATTCTTGTCACCGGTTACGCGAGCCTGGAGACGGCGGTGGAGGCGCTAAACGAAGGCGCCTTCGCCTACATCACCAAGCCCTTCAACATGGATGAAGTCCACACCATCATCCGCAACGCCCTCAAGCAGAAAAGGCTGTTGGTGGAAAACAGAAGGCTTGTGGAGAACCTCCAACTGTCTAATAAAGAGCTGAACAGGGAAGTTGCCGAGCGCAAGCGGGCCGAGGCCGAGTTAAAACGTTACGCGGCGGACCTGGAGGCGACCAAGCGCTCGCTGGAGGAGCAGGCCGGTGAGCTGGCTGCGGCTGTCCGTGAGCTTGAATTGGCAAAGAGGCAGGCGGAGGAAGCGACCCGCGCCAAGAGCGAGTTCGTGGCCAACATGAGCCACGAGATCCGTACGCCTTTGAATGGTATTGTTGGACTGATAGAGCTCTTGCTCGCTACGCAACTCGCGTCCGAGCAGCGGGAGTACCTCCGCATGATGGAGGTTTCTGCCGACGGCCTGGCGACGGTGATCAACGACATCCTCGACTTCTCCAAGATCGAAGCAAGAAAGCTCGACCTCGAGCGCATCGACTTCGATCTGCGCTACATCCTCGGCGACACGCTCAAGGCACTCGCCCTGCGCGCGCACCAAAAGGGGCTGGAACTGATCTACCACGTGCCGCCCGACGTGCCGAACGCTCTGGTGGGCGACCCCGGCCGTTTGCGCCAGATCATCGTCAACCTGGTGGGCAATGCCATCAAGTTCACCGAGCAGGGTGAGGTAGTCGTCCGCGTCGAGGCGGAGTCGCAATCGAAGAACGAGGCCTGCCTGCACTTTGCCGTCATCGATACGGGGATCGGTATCCCTCCGGAGAAGCAACGGCTTATCTTCGACGCATTCGAGCAGGTCAATGGTTCCACAACACGCAAGTACGCCGGCACCGGGCTGGGCCTGACAATCTCGTCCCAACTGGTAAAAATGATGGGCGGACGCATTTGGGCCGAGAGCGAAGTCGGCAAGGGGAGCACGTTTCACTTTACCGCACGCTTCGGCTTACAGACGGGTCCGGCTGAGAGGCCGGTTCCGCCGCAACCAGCCAACCTGCGGGACCTGCCCGTGCTGGTCGTGGACGACAACGCCACGAATCGGCGCATCCTCGTGGAGATTCTCACCTATTGGCACATGCGGCCAACGGCAGTATACGGCGAGCGAGCGGTGCTGACTGCCATGAAGCGGGCCAGAGAGAGCGGAGAGCCTTTCGCCCTGGCGCTCATCGATGCCACTATGCCTGAGATGGACGGATTCTCCCTGGTCAAGCGACTCCAGCAACATTCGGAACTCGCAAGGACTGAGATCGTGATGCTCACCTCCGCCGGCCAGCGTGGTGACGCTGCACGCTGTCGAGAGTTGGGCATTGCCGCCTACCTGACAAAGCCCGTCACACCGTCGGAACTGTTGGATACCATCGTGACGACCCTCGGCGCGGCGTCACTGGACGATAATCGGTCTCCTCTTCGATCTCACTTAAGACCGACCCTGGTCACCCGTCATTCGTTGCACGAAAGCCCGGTCTCAGACTTGACTCAGGACCGGCGACACCTCCACATCCTCGTGGCAGAGGACAACCCCATCAACCAGGTGGTGGTGGTCCGTATGCTCGAGGAGCGGGGGCATACGGTCGTGGTAGTGAACAACGGACAGGAGGCGCTTGTCGCTCTCGACAAGGAGCCATTCGATCTCGTGCTGATGGACGTGCAGATGCCCCGGATGGACGGATTTGCGGCAACTGCCGCCATCCGGGGGAAGGAGAAGATGACCGGCACACACATCCCGATTCTGGCGATGACCGCCCACGCCATGAAGGGCGACCGGGAGCGCTGTCTGGAGGCGGGTATGGACGGTTACCTCGCCAAGCCGATCCGTGCCAGGGAACTCTTGGAGGCGGTCGAGGGCCTGGCCCCTTCCCCCGCTGAGGCCGTGAGAGGCGCGTCCGGAGGAGAACTTGCGGACGAGCCCATCGATAGGACCGCGATGCTGGACTGCGTCGACGGCAACGTGGAACTTCTCAAGAGGGTGGTGGACGTCTTTCTCGACCACTATCCGAGGCAGTTGTCCGAGGTACGAGAGGCCATCGCGACCCGCGACAGTACGGCGTTGGAGCAAGCCGCCCACACCTTTAGGGGCGCGGTGGGCAACGTCGGGGCCAAGACCGCTTACAACCTGGCAAGTAAACTCGAAACCATTGGTAGAAACTCCCAACTGGATGGAGCGTCTGCTGTCCTGCAAGACCTTGAATGGGAGGTGGAGCGGTTGAGGGTCTTCTTTTCCCAGCCTGGATGGGAAGAACGTTTGTGAGCACACTTATTGTCGAACACAATAGACAGGGGGTATTGTTAAAATGAGTGCGAAGATACTGATTGTAGATGATGAGCCGACTCAGTTGGTGTTGATTGGGTATGCACTCAAGGCTGAGGGCTATGAGATCGTTACTGCTGAGAGCGGCGAGGAAGCATTGGATAAGGTTCAGACTGAACATCCTGACCTGGTCATCCTGGACATCATGCTACCTGGCAAAAGCGGTATCGAGGTCTGCCAGGAGCTACGGACCAGACCAGAGATGATCGACCTGCCAATTATCATGCTCACTGTTCGGAAAGAAGTACCTGATAAGATAATGGGCCTGGAGGCCGGTGCCGACGAATATGTCACGAAACCGGTGGCTGTGGATGAGATGGTAGCTCGCGTGAGAGCACTTCTGGATCGCACCGACCGGTTGCGCAAGGTGCAACGAGTGGAATACGGGAAGGTGTTAGGCTTTATAGGTGCAAAGGGCGGAGTAGGCACAACTACCGTCGCTGTAAACGTCGCCTTAGCTCTTGTGAAGCACGGGAAGACGGTAATAGCTGTCGAGCTCAGGTCCTACTTCGGTTCTTTTGCTCTGCATTTAGGCCTGACCCCGGCCTGGACCTTGAGCGACCTATCACAACAGGAGCCTGAGCGTATTGATGAGGCGGAGTTGAGTATGCGGCTGACCAACCACCCCACTGGCTTGCGTGTGCTACTCGGTCCGCAAAGGGCAGATGAATATAGGGAGCTCAGCCCTGATCTAGTCAAGGCCGTTGTCAAAGGTCTGGCTCGCATGGCCGATTACACTGTTATCGATTTGCCCCCCTATCCGTCTGTGGCTAGCCGGGCAGCGCTGCGGCGCTGTGACTCCGTAGTCGTGGTTGTGGAACCTGAACCAGCCTGTGTGACTTCCGGTAAAGTAACTCTGGAACTATTGGAATCATGGGGCGTGCCCAGGGAGATAGTCCGTACTGCCATCGTCAACCACACGGGATTAGGCGAGTCAATGAGATCATCTGAGATCAGATCGCGCTTGGGCTGCAAGATTGCTGGGATCATAACCCCTGCACCAGAGTTGTCCACGTGGGCTCTGAGGATGGGTAGGCCCCTGATACTCTCCGAGCCCGATAGCGAGGCTGCAGAGTCCCTGGTCGACATGGCTTGTCGACTTGCTGTGGGCAAGGCGATTGCTGTTTCCGCCTAATAGTACAACCCCCATAGTAGGCCGGGCTCCCACGCCCGGCAATCCGGCGGCCCTTTTTTGCACAGTTATGACCGATTTTGGACCGAACTTGGATATGGGTTTGACCAGATTATGACCTTTTCCTGATACCATAGAGCGCAACAGGAACCGTCCCGCCGACACGCCCCACCTAAGTTTTCAACCGAAAGGTCGTTGCCGATGTCATTAGTGAGTCAACGATGGATGTTGCTGTTTGTAGGCACGGTGCTCGTCGCCGGGCTGGCAGCCTGCTCTGCCGGCGGTGCGAAACAGTCGGCAAGAATCGAACTGGCTCCCATATCGATGCTGCCCCCTCAGGTCCAGCAAGCCGAGCCAAAAGTACGCGAAGCATACCAGTTCGCCATTGCGAATCAGGAGTACCTGGCGAACTTCCCGTGCTACTGTGGCTGCGGCGCCATGGATCACAAGAACAATCTGGATTGCTATATCGATCACGTCAATCCCGATGGGATGATCGTCTTCGACAGTCACGCCTTCTTCTGAGGCATCTGCGTCGATATCACGCGTGACGTGATGCGCATGATGCAGGAAGGCGGGTCGAAGCAGGAGATCCGGGCCTACATCGATGCCACTTACAGCAAATACGGCCCACCGACGGATACCGAGCCGGTCAAATAACCACTATAATCAATGAGCAAAATTGGTGCTAGGTTCGGAAATCAATGAGCAGCGCAGGCTACTCGGCTGACCGCCGAACGCCGACCGGCAATTAACCCCGGAGATTGGTGGTCGGCGGTCAGTGGTCAGTGGTCGGATACCGTTGCGAAGCTTGGCTGTGCTGGTACTGTTCGGCGGCCTAAGCCTGGTTGTGGCCTTCGCGCCGCTGCCACCCGACGCACTGGGCACGGGCACACCGGCTACGCGCGAGATCCAGATCGAAGCCCGCATGTTCGACTTCAGTCCCAACGTGGTTCGTGTGAACCGGGGTGATCGTGTCACCATTGACCTGGCTGCCATGGACGTTGTGCACGGCCTGCACATTGACGGCTACAACGTCCGGACCACGGCAGAGCCTGGTGTCCCAACCCGCGTCGAGTTTGTGGCCGACAAGGTCGGCAAGTTCCGCTACCGCTGCTCCGTCAGTTGTGGCGCCATGCATCCTTTCATGATCGGCGAGCTGATCGTCGGTCCCAACACACCGTTCTGGCGTGCGATTGGACTGACGGTGGTGGCCGCCGCCGGTACGCTGGTCTTCCTGGCTGCGAACCGCCAAGGAGCAACCCTTCGACAGGCTCAGGACACCGCCGCGTGAACGACGTCAACGCGGGACGCTTCGATCTGCTCCAGATTCCGCTCATCCGCCGGGTGCTTCATCACCGTGCCTTCCAGTGGGTGCTGACGACCATCACCCTGTTCTTCTTCCTGCTGGCCATCCTGACAGGCTTCTTCGGCACGCCGGCCGGCAACAAGAACTTCAGCATTATCTTCGTCTGGATCGTGTGGTGGGCGCTGCTGATCATCGTGCTGGTGCCATTTGCCGGCCGATTCTGGTGCACCATGTGTCCCATCCCTATGCCGGGCGAGTGGGCGCAGCGCCGGGCACTAATCGGCCGCCGGCTGGGGAAGCTGTTCGGCCTGGGCAAACGCTGGCCGCGCCGGCTGCGCAATATCTGGCTTCAGAACGCGTCATTCCTCGGCGTTGCCCTCCTTAGCGGGATCCTGCTCACCCGGCCCCTGGCGACCGGCATCGTGCTGCTGCTCTTCGTCGTGGCAGCCTTCGCCCTCAGCCTGATCTACGAGCGCCGCGCCTTCTGCCGCTATCTGTGCCCGGTCGGCGGATTCATCGGCCTGTACTCGATGGCCGCGCCGGTGGAGCTACGTGTGCGCGATCGCGAGGTCTGCCGGACGCATACGGAGAAGGCATGTTATGTGGGCAATGCTGAAGGCTACGGCTGTCCGTGGCTCGTCTTTCCTGGCGCGCTGGACCGCAACACCTACTGCGGTTTGTGTACCGAGTGCCTCAAGACCTGCGAGCTGAACAACATCGTCCTCAACGTCCGACTGCCTGGGAGGGATTTGCTGATTGCGCACGGCCGGCGCCTGGATGAGGCGTACAAGGGCTTCATCATGCTGGCTTGCGCGCTGATCTACTCGGCGGTGTTCCTGGGACCGTGGGGCTGGCTCAAGGACATGGCTAACCCTTCGACAGGCTCAGGACACGGCATGGCCAACGCGGGCCGCTATCTGGTCTACGCCGGCGCATTCCTGACCATCAACTTGGTGATTCTGCCGGCCATCTTCTTCGGCTGCGCTTGGCTCGCACACCGAGTGGGCGGACTGGAGTCCGCAGCGCGGAAGACCTTCGTCGAATACGCCTACACCCTGGTGCCCGTGGGGCTTCTGGCGTGGATCGCCTTCAGCCTGGCGTTTGTCTTCATCAACGGCTCCTATGCCGTCGCCCTGATATCGGACCCCTTCGGTTGGGGGTGGAATCTGTTCGGCACCAGAGACTTCCCGTGGACGCCTTTCATGCCCCAGGTTGTGCAGTATCTGCAGATTGGCCTACTCATCACCGGCCTGGTGACTGCTATCTACCTGACGTACCGTATAGGCCGGCAGAACGGCGCTGATCATGCCGGCGCCGTGCGGGCCGCCGTCCCTGTTACGGCGTTCCTCACCGCGGTGACCTTGGTCTTCCTCCGACTCTACGTGGGATAGACTTGTGTTTGATCGCAGGCGCGAACTCCATGCCCTGTCGGTCCTGCTGCTTATCGTCGTCGGACTGCCGACGGCAGTATTCGGCTACCGGTATGTCTATCGGCCTCGGACCGAGCATGGCGTCAAAGTTTTCGATCTCAAAGCCCAGATGCCGGAAGGTGGTGGTTGGCAACCCGAGCGTATCACTGTCAATCAGGGTGATCGCGTTCGTCTGCGGATTCACGGCGTGGATGTCGTGCATGGGTTCGCCATCGGCCGGCTGGACCCTTCGACAAGCTCAGGGCAGGCTCTGAGTTTATCGAAGGGCTCAGGACAGCGCGTCGAGCCGGTAGTCGTCCAGCCGGGCGAGGTCAAAATCGTGGAGTTTGTCGCCGACCGGGCCGGCCGGTTCACCTTCTACTGTCATACCTGGTGCAGCCCGTATCACTATCGGATGCGCGGCGATCTCGAGGTCCTTGGCCCCGACGGAACCTTGCCGGTTGAACCCCCGACAGCGACTGAGCAACATCTGAACCGGATCGCGGATCAGGTCGATCAACCCCATCCGGCCACATTCTACCCCACGCCCCGCCCCTCGGCGGCAGCCGGCAAGCTCATCGCTGAGCGCTACAGCGACACCCTGGCACCGTGGCGCGACGCTGATGAACTGCGAGGCCACAGCCCTAGCGACGTCTTCAGCGCGCTTCGTCCCGTCACAGCCGACCTAACGCCCGAGGCACGCTGGGATCTGGTGGCGTATCTGTGGTACACCTCAACCACACCGGAGCGGCTCGCCACTGGCCGGCGACTGTACGAGAAGAACTGCGCGGCCTGCCATGCCGTGACGGGGACCGGCGACGGTCCAGGATGGCAATATCTGGACGATCAGCCTCAGAGCTTCGCCGACCCAACAACGATGGCCGGCGGCACCAGTTGGATCTACTATGCCAAGACCGCGCGGGGGGGCATGGGCACCGGGATGCCGTACTTCGGCACCCTCTTCACCGAGGAGGAGATGTGGGGCGTAGTCGACTACCTGTGGACGTTCCTGTTTGACTACGGCGAGGCCAGTCAGGACTAGCTGCTGGTGGTTGAAACCGCGTGTACGTGTGCAAACTCGGCCTTCGCCGACGACAAACCAGCCCGCGCAGGCGGGCTTTGCAGCCGTTGCCGCGACTTCTAGTCGCCAGGCTGTGAGGGCGCGATGCGATCTTTCGGTGTGCCTGAGCAAGCGGGGTCGTCATCGTTTCTCATCTTTGCTGCCCAATTCTCGTTTGATGATCGGGATCATGGCCTTGGCCGCGGTCCGACCAGCCTCCACCAGCTCATCCACTGCCGAAAGATCGGTCATGCTGACGTGACCAACATCCGGCATGATCACCCGGTCCGCTTGAGGACCCTCGTTGTGGGTGGCGCGTATCAGCATATACATGGTGGTGAAAAGCAGATCCACTATATTCTTGGGTTCTTTCTGACGCATGCCGCCGGCCGGCAGTACATCCACGGCAATGGTGGAGGTCGCCCCCATGCCTTGCACTACCGACACTGGCAGGTTGTTGACCACCCCACCATCGACCAGCAGCCGGCCGGAACGTCTGACCGGCACGAAGATGCCGGGCACACTGCAACTGGCGCGGATCGCCGGCGCCAGGGGACCTTCGTTCATAGCGACCAACTCGCCGGTCATGATGTCCACGGCCACGGCCGCGAAGGGGATCTGCAGATCGGCAAAGGTGGTGGGTTTTCCCAGAATCTCATCAATCCGAGCCTCCAGCCGGCTGAAGTCGAAGAAGCCCAAGCCGGGCCGCGTGATGCTGGCAACTTCGCGCCATCTCAGTTCGCGCGCGTGATCCACCAACTCGGAGACGGGGACCCCAGCAGCGTAGAGCCCGCCCACCACGGCGCCGGCACTGCAGCCGGCGATGCAGTCAGGCCGGATGTCGTGCTCCTCCAGCACCTGCAACACACCGAGATGGGCTATCCCGCGTGCGGCACCCCCGCTCAACACCAGTCCCAGCCGGCCAGCTTGAGGGTCCCGGTCCCATACGATTTGTGGTCCTCCCAGAGCATGATGGCGATTGTTGCGTGTCGTCATTGTGCGCCTATGTCCGAAGTTGCCGAGTGGCTTCGCACACCGGTTGACATGATGCGTGCTGCGTAATGCGTGATGCGCAATACCCACCCTCACGGATCACGGATCACGTGGTCCAATTCATAGTTACCCTGTCTCACCAGAACCTTCCTCTGCAACAGGTTCGCTCTGTACGAGCCCATCCTTGCCCGCCCCGCATACCAGCACACACACCTTCTGCGACGCCGCCGGCTGCACCTTGCCTGCCAGGAGAGCTGCCAGCGCCGCGGCTCCGCTCAGTTCCGCCGCCACGCCCATCTCGAACCACAGCCAGCGGGCCGATTCCCGCATGTCCTCGTCTGTCACGAGCACGATGTCGTCCACGTGCTGCTCGATGATCTCCAGGTTGATCTGGGCGCTCTGGCGAGGGGCGAGGGTGTTGGCCACCGTGCGGATTTCGGGCAGCTCGACCAGTTGGCCGGCCCGCAGGCTCTCGTAGAGCGTGGGTGCCCCCACCGGCTCAACTCCGACCACCTGGATATCGGGCTTCAGCGCCTTGGCCGCCAGGCCCACGCCGCTAATCAGCCCGCCCCCGCCGATGGCAACCAGCAGCATGTCTACGTCCGGCAGGTCCTCCAGAATCTCGAGGCTGATCGTCCCCTGGCCGGCGATCACCTCGGGGTCAGCGAAAGGGTGGAAATACGTCAGGCTCCCGCGTTTCGCCGCCGCCAGGGCCGCCCGGTTCGCATCGTCCCAGACCGCGCCTTCAAAGATGACCTTCGCTCCCCAACTCTCCAGCTTTTCGGCCTTGGCCGGCGGCGTGTTGTGCGCCAGGTAGATGGTGGCCGGCGTTTCTGCCAGCCAGCCAGCATAGGCTACCCCCAACCCGTGGTTGCCTCCCGACGCGGTCACAATCCCGCGCTCAACCTCCTCCGCCGAGAGGGAAAACAGCTTATTCACCGCGCCGCGGGCCTTGAACGAGCCGGTGACCTGCAAGTTCTCCAGCTTGAGGTATAGCGATGCGCCGTTGGTGGCCGGCTGTTTGACGGGCCGCGCCTCTACCAGTGGTGTACGCCGCACATACCCCTCAATGCGTGCCCGCGCCGCCTTGATGTCTTTCAGGTTAAGCAATTCCAACCTTCCACATGTAGATTAATTAACACCCCGGCGTCTACCAATCCTCGCCTTCACCCCAGTCGGGATACTGCTCCGGCGCTTCACCCACCGACTCGACCAAGCGCGGATACTCAGCCTTCGGATCGGCATCCTCGTTGATGGCGTGGACACGCACCTTGAAGCGCCATTCGTCACCGTAGTCAAAGAGATACATAAACTCCTGCTTGGGTTTCAGATTCAGTTCTTCAAGCGTCGTGGTTTGGACATTCCCAGGACCCGATGTCCCCTCCTCTGCGAGAATCTTGTCCCAGAACGCATCCAGGCTTGCCTGCATCTCTTCCACAGTCATCCCCTCACCGCCACCAAAAAGAGCGCGCAAGGCTTGCTCGCGCTGTTCGGGGGTGAGCTCAAACTCTTTGTCCTCATCCTCATCATCATCCAGGGGTTCTCCCCAGGGGGTATAGCCTTCGGGCAAGCAATACTCCGTGCCAGTATCCCACGCCTTCCCGCTCATAAAGAACGAGTAGAGGTGGTCGGCATCCCACTCGTATGCACCCTGGATAGCGAAGTGTAACTCCTCCAGTGTCTGGTCGGCACGCATCTCGATCTTGCGCCACACCCGGCCCGTGCCGGGCAGGGATACATGAAAGATGTAGGTTTTCATTTTCTTGTCAATCCCTCAGTCTATTTCTTCTTGCGCTTTCCCAGGATCTTCTCATTGTAGATGCCCTTCTCTTCAGCCAGAAACTTGAAGAACTTCCTGGTGCTGCTCTTGAGCGAGGCCTGGTCAAACCGATTCAGCACTTTGCGTTTGTGCCAACGGAAGAAGTTGGTATTCACAACCCCCTTGCGAATGGTGGCAAAGTCATCCTCGTCGGTGTATTGGGTTAGATAGACCATGAACATGCCGATGTTCTGGTCATGTTTGCGGATGGTGCGCTCAGAGAGGCCCTGCAGGCGTCATCTCGTTCTGCATCTCACACCTCGCCTCATTTGCTTGGTTGGCCGGCACTATCTCTCCAGGCCCTATAATTGTAAACCAGGTGGTCCTATTTTGCCATTGCTGAGTAGGTGCAAACACTCGCTTCACGAATAGGCTTCGTCGTATTCCCGTCGCAGGCGTTCGTGCAGGCTTTTCAACGTCAGATACTCGGGGCTGTCGTAGGACGGGTATTCTTCGGGATCCACGAGCACAGTGTCCAGCACATCCAAGAGACACTCCAGATCCCACCGGTACAGCGTGACCGGTCGTTTCCCCTTGTACCGATCGATGCGGCGGTCCAGCCCGAAGCTCTCGGCCATCAGGTACGTGTGTTTCTGCAGTTCCTCAAGCTCGGCTCCCGTGATCAGAATCTGGAATCGCCGATCGAGTTTTCCTGGTTTCACCGTTTCACGACCTCCATTTGGCGCCTGGAACATTGCCGGCGCGAATTTGAACCCCTGAGACACTGAACCCACTGACTGTCAGTCCTTTGTGGGTCTACGCACATTTGTGGGGTTCCTGTCCCCCCCCTTAATCCCCCCCAGAGAGGGGGAGATTGGGTTGCCGTCGTTGGCGGCTCAAGTCCTCCCCCCTCTGGGGGGAGTTAGAGGGGGGCATCCCAACGCCGTGCCCATTGGCTTCTTGTTCTTTACCCCACTAATGTGCGTTGAGCCTCCTTGATTCAGTAATTCAACGCCCCCAACCCCGCCGGCTCAACCTCCAACTCCGACACATCCACCTCACACGAGACCAGCCTGGGCAGCAGCAGGTCGCGGGTTTGGCGGAGGTTCTCATGCGGGGACACTTTGGCTTCATCCTGGGCCTCAATCTCCTCCAGCGTCGCCACCTTGCACAGGCCGGCCATGTCCCGGTACGTGCCGTCGGGAAAGGTCTCGTACCAGGCCGGCAGCGCGCCATCCTGGGCGCCGTCCACCTCGGCCACCGGCATGTGGCGCATCTCGGGCGGCTCGCCCCGGTAGAGGCGCACGATGTCGGCCAGAAACTCGATCTGGGCTGGCGTGGCTCGCGGTGGGCGCGGATCAACTGCTGGCGGATCTCCAGCTCAGAGCCACGGCGGATTGGCCATCATAAAGTGATAGTATTGTACCATGGCGCCTGCTGGCCGGCAAGCTCGACGCCGGGGGCTTGCGCAGCGAATCAATGTCGCAAAACCCTACAGACTGTGGTGACCAGGCCATCTACGCCCATCTGTTGAGGACGGCCAAGACACGGACGGGGTTGACGTCCGAATCAAGTTTCCAACCCCATAATCCGAGGGCTCCAACCCCACTACTTCTTGTGCCGGTTCGCGTCAGTGGCCCACATGTTGTGGTTTGAGA
>JBHIAO010000101.1:0-14588 GCA_046758565.1 Anaerolineae bacterium
TGGTCGTTTGGCCACTTGGTCGGGTGGTCGTTTGGCCACTTGGTCGGGTGGTCGTCGAGTAGATCAGTTCTGTCACTTGGGTTGACCACGTATTCTGCGGGCACTTCGCGTAGTTTGTGGTCGCCTGGGCTATGAAGGTAGCCGATGAAGGCATTAATCAGCTTCTTGACGTTGGTAGCTTGATCGTAGATCTCCTGGAAGCGTCCGTGACTGATGTAGGCTTGATCGAGGGCGATGTAGAGCTCTGATTGGACTTCCGTGGCCGAGCGGCGTGCATAGCGCAGGAAGCGGACGAATTCCTGGTCTGAGCCAGCATCGAAACCCTCGGCGATATTGTGCATGACAGACCCGGCCGCTTCCCGAATCTGGTCCCTGAGACCGAAATCTCTCGCGAAAGCCCCCTGTCCCGAGATCTCATATACCATCTGCGCAAGCACGCGCGCTTGCTTCCAGGCTCGGATGTCCTCAAACCGCTCAATTCGCGCCATCCTTCTCTCCTCACTTTCACTTATCCGGCTGATCGACCATGTGACTACCCGACCACCCGACTACCCGACTACCTGACTACCCGACCACTCGACCAACCGACCAGCCTAAAAGTACGTCGAAATTATCCGATACAGCTCTTCAATGTCCGTCTCATCGGCCCGGCGAAACTGGCCGTTGCCGATACGGGCTATTGTGCGCAACAGCCCCTCGTCAGCGTCCGCACCGAAGGCAATGGTGAACACGACCACAGGCACGGACTGCTCCCTTTGGAAGAGCCGGCGCAGGTCAGAGAGATCGTGGCGGCTATGGTTTTCGCGACCGTCGGTCATGACCACGACGGCGTTGATGGCCTCCTGGTCGCCCACGTTCTGCAAGTCGGCACAGGCATCCCACACGGCGTCGATCAACGCCGTATCGCCAATGGCCTCCATCCCGTTCACCCGGTTGATCAGACCTTGGCGGGCCAGGTCGTCCGTGGGCCGCAGCTTCTGAAAGCTTTTGACACCAGAGCCGAACTCGACCAGGCCTACCTGGTCGCGGTCACCACGGATCTGGCTGATGAACGCCTGGAGGGCCTCTTTGGTGCGTTCCAGCTTGGTGCCCTCCATGCTGCCACTGGTATCCACCACCAGATAGACATTGGTGGGTCGTTTGGTGTACCACCACACATTCCGCACGACTTCCACAACCGCCGGCCCTGGTATTTGGAGCGTCGTCTGGGGTTGGCGCCAGTCCACGGCATCGGTGCCGGCGAAGGGACTGCCTGCCTCATCCAACGCAATGCTCAAATCGGCTGGGCGGTAGCCGGCAGCCAGTAGCCGGCGCTGGGCTTCGTCAGACGTCAGGAATTGAGCAAACGCCTGGAAGGTGCGGCGCTGATTGTCGGTGACGGGCGTCTCGCTGCTCCCCCCCAACTCCAGCAGGGCCAGCGGGTGATCGGCCCAGAGGGTGCCCTCCGCCGGATAGATGGCCACCAGGCGCTCGCCCCGACGGGTCTGGTTCCAGTCGATGACCACCCGCTCCTGGGCCACAAAGGCGTCCAGAAAGTCTCGGCCCTCGGCTGCCAGTCGCTCGACGACCACCTCTTCACCCTCGCCGTAGAAGCGGACTGTAGCTTCAACAGCGCGTACGTATTCCAGGGTTTGTGGATCGGTCGCTGCCTCTTCTGTCAGCCCACGGGTCAGGCCGGCGCCGCCATAGAACTCGGCCAGCGTAGCCAGCAAGCCACTAGCGTGGCTGGTGCTAGGGTGGTTCCACTTGAAACTCGGGTCTTCCGTGGCCTTGCGCTGAATCTCCTCCCAGCCGATTGAGCGATCTGGCCAGCCCAGATCCCGAGCGACGCTCTCCCAGGCGACGATCACAATGGGGCTGGTAGCGTAGCGCACCGCGTTGCTGACCCGCCGGCTGCCGATGGGGATCTGCGCCTCCTCGCCCACTTCCGTTCCCTGCCGTTGAACCCAGCGCTGGTCCAACTGGTCCAGCCACAGGCTGCTATCGGGCGCCAGAGCCTGGAAAGCAGGCGCGCTCAGAGTGTGCTGCACCATTTTTTCGGGAGCCAGCACGACCCTCTGTACCTGCATGCTCTTGCCGTCGGGGGTGCGCTGTTGCTGTCGGTTGAACTCATCGGCCAGTACCTGGAAGGTAGGGGCCATACCTGGCGAGACGGCCACTGTCAGCTCGGCGCTGTCGGAGGCCCAGATGCCGGCCGGCGCAGCCTCCTCCTGGCCAGAAAGTGTGCGCCACAAACCAAAGGTCAACAAGCCACACGCACACAGGCCGACCAGAACGACCGCAGCCCCCGCGAGGAAATAACGTTGCCTAGACCTTCGCCGCGATGATTGCAATCTCTAATCTCCAATCCCTACTTCGCGACATTGAGGTCGAACCAGCGCAGCAGGGTCAGCAGCACGTCGCGATCCGGGCTGCGCATAGCGTCCGTGCGGGGCACGATAGGCTGGACGCCCTGGTCTAGCCATTTGACGAAGAGGCTGTCTGGGTTAGCAGTGACGGCGACGTTGGGGTTGGCCGGCCGCAGGCCGTAGGACAGGGCAGCTTCCTGTTGTGGCTGGTCGAGCAAGAACCGTTCAAAAGCCAGGGCCGCGTTCTTCTCAAGCGCGCTGGTTTCCGGACCCACCCACACCGTGAAAGGGAAATCGAACCAGGTAACATAACGGGGATAATACAGCACCAGTGGATCTTCCCAACGGGTCAGGATACCCTGCATGTTTTGCAACAGGTCGCTTTCGAGCAACTGACCACCATCACCCACGCTGTAGCCAAAAAGGGCGAAGTCCTCGGCCGTGTACGCGCTGGCGCTGCTGACATCGGTCACGGCACCCATCAGTTCACCCAGCCATGTCTGGAACTGGGGATCCGTGAGGTCCTCTACGCTGATGTCCGTGCGGTCGTAGTACTCGCCGGCGGCAGCGATCATGGCCGCCAGGCCACCAACATTCTTGCGCGGATTGGGCACCACCAGCTTGAAGTAGCCCCAGGAGGGATTACCTCCTAGCTCAGGCCAGCCAGCTTTGGCTATGGCAGCGTCGTGAATGGTAGTCCAGGTGATCTGCCCGGCGTGCTTCTCGAGAACGTCTGCCCGGCTTTCGTAGATGCCCCAGGCGAAGAGGCTGATGGCGATGGGACGCGCCCGGTACTCGCCGTCAGTGAGGAAGACGTCTCGGCCCAGGCGTTCCTTGTAGGAGGCGTTGGCCAGCTCTACCAGATAGCGGCTGTCGGGGATCCAAGCAGTGGGAAAGTTTTGCAGGGTGGCCTGCTCCGCCTCACTGAGGTCCTCTGGGCGGACGTCGGCCGGCAAAGCGCCAAAGTCGTTGCGATCCCAGCGGCCCAGCGCGGTGAGGCCGTCTATCGCCACAATTTCCACCTGTACCGGCACGCCGTCCACGCTGCTGTTGCCGGCGTTGAATGCCTCGGCGGCACTGCGCACCCACGGCTCCACCGGCAACGCGGTGAGCACGCGCACGGTGACCGCATCGGGGCGCTCGATGGTGAAGCCGGCGTCTGCGCTGCTGCTGTTCAGGGATCGCCAGACTACAGAGGCTCCGACGATCAGCAGCGCCACGAAGATAATGCCGATAAAAATCCAGCGCGTTCGCGTCATTTGGATATTCGGTATTGGATATTGGGTATTGAGAATCAGTTCTTCAATCTCTAATATCTAATCTCCAATACCCAGTTCCTTCTTGCGCTCGGCCAGTTGGGCATCGATGGCGGTGCGATCCAGCACCCGGTCCAGCTCCTCGTCCAGGCTCGCAGCCTGCATCTCAGCGGCGGCAGTGGCTTTGTCCAGCCGGGCGTAGATGCTCTGGGCAATGCGGCTGATGTCGCTGTCGCCGACGCCCATCAGGTCGTCGAGGCTCTCCATCGCCCTGACGGAAATCTCTTTGCTCTTGGCCAGCTCCAGTAGGGCCTGCAGTTCCTCGCGCTCTTGCTTCATAGTCGCCAGGCGTGCTTCCAGCTTGACCTTGGCATCCAATAGTTTCTGGAACTCAGTCTCCTGGCGGGCGAGTTGCTCCTGGTAGGTAGTTATCAGCCGCTGGGTGCTGTTGAGCTTGCTCTGAGCTGCGGCGGCCAGCGTATCGTTACCCTCCATGAGGAAGGCGTCGATGGCGCGATCCAGCTCGGCTTCTTTCTGCTCGTAATCGTTCAGCTTGCGTTTGATGGATTTGACTTCCCCACCGACGGTGGCCGCAGCATCCTCCAGATCTTCCAGATTGTCCTCCACCTGTCGGATGTACTGGTCGATGACGGCCAAACTGTTGCTCTTCAGAGCCTGGTCTACCAGGTAGTGCAGATTGGCAGAGATCAATGTCGAGACCTTCTCCAAAATAGTCGCCATTGTTGAATTCCTCCTCGTTTACTCGGCTCGATTTTGATTGGTTTGCTCCGTACCTTCAACTAGCTGTACGAAGTTGTGGACTGACTTGTTGCAGAATTCGCTGAGCTCTTCGGTAGCCCTTCCCTTCGGCCAACCCCAGGACAAGCGACGTGGCTCAGGACAGGTTTTGGGGGATTCTTCACAGCGAATCCTTCGACGGGCTCAGTACAAGCCTTCAACTCGTTGTGAAGACGGTGAGGTGATCTGCCGCCTGTGAAGTTTTGTTCCATCCTCCAATTCGTTGTAAAGGATGACTACACTTAGAGTGCATTATACCACCTTGCGCACGAAATACCAAGCGGTCAGTCAGGTTCAGCGTTCACCGTGTAAACGTGCCAAGGCACCTCCCATGTCACCCTCGGGTATCGCGACAAACTTGCTGACCTAAACCTCATTATTCTCGGCGAGTTACATGGCTGAAAGCTATTGACATTCGCACATAATAATTGTATAATATGAACAACAAGGAACAAGGAAGGCTCTTATGCTCCCCGACGAACGGCGTCAACGTATCTTGGAACTCATCGAAACCGATGGGTCCGTATCGGTTGATGAGCTGGCTCAACGCTTTGACGTGTCAGAGATGACCATCCGGCGCGATCTGCGTATGCTGGACAGCGATGGTCTTCTCAGGCGAGTGCACGGCGGTGCCACCAGCAGCCGTGGCCGCAGTTATGAGCCCCCGTTCCTTCTACGTACGAAGGAGCAGGCCGAAGCGAAAGCGCGCATCGGTGAACTGGCAGCCGAAATGATCAGCGATGGGGATAGTGTCGCGTTGGATGTGGGTACCACGACACTCGAGGTCGCACGCCACCTCGAAGGCAAACAGAACCTGACCATCGTTACCCCTAGCCTGCACATCGCCAACGTCTTGGCCGGCCAGCCGGGCATCCGCCTCATTTTGACCGGTGGTATCCTCCGGCCGGGTGAGCTTTCCCTCGTCGGTCATCTGACTGAACGGGCTTTTAAGGAGTTCCACGTCGACAAGCTGTTCTTGGGGATCGGAGGCATCAGCTTCGAGGCCGGCCTGACGGAGTTCAACCTGGAAGATGCCCTGACGAAGCGGGCTATGCTGCGATGTGCCAAAGAGTACATCGTCGTGGCTGATGCCAGCAAGTTCGGTCAAATCGCCTTTGCCGCCGTGGCGCCCCTCAGCGTTGTACACAAGGTTGTGACGGACAGCAGTTTGGACTCACAAACAGTGGACCGCTTGCAGGAAATGGACATCGAAGTAGTTCTGGCCTGAGCAAGTGATCAACTATCCTCAACACTGACGAAGGAGACGTTTCTCATCATGAGTGACTTGTCGCTGGAGCTCTTCGGCGTTGATAAACCGGTCATCGCCATGGCTCACTTTCCCGCGCTACCGGGCACCCCGCGCTATGTTCCGACTCTGGGGGTGGATGGTATCATCGAGCGAATGCGGGAAGACGTCCATCATTTGCTGGCCGGCGGCGTGGATGCCATTATGTTTTGCAATGAAGACGACCGGCCTTATACGCTCCGGGCCAGTTTTGAGGCCGTGGCCGTGATGACGCGCGTCATCACCGAGTTGCGTCCCACCGATCGCCCCTTTGGCGTAGACTTTTTGTGGGATGCCAAAGCGCCACTGGCTATTGCCAAAGCGACCGGTGCTGCCTTCATCCGGGAAGTCGTCACCGGTGTGTATGAGAGCGATATGGGGTTGTGGGCGCCCGACGCGGCGGCATTGTATCGCTACCGTCGCCAGATTGATGCTGAGGATGTACGCATCTTCGCCAATATCATGCCGGAGTTTGCCTCGCCACTGGGAAGCCGCAGTATTTCGGAGCGTGCTAAAAGCGCTGTGACCTCTTCATTAGTGGATGCCGTCCTGGTCTCTGGGCTGATGGCCGGCACCGAGCCGGATTTTTCGTTGGTGCAGGAGGCGAAAGAGGCCGTGGGCGACCAGGTGCCCGTCCTGCTGAACACCGGTGCCCGGCCCGACAACATCCAGCGATTCCTGGCAGTGGCCGACGGCGTCATCGTGGGCTCAACGTTGAAGGTGGATGGCTACACCTGGAACCCGGTAGATCCCGAACGAGTGAAGACATTCATGGCAGCGGTGCGAGAGGTGCGGCAGAAGTGAAACGCGATACCCGGTAGTAGGACTTTCTCGAGAGTGACGAGGGTAACCATGGACACATACCTGCTAGGCATTGACATCGGGACGACCGCCACCAAAGGGATCCTTTGCGACCTGAAGGGGCAGATCGTGGCTGAGGCTGAAGCGCCGGCCACGCTGCAGTCCCCTCGGCCTGGTTGGGCCGAAGAAGACCCTGAGGAGTGGTGGGCCAACGTCGGGCAGGTGACGCGTGCCTGCCTGACCCAGGCCGGCATCCCCGCAACGGCGGTGGGCGCCGTTGGTGTCAGCGGCATGGTGCCCACTATCGTGCTTCTCGACGAAGAAGGTCACGTCCTGCGACCTTCGATCCAGCAGAACGACGCCCGATCGCATCAGGAGATTGAAGATTTCAAGGCTGAGGTGGATGAGGCGGATGTGCTGCGCCGAACCGGAAGCCCCATCACCCAGCAGAGCATCGGTCCCAAGCTCCTCTGGCTGCGGCGTCACGAACCGGAGGTGGTGGACCGAGCCGTCCATGTCATGGGGTCCTATGACTTCATCGTCCACCGCCTCACCGGGCGCTTCTCTGCCGAGCGCAACTGGGCCCTGGAGAGTGGCCTGTTCGACCTCTACCGGGAGGACTGGGACGACGTGCTCCTGGCCCTGAGCACCGTAGACCGAAGCTGGTTGGGCCCTGTCCACTGGCCAGCCGAGGTTGTAGGTCGTGTGACGGCTGAAGCGGCCGCCGCCACCGGGCTGGCAGAGGGAATCTCCGTCGTGGCTGGCAGCGCTGATCACATCGCTTCTGCTTTCTCCGCTGGTCTGAAAGCGGAAGGCGATCTGCTGGTCAAGCTGGGAGGCGCCGGCGACTTCCTCTATTGCCTGGACCGTCTGGAAGTAGATCCTCGCCTGTTCCTTGACTATCACGTCATTCCTGGGAAGTACCTCATCAACGGCTGCATGGCAGCCAGCGGTTCCATCATCAAGTGGTTTCGTAACGAATTTGCCCCTGATGTGGGCTACGACAAGTTAGATGCTGAAGCAGCCGGCATCCCTCCGGGCTCGGAGGGTCTGATCCTGCTACCCTACTTCCTGGGGGAGAAGACCCCCATCTTCGACCCCCTGGCTCGGGGGCTTCTCTTTGGACTTACTCTCAGCCACACGCGAGCGCACGTCTACCAGGCCATTCTGGAGGGGATCTCCTACGGCTTCTACCACCATCTGCAGGTTCTGCAAGAACGTGGGCTCACAGCCAGCCGAGCCCGGGTGTCCAATGGGGGTGCCCGCTCCGCCCGGTGGCGCCAGGTAACGGCCGACGTGTTGGGTCTGCCCTTGGAGCAGATTGCTCACCATCCAGGATCGTCGCTGGGGGCAGCCTTCGTGGCAGGCATGGGCATCGGCGCCTTTGACGACTGGCGGGATATTGAGCGTTACATCACCCTGGCTGCCGTGACCGAGCCAGACATGGAAGCGCATGAACAGTATCAAGGGCTTTTCCAGATATATCGAGAGCTATATCGGCGGAATAAGGATTTGTTTAAGGACCTGGTATCCGATTAACCCTCCACCTCATCACCGGACCAGGGGGAGGAAAGCATGAGACTGCAAGATCGAACTGCTGCCGTCACCGGCGCTGGAACGGGCATCGGGCGGGCTATTGCCCACGCTCTGGCCGCTGAAGGGGCTCGCGTGGCGGTTACCGATTTGGATGTCGATTCGGCAAAGCAGGTGGCTGAGGAGATCGAGACCTCCGGCGGAGAGGCTTTGGCCTTGAAGCTGGATGTGACTCGTCGCCAGGAGATCGGGGCCGCTTTGGAAAGCATCCTGGACCGGTGGGAACGGATTGACATCTGGTGCAACAACGCCGGCGTCAGCACCATGGACCGCTTCGTGGACCTGACCGAGGAAGACTGGGATTTCAACATGAATGTGAATGCGAAGGGTGTTTTCCTCTGTTCCCAGGCGGTGGCCCGACAGATGATGCGCCAGGAGCCTTTCTCAACCGGCGGGATACGTGGGAAGGTTATCAACACGGCTAGCATGGCCGGCAAGCGGGGCAACGCTCCCTTGCTGGCACACTACGTGGCCAGCAAGTTTGCCGTGGTGGGTCTGACCCAGGCCATGGCCGGAGAACTGGCCCCCTACGGCATCCTGGTCAACGCCGTCTGTCCGGGTTACGTGCGCACCGGCATGCAGGAGCGTGAGGTGGCGTGGGAAACAGAGCTGCGTGGGGTTACGCCAGACGAAGTCCGACAACTGTACATCAACGACACGCCATTGGGACGCCTGGAGACGCCGGAGGACGTAGCCGGCGTGGTAGTCTTCCTGGCTTCGCCCGCCGCCGACTTCATCACTGGCGAGGCCATCAATGTCAACGGCGGCGCGTGGATGGATTGAGCGGGAAGCAGATTCGCAACGACTCATAAAAAAGAAGGAGGAAGAGACTATGAAGACCCTGAAAGCAACAATGTATCTGATGGCTCTGCTGGGGCTGCTGTGGCTCACGACGGCCTGCGCTCCAGTGACACCGCCGGCTGCTCCGCCGGCGCCGGCACCTGTGACCCTGAACATCATTATGGAAGAGGTGCCCGACTACGACGTGGTGGTCAAACTGACTTCCGAGTTTGAAGCCGAGCATCCCAACATCAAGATCAAGTTCGACGCCATGCCCTACGACGCCATGAGGGACAAGATCCTCACCTCCTTCCTGGCATCGGAAGCGACCTACGACATCATCATCGTAGACAACCCGTGGGTGGACGAGTTCGCCGGGGCGGGGTTCCTGGCGCCCCTGGACGACTACATCGCCGGGACATCGGGCTACGATTTCGATGACTTTGTCAAGCCCTTACAGGACATAGGGGTGGTGGACGGCAAGATCTATGGCGTGCCGTATTACAACTATGCCCTGGCCCTCATCGTACGGCAGGACATCTTCGAGGAGCGAGGTCTGCAGGTACCCACCACCTTGGAGGAATACGTCGAGACGGTGCAGTCGCTGACCGGAGACGGGTTTTACGGCGCGGCCATGCAACCTCAGCGAGGCTACAAGATCTTCGAAGAATGGAAGAACTGGCTCTACGCTGCCACAGGCAACCTGTTGGACGAACAGGGCAATGTTATCATTGACAATGCGGCCGCTCGCCAGGCGTTGGACATGTACATCGAAGCCTATCAGACGGCCGCGCCGCCCGATTCCTTGAACTGGGGCTTCGACGAGGCTTTGCGCTCCATGGCGGCCGGCCAGGCGGCCTCGATGCTCAGCTACAACTGGATGCTCCCCACTCTGAACAACCCCGAGGGGCCGGCGGGTGATCTGGCTGGCAAGTTTGCTCTCTACCCGGTGCCCGGTGGCAAGGCGGTGCTGGGCGCCTGGCACTGGTCCATCCCCCACAACGCCGCGAACAAGGATGCGGCCTGGGAGTTCATTGCCTGGCTGACTTCCAAAGAGGTGGACAAGGAGCGAGTCATCCTGGGCGGCGCTCCGACTCGAGTCAGTGTGATGACGGACCCCGAGGTATGGGAGAAGGGGTTCGGCCAGCAGTACTACGAGACCGTGCTCAAGGTACTGGAGAACGCCGAGCCGTTGGCTCGTGGTCCCAGAGCTGAGGAGATCATCCAGGAAGTGGGCACGGAACTCAACACCGCCGTGGCCGGCGAAAAGACCGTGGAGCAGGCCCTCAAGGATGCTGCAGACAAGGTGCAGAAGATCATCGCTCCATGAGCCGTGATGAATCATCGGGAGCCATGCGCGAACCGATAACGTCTGTTACCCCAGCAGCGACCCAGGGACAGGCGGCTGCGACGAGCCGCCTGTCCCTCCCTTTTCAACATCGCCTTCTGGTGCCGCTGCTGGTGCTGCTGGTGGCGGTGCTGATTTACCCGTTGACCTTTTCTTTTTGGGTCTCTCTGCACAATTACGAGCTGACGGCCATCGGGCAGGAGCGGTTCATCGGCCTGGTCAACTACAGCGGGTTGCTCGATAACCCATCCTACTGGCGGGCCATGACCAACACCCTTACCTTCGTGGGGCTGGCTGTGGGGTTGGAGTTGATCCTCGGCTTTGGGCTGGCCCTGCTGTTGCACGGCTCGACACCCTTGCGCGACCTGTTTCGCTCGGTATTGCTGACCCCCATGTTCATCACCCCCATCGCCGTGGGGCTGATGTTCCGTTTCCTGCTAAACTCTCAACTGGGGATTATTCCCTACATGCTGCAGGGGCTGGGCGTCCGGGTGGACTGGTTCGGCCCCCGACTGGCCCTGCTTAGCATAGTCCTCATCGACGTCTGGCAGTGGACACCCTTCATGTTGCTGCTCCTGCTGGCCGGCCTGGAATCCCTGCCGGTGGAACCTTTTGAGGCGGCCCGGGTGGACGGCGCTTCGGGGTGGGCCATGGTGCGTCACATTACCATTCCCCTCATGCGGCCGGTCATCCTGGCGGCGGTGGTCATCCGCATGCTAGACGCCTTCAAGGTATTCGAGTACGTGTACGCCATCACTCGGGGCGGGCCTGGCGAGCGGACGGAGGTGATCCAGTACCACATCTACCGGGTCGGGTTCCGCTTCTTCCGGATGGGCGAGGCTGCCGCAATGGCCTACACCCTGATCGTGATCACCCTGGTACTGGTCGCCATCCTGTTCTACGTCCTCCGGCGGGAGCGGATATGGTGAGGACGTGAAACGTAAAACGTGAAACGTAATTGCGCTACTTCACGCATCACGCATCATTTCTGGTGTGATGGACATGATCCGCCGATATCGGCTGCAGCTACATGATCTGGTCGCATTCGCGATCCTGTTGACGGCACTGATTGTGGTGCTCTTTCCCTATGTCTGGATCTTCCTGGCTTCCTTCAAGCCGGCCCCCGTCTTCTCACGCCCGGCCGCTGTGGTTTTCACCCCTACCCTGACTCACTGGGACGAAGTACTGCGCTCGGACTTTCCGCGCCAGTTGCTCAACAGCGTCATCGTCGGAGTGGTGACAGTCGTCATCGCACTGCTGGCCGGCGGACCGGCAGCTTATGCCTTTTCCCGCTTCAACGTGGGTGGAACCAGGACACGGTTCGGAGTGCTCCTGGCTCAGATGCTGCCGCCGGCCGTGCTGATCGTGCCGCTGTTCCTGTTAATGTACCGCCTGCGCCTTCTGGACACGATCGTGGCGGTGATCGCCGCCCATCTGACGTTCATCCTACCCCTCGTGACCTGGTTCCTCATTGGCTTTTTCGATGAAGTGCCCCGAGATCTGGAGGAGCAGGCCATGGTAGATGGTTGTACGCAGTGGCAGGCTTTTTACCGCATTGTGGTGCCGGTCATCCGGCCAGGTCTGGCAGCCGCCGGACTCTTCGCCTTCGTGCTTTCCTGGAACGACCTGTTCTATGCCCTGCTCCTGACGGGTGGCAGCAGCAAAACCCTGCCCGTGGCCATTGCCGGCTACTGGACCTTCCGGGGCATTGAGATGGGCAAGATGTCTGTGGCCATCGTCGTCGCCATCGTGCCTGTGCTAATTGCCTCGTTCTTTGTGCAGCGCCACCTGGTGAAAGGCCTGGGGGGCGGAGCGGTCAAATATTAACACATCTTGGAGGTCTGAGGACAGAACACGATGACAGAGATCCAGGCGGCTGTGGCCGCAGCACGGGAGGCCGGCGCACTGCTACGCGACGCTTTCGGCCGATCGCATACAGTGGCGCTAAAACGGACGGCCATCGACCTGGTTACCGAGATGGACCAGGCAGCCGAGGCCCTCATCATCGAGCGGCTACAGGCAGCTTTCCCCGACTACGGGTTCCTGACCGAAGAAAGCCCAGCTCTCACCGGGGCGGACAATGCCCGCTGGGTGATCGATCCGATTGATGGCACCACCAACTACGCTCACGGCTATCCACTCTTCGCGGTCTCCATTGCCCTGGAACGCGCCGGCCAGCTCGTCTTGGGCGTGGTGTACAATCCTATTGCCGATGAGCTCTTCACGGCGAAGAAGGGTCACGGCGCCTTTCTGAACGGCTGTCCTATCCACGTGTCTGAGGCAACCACCTTGCAGGAAAGCCTGCTGGCCACTGGCTTCCCCTACGATGTCTGGGACAGCGAGGACGACAACACGACTGAGTGGCGACAGTTTCTGAAGCGAGCGCGATCCCTACGGTGTGATGGCTCGGCAGCGTTGGACCTGTGTTTCGTGGCCTGCGGCCGGCTCGATGGTTACTGGGAACACGGACTGGAGCCCTGGGACATGGCAGCCGGAGCGCTTATCGTGTCGGAGGCCGGCGCCCAGGTGACGGACTACCGGGGAGGTGAGGATTTTATCGCCAGCCGGCAGGTTGTCGCTGCCAACCCGCACTTGCATGCGGAGATGCTGGCGGTGCTTCAAATGTGCGCTCTAATCAACCTTAACCAACCATTGTCTTACTAAACTCCAACTAAACATCAGCGTCTCTGTAGTATAGTTATGTAGTACAGTATCAGGGGGACGTATGCAAAGAGATACCTGCCCATCATTCTTTCAAGCTCGAAGGGCGTCAGTCCAGAGCGCACCGCCAGGTTCAAAGTAGTGGGACAACCGGCTACTGGCTTGCGATCATCGACTGGACACGGCAGCCTTTCTACTCGAAGGTTCACTGAGAGAAGGAGAAATGCGCCAACTAAGTGGTAACTCGCGATCCCCCGTTCTTGAACTTCGAAGTAAGACACCCCTGGTCGTGGTGTTTGTCGTTCTGACTCTGTTAGCCATACCGTGGGTCAACCTCCCTTATAGTGAGATGGACTGGGTTGCGCTCAGCCAACCGTACGATACGATATTCACACACTTCCAGGCTACCTTGCTGGGCAGCAACGAAGCCCCTCGGGTCGATACCATGGCCTACGGCATCGCCCGGCTCAGCCTGAGCGAAGACCAGACCCAGCTTGCCTACCGCATCAGCGTAGCTAACATTGATAACATCTTTGAAGCTAATATCCATCTCGGTACGGTTGGAACCAACGGCTCGAAGGTCTTGGAGCTTTACAATGGCACCGGCCCCTTCGATCCGGATAACCCCATCGCCGGCACCCTGAATGTGACCAGCAGCCAGGCGACCAACCTCCTGGTGGGCCGTTTGTATGTGAATATTCGCACCACTGACTTCTCTAACGGCGAGGTCCGCGGCCAGATCGTGCGTAACACCGTGGTACGCCGCTACGAAGCCCGCATGAGCGGTGACCGGGAAGTCCCGCCCGTGGACACCGCCGCTAGCGGTCGGGCGATGCTTTTCCTGAGCGACGACGAGACCCGGTTGACGTACCGGGTCAGCGTGGACGATATCGAGAATATCACGGCGGCCAACATCCACCTTGCGCCGGCTGGCCAGAATGGTCCAATCATCCACGAGCTCTACGACGGCACCGGCACCTTCGATCCCACCAATCCCATAACCGGCACCCTCACACTCCTTGCCGGCAAGGTGACTACACTGCGCGACGGCGAGTACTACGTCAATGTCCAAACGACGGCGCACCCCGAGGGCGAAATTCGCGGCCAGGTGGCACCACAGCAGCAATACTCAGCTCTGAAGGCTTCCCTGAGCGGTGAGCAGGAGACTCCGCCGGTCGCAATCGGGAGCAGTGGCCAGGGCACCTTCGTCCTCAATGCCGACCAGACTCAACTGTCCTACCGCATCAGCGTGCAGAACATCGAAGACATCACGGCAGCTCACATTCACCGTGGCCAACCAGGCGAGGATGGCCCGGTCGTGTTCGATCTCTACGACGGCACTGGTTCCTTCGATCCCGATAACCCCATCTCGGGGGCGCTAGAGCTGCCGGCGACCGCCGTACAGGACCTCTTGGCTGGCAACTACTACGCCAATGTCCATACTACGGAGAATCCCGAGGGCGAGATCCGTGGGCAGATCATTGCTTTCACCCCGGCCGGTTCCTATGAGGCGAGCTTGAGTGGCGCCAACGAGGTGCCAGCGGTGAGCACGACGGCTGCCGGGCTGGGAAGCTTCACCCTCGACTCTAACCTGACACACCTCGACTACCTCGTCACCGTGGCCAACATCGAGAACATCACAGCGGCTCACATCCACCGTGCCCCAGCCGGCCAGACCGGTCCGGTGGCTCACACGCTCTTCGATGGCAGCGGTACCT
>JBHIAO010000102.1:0-14480 GCA_046758565.1 Anaerolineae bacterium
ACGGCTGACTTTGCCTTCGCACTGATCATGGCAACAGGGCGGCGAATTGTGGAGGGCGCGGACTATGTCCGAGCCGGCAGGTGGCAGACCTGGGGGCCACGTCTCCTGCTGGGACAGGATATTCACGGCGCTACGCTGGGCATCATTGGTTTCGGGCGGATTGGCCAGGCAGTGGCCAGGCGTGCCCAGGGCTTCGCCATGCGCGTGCTGGCCTACGATCCGTACGTGGATCGCGCAGCCGCCGAAGCACTCGGTGTCGAGGTGCTGGACAGCATCGATGAGGTGCTGCGACAGGCAGATTTCGTCACGATTCACACGCTCTTGACGGATGAGACGTATCACCTCATCGGCGAGCGAGAGCTGAAGTTGATGAAGCCGACAGCGGTTCTGGTGAACACGGCTCGCGGTCCGTGTGTCGATCCAGACGCGCTGTATCGGGCGCTGCGGGATGGTGAGGTCGGGTATGCCGGCCTAGACGTGACGGAGCCGGAGCCGATCAACACGGACAGCCCGCTGTTGGAGTTGGACAACTGCCTAATTGTGCCTCACATTGCCAGCGCCAGCGTCGCGACGCGCGGCAAAATGGCCGAGATGGCAGCTCAGAACCTCATCGCCGGCCTGCGCGGCGAACCACTGCCCAACTGCGTCAATCCAGAAGTCTACATTCAGTAGCCACCGCGACCGGCGGGCCGGTCTGAATCATCTATGAAAATCGACGTAACACGAGATGCCATCTCGCGCCATAGCTATTTTCACGTCAAGAGTACGCAGTGTTTCGATGAGCACGGCGAACGTTGTTTGAGTGGTAAAGCCGCCGTGCTTGCATGCTTCGAGGAGAAGGGCTGAACCGCCGGTTGGTGAGTGGGAACCAGCCACCAATACCGAAGCGTCGAAGAAAAGAGTCGTGTCTCGGTTGATCGTCATGAACTATGTCTGTGCCAAGGCTGTGACAAGCTTCTCGCCAATTGCTCGAGTCTCCTCATCAATTTGGTCCTCTTCCAACCAACCGAGGATGCGATTCCTGGAGAATTGGCGGAGTGTGGCGTCACCAGCGATGGAGGTGGCCATTAGAAACAGTTCAACGTTCTCCCTCGGAACCCGATAGTAACGGCCGATCTTGGACGCAGCCAGCTTACCCTGACGGATATACCGGTAGATCGTCTCAGGTGTCAATTGCAAGTACTCAGCGACCTCTTGTGGGGTCAGCACCTCTTTTTCCAATGGCATACGATTCATCTCCTGTCTAGATGCATTGATACAATTATAGGCGAAATGAGACTAAATGTCGAGTCTTAAGTTGCGGAGGCTCCACGATGGATATTAAAGCAGAACGCCGGCAGTTGCTGGCACAGATCGAAGCGTTGGCTGATGAGGCGCACCGCCGGGGGATGGCGATGGCGGTGCCAACCGAACTGAAGATGTACGGGCTGCGCGTGCCACAGATTCGCGATCTGGCCGAGGCATGGAGCCGCGAACACAAAACCGTTGAGCTGAAAATGGAAAACGGGGAATGGAGAATAGAGGGGGACTGGAACTAGTAAATGCTTGCTCTCGTTCTTGACGATCAACTGAAACTCGTAGACGATTATCCGATGCCCACGCCGGCTCTCGGTGAAGCCCTGATCCACGTCCACAAGGCCGGCATCTGCAATACCGACCTGGAACTGGTCCGGGGCTACCAGGGGTTCCGGGGTATCCTTGGCCACGAGTTTGTAGGCGTGGTGGAGCAGCATCCTGATCCCGAATGGGTCGGCCGGCGGGTTGTGGGTGAGATCAACCTGGCCTGCGGGGAGTGTGAGCGGTGTCAGGCTGGCCTACGCACCCACTGTTTGCACCGCACAGTCTTGGGCATTGCCGGGCACGACGGGGCCTTCGCCGAGTACCTGGTTTTGCCGACTGAGAACCTACATCCCGTCCCATCGGATCTGCCCGATGATGCGGCGGTCTTCACCGAGCCTCTGGCAGCCGCCTGCGAGATCCTCCAACAGGTTCACATCCCTCCCGGCGATCGCGTTGTGCTCCTGGGTGATGGCAAGCTGGGTTTGCTGTGTGCCCAGGTGCTGGCCCTGACGCAATGCGATCTCACCGTGATCGGCCACCATGCAGGCAAGCTGCAGTTGGCCGAACAGTGGGGCATCCCTACGCGGCTGGTGTCACGCGACGAAGACTTGCCTTCGGATGTGGGGCCAGCGGACGTGGTGGTGGAGTGTACGGGCTCGCCGGCTGGCTTCGACCAGGCTCTGCGCCTGGTCCGTTCTCGAGGCACCATCGTGCTCAAGAGCACTTACCATGGTCGGGCAGATGCAGACATGACCGCTGTGGTGGTCAATGAAGTCACCCTGGTCGGCTCCCGGTGTGGCCCGTTTGCACCCGCACTGCACTTGCTGACCAGCGGAAAAGTCGACGTCCGTTCCCTCATCCACGCACGCCATCCCCTGGCCGATGCGCTGGAAGCCTTTGAACACGCTGCTCGGGGTGGCACTCTCAAGGTACTGTTGGATATGCGTTGAACGCTGTAGAATCGAAAGGTTAGGTGATGACAGAACGAGGTTACTATCGATTTCCCACAATTCATGAAGACACGGTCGTGTTCGTGTGTGAGGACGATCTCTGGACGGTCTCGGCGTCCGGCGGCATCGCCCGCCGGCTGACGTCGAACCTGGGCCAGGCATCCACGCCGGCCCTCTCGCCCGACGGTTCGACGCTAGCCTTCACCGGCTGCGACGAAGGCCATCCCGAAGTCTACCACATGCCGGCCGCCGGCGGGCCTGCCAAACGTCTGACCTATCTCGGCGCCACCTCGCGGGTGGTGGGCTGGACTCCCGATGGTGAGTCCATCATCTTCGCCAGCAACACGGCCCAGCCTTTTGCGCGTCTCTACAACCTGTACGCAGTGGATCGCGAAGGCGGCGAGCCCCAGCAGTTGCCCACCGGGCCAGCCATGAGCATCTCCTATGGTCCTGACGGCGGGATGGTGATTGGTCGCAACACGACCGACCTGGCGCGCTGGAAGCGCTATCGCGGTGGGCTGACCGGCGATCTGTGGATCGACCCGGACGGTAGCGGCGAGTGGCGCCGGCTCATCCAACTGGAGGGCAACGTGGCCGTACCGCTGTGGGTCGGGGAGCGGATCTACTTCGTGTCCGATCATGAGGGCATCGGTAACCTGTACTCGTGTTCGCCGCCTGCCCCGAGCTCTGTCGAAGGGCCTGCCCTGAGCTCTGTCAAAGGGACAGGCGAGGACCTCCGCCGTCACACGCATCATGCGGAGTATTACGTTCGTCACCCATCGACGGATGGCAAGCGGATTGTGTACCACGCCGGCGCCGACCTGTACCTCTACGATCCGGCGACAGACGAGACACATCTAATCGATGTGGACCTCCGCAGTCCCCGCGTCCAGCGCAGCCGTAAGTTTGTGGACGCCGACGACTACTTGCAGGGCTACGACATTCATCCGGAGGGCCATTCGGTTGCTGTGACATCCCGTGGCAGGCCCTTTACCATGGCCAACTGGGAAGGTGCCGTCGTGCATCATGGCCAACCCAACGGCGTCCGCTATCGGCTGGCATCCTGGCTGCGAGATGGCAAGCGGCTGATCCTTGTCAGCGATGCTGCGGGTGAAGAAGCGCTGGAAATCCACCACACCGATGCGAGCGCTGAGCCAGAGCGTCTGGATGGTCTGGACATTGGCCGGCCGGTGAACCTGGTTGTATCACCCAAACCTGCCCTGAGCCCCTCGACAGACCCTTCGTCAAGCCCCTCGACAGGCTCGGGAGGGGCCTCGGGACGCGGCCCAAACGAAGGGAAGGACATGGTGGCGCTGAGCAACCACCGCAACGAGCTGATTCTCGTAGATCTGGAAGCGCGGACAGCACGAGTCCTGGATCGAAGCCGACACACTCGCATTCGTGGCATCGCCTGGTCTCCTGACGGGCGTTGGATCGCTTATGGCTTCTTCGACACGCAGCAGACGTCGATCATCAAGCTGTGCCGGGTTGAAACCGGCGAGACGTGGCCCGTCACCCGGCCAGTGCTGCGCGATGTGGGGCCGGCCTTCGATCCCGACGGCAAGTACCTCTACTTCCTCTCCTACCGCGACTTCGATCCGGTGTACGACAACCTGCACTTCGACCTGAACTTTCCATGGGGCATGCGGCCGTACCTCATCACCCTGCAAGCCGATTTACCATCGCCGTTCGTGCCAGTCCCTCGTGCACCGGGCGACAAGGCGTCGAAAGAGGACTCCAACGACTCGAGCAATGGAGACAAGGACGGGAACGAGGCGAAGACAGAGCAAGACGAGAAAGACAAGGAGGATAAGGACAAGAAGGAAGAGAAAGAGCAGCTCGTCGAGATTGACCTGGATGGGATTACCGATCGCCTCCTGGCTTTTCCGGTGCCTGCAGGACGGTACGGACAGATACGTGGCATTAAGGGCAAGGCGCTCTTCACCTCGTATCCTGTGGCGGGGACCCTGAGTGACTCGCGAGATCCGAACTCGACACCGCCGGCCAGGGGCAGGCTCGAGGTCTACGATTTCGAAGAACAGAGTCAGGAGGCGCTCATCGACGGCATCACCAGCTTCGACGTGTCGCTGAACGCCAAGACGCTGATCTATCGCTCGGGCAACCGGCTGCGAGTGTTGAAGGCCGGCGCGAAGCCCGATCACAACTCCAGGTCGCCAAGTCGCAAGAGCGGTTGGCTGGACCTGTATCGCATCAAGGTATCCGTCGAGCCCCAGGCCGAGTGGGAGCAGATGTACCGCGAAGCCTGGCGCCTCCAGCGGGATCAGTTCTGGACGGAGGACATGTCCGGCGTCGACTGGCCGGCGGTCTACCAGCGCTATCTTCCCCTGGTTCGGCGAGTCGCGACGCGGTCGGAGTTTTCCGACCTGATGTGGGAGATGCAGGGCGAATTGGGCACGTCCCACGCCTACGAGTATGGTGGGGATTACCCGCCCGAGCCCGCGTACGATCAGGGCTTCCTGGGAGCTGATCTCCGCTACGACCCCGACACCGGCGATTGGCACGTGACTCACATTGTCCGGGGCGATGTGTGGGATGAGCAGACGAGCTCGCCGCTGGCTAAACCAGGGATCAACGTGAAGCCTGGCGATCGACTGATCGCGGTGAATGGGCGCAAGGTTGGCCGGGACGTGTCGCCGCAGGAGATGTTGGTGAACCACGCCGGCAACGAGGTCTTGCTCACCTTCCTGCCTGTGCGTGCCCGCACGCAGACAGGCGCCGGCGAAGACGGGGATGAGCCACGCACGTTCTCAGTGAAGGCGCTCCACGATGAAACGCCGGCCCGCTATCGAGAGTGGGTCGAGGCCAACCGGCGGCGGGTGCACGAGGCTACCGATGGCCGTGTCGGTTACGTCCACATTCCCGACATGGGGCCGCAGGGCTACGCCGAGTTCCACCGTGGTTACCTGGCCGAGGTTGATCGCGAGGGGTTGATCGTGGATGTTCGTTTCAACAGCGGCGGCCACGTCTCGCAACTGATCCTGGAGAAGCTGGCCCGGCGCCGGCTGGGGTACGACGTGCAGCGCTGGGGTGAGCCAATCCCGTATCCGGCCCAGTCGGTGATGGGGCCCATGGTGGCGCTGGCCAACGAGGCGGCGGGCTCCGACGGCGATATTTTCAGCCACGCTTTCAAGCTGATGCAACTGGGACCGCTGATCGGTAAGCGTACCTGGGGTGGTGTCATCGGCATCAGCCTGCGCGGCTCGCTGGTGGATGGCGGTATCACCACCCAACCTGAGTTCTCCTACTGGTTTGAGGACGTAGGCTGGGGCGTAGAAAACTATGGTACCGAGCCTGACATCGAGGTGGAGATCCGGCCACAGGACTACGCGGCCGGCCGCGATCCGCAACTCGAGCGCGGCATCAAGGAGATCCAGAAGCAGCTGGCCGAGCACCCGCCAGAACTGCCCGATTTCAGCGAAAAGCCGAGGTTGTCGTTGCCCACACTGCCCGAGGCGTGAGATCAGTGAAATGTGTGATGTTACGTTTAGCAGTGGTGAGGGGTGCGACATGACCGAGACAACGTTCGAGACACGAGCCGAACTGGCCGATCGCCGGCTGACCTGGAAGGTGTTTGGTGTCCTGATGGGCAGTGACCAATCGGCTACTCACGCATCACGCATCACGTTTTACGTTTCACGTTCGGTTCTGTCCAGGTCCGGCTCTAATCGTGCAGGATGTGGTCCAGACCCTGGCGGAAGAGATGTTGGATGTGCTCGTCGTCCAGGGCGTAGTAGATGTGCCGGCCTTCGCGTCGAAACTTGACCAGGCGCAGTTCCCGCAAGGTGCGCAACTGATGGGAAATGGCGGACTGGCTCATGTCCAGTGTCGCGGCAATGTCGTGAACGCACAATTCGGTGTGCGATAGAGCGGATATAATGCGGACGCGGGTCGGATCGCTGAGTGCCTTGAAGGTTTCAGCCAGCCTCGTCGCCGTCACGTCGTCGATCAGGTAAGGCTGAGCATCGCGCACCCGATCTTGGTCAAAGTACGAGTATCCAATATCCAATACCTGGCCTAGCTTTCGCTGCCCTTGGTGATCGGGTATTCCCGAGCCAGCCACTCGAAGTAGCCCTCGTAGAACACTCTTACCTTCTTAAAACCCTTCTCTCCCAAGATGCGCGCTGCCTCCTCTGCTTCCGCCGTCGGGCACGCGCAGTAGGTGACGATCCATGTGTCGCGTGGCAGTTCCTTGTAGCGTTGCTCCACTTCGAAGAAGGGCATTGAGATGGCGCCGGCGATGTGATCGAGCTCGTAATCCTGTTTCGGGCGGGCATCGAGGATAATCATGCTGGCGCCGCGATCAAATTCCTGCTTCAATTCATTGATACTCACGTACGGGCTGTCGGTGCTGAAATTCGGCTCCGGGCCGGCCTTCGCCGATTGTGCCGGCTGCCCACCGGAACATCCAATCATCGCCACCAGCAGTAGAATCGGGAAACTCAGAACAGAGATCAGCATCAATTGTTGTCGTTTCATCACTAAAGCCCCTATGATCCTTTCGATACGCCCTTCGATGCAGCTTAGGACAAGTCTCCAACTCGCGGTAGAATGCTATCACGACGCAGCGTATCTGTCAAGCGTCCTGCATCACCAGATATCCCGACCCCGTGTCACGTCAGCAGGGATTGATCTGCTGACGCTGGGCAATGAATGCGCTGACTTGACATCGCGCCGGCACTTGGTATATTATGAGGGTCTCACTAGCGATAAACGGATGAATTGCTGTTCTTGGCGCAAATTTTTCGGTTTTTATGGATTATTTGGCTTTTTCAGGCATCGACAGTGCCCTGAAGGGCGCTGATGTGAATGCCGGCTGCCTTGTGCAGCGCTCGGCCCGCATCGGCTGGGACCGCAAACGACTCAGGCGACTTTATCCAATCTCAGGAGGGGGTAGAAATGGAACGCATCGTCGTCACCGGATTGGGCGCCGTAACGCCCATCGGGAATACGGTTGGTGAATTCTGGAAGAACTTGACCGCCGGCGTTTCTGGGGTCGGACCCATCACACAATTCGATACCGAAGGATTTGCCGTGCGGATTGCTGCCGAAGTGAAAGGCTTCGATCCCACAGACTACATAGGTGCCAAAGAAGCCCGCCGTTCCCACCGCTCGGCCCACTTCGCGCTGGCCGCCGCCCGTCAGGCGGTGGACGATGCCGGCCTAACGCTCAATGGGCCGAATGCCGCGGACGTAGGTGTTGTGATGAATACGGGCGTCGGTGGGGCAAGCGAGTTGGAGTATGCTGGCCAGACCTATGCCGAGAAGGGGCCGCGGCGTATCAGTCCCATGCTGGTGCCTACGATCATGCCGAATGCGGTCGCTTGCCTGGTGTCAATCCACATGGGCACCCGTGGACCCGTCATCACATCTACGTCAGCGTGTGCCAGCGGAACCCAGGCACTGCTCGACGCGCTTCATCTCCTGCGCCGTGGCGAGGCCCAGGTGGTGATCGCCGGCAGTACCGAAGCTTCCATTACGCCCGTCGCCACTGCCAGTTTCGCCAACGCGCGTGCACTTTCACGGCGCAACGATGATCCCCAACGGGCCAGCCGTCCTTTCGACAAAGATCGGGACGGTTTTGTGATGGGCGAAGGGGGGGTCGTCATGATCCTGGAGACCGAATCCCACGCCCGACGCCGTGGCGCACGGGTGTACGCCGAGATTGCCGGCGGCGCCCTCACCGCTGATGCGTATCACATTACCGCACCTGATCCCAATGGGGATGGTGCTGTGCGCGCCATGTCGCGTGCCCTGCAGTTCTCCGAGATGCATCCCGAGGAAATCGACACCGTGTTTGCGCATGGCACCAGCACACCGCTAAACGACGTTACAGAGACGCAGGCTATCAAGGCTGTATTCGGCGAGCATGCCGACAAGTTGGCCATAAGTGCCACCAAGTCGATGGTCGGACACCTGCTCGGGGCCGCCGGCGGGATTTCGGCGCTGGCCGCCGTTCTGGCCGTGCGGGATGATATGGTTCCGCCGACGATTAATCTTGAGAACCCCGATCCCGAATGTGATCTGGACTATGTTCCCCAGGTGGCCCGTCGCCGGCCGATCCGCGCGGCCATGGTCAACGCCTTCGGCTTCGGCGGCCGAAATGCGGTGGTTGTCGTCAGGAAGGCGGACTGGAACGGGCGACGATGGACGATATCCGGTGCGCTTGCGATCTGGGACAACGTGAAACGTAAAACGTGAAACGTGATGTGTGACGGGCAGGCGTAGACTTCTTCACGTTTCACGCATCACGTTTCACGATGCCGGGCTATCGAATTCTCGTTTCATGGCTGAGTCGTGGAACGCTGCCACGACAGGCTGCCAACGCTCCGGCTCCAGCCCGGGCTGCTGCGAAAGATAGTAGTATACCACCCGGTCCAAGAGACCTTCGTACTTGTCTATGATCTTGGCCGGCAGATCCTCCCACTTCCCCTCGACGGCGAACACGCTCAGCATTTCGTCGGGGACCAGGGCCGGCATTTCCATCCATTTGCCCCGGGCTGCCAGCCGGGACAGCTTCTCCGCGACGTCTGCCCAGCCATGACATGCGAAGACAGGGCGATATGACGGAGTTGAGGCGTAGAACGAGATTTGTGCTCGGACTTCCTCTCGGGACTGATCCATTTCAGACTGATCTGTGCCCGTGATAATGAAAACCGAACTGGCTAGCTGGATGTCTTCGCGTGTTCGGCCGGCCTTATCCAGGCCCTGCTGGATATTCGGCAGGATAGACTCCTCCAGGTATTTCACCGTGTGAAACCCGTGGACGTGGAACCCATCACACAACTCGCCAGCCAGCCGGCACAGGTGCTCGTTGACGCCGGCGATGTAGATGGGGATGTCTGGGTGGTCGATGGGGCCGGGGTTGAAGAAGGGGCTCATCAGCGTATGCTTGTAAAAGTCACCCCGGAAGTTCAGCCGGGCGCCGTTCTGCCAGGTGTCCCAGATGGCCCGCAGGGCCTGGATGAACTCGCGTAGCCTCGGGGCCGGCGCGTCCCACGGCATACTGAAGCGGCGCGCGATGTGGCCTTTCACCTGAGTGCCCAGGCCCAGGATGAACCGGCCTTGCGACAGCTTTGCCAGGTCCCAGGCGATGTAGGCCACGCTCATCGGGTTGCGGGCAAAGGCCACGGCGATGGCGGTGCCCAGCTCGATCTGCTCGGTATGCTCAGCGGCCAGCGCCAGGGGTAGAAACGGATCGTGCTGGGTCTCACTGCTCCACAAAGCGTCAAATCCAGTTTCCTCGGCTGCTCGCGCCACTCGCGGCACATGTCGCAAATCGTCAACTGCCAGCCCGGTGTCAATTTTCATGATATCGCATGCCCTCCTAATTTCGTCCCATGCAAGCATAGCCCCGCCCGCCCATTCTGTCAAGAATCCCCTTTTCATCCGGATTTCACATCCCTCGAATACCGCACCTGTGCCAGCATGTTATAATTGGTGAACCCAGAATGGAGCATGAGGAGGGAAATATCATTCATGCGTCGGCTGACTTTGCCATGAAACGGGAGGCCGAGATGGGATCAAAGAGTACTACACGGATCCCATTCGTTGTTGGAACGACAGTGTTGCTGCTATTCACGTCCCTGGCAGGATTGGCCATGGGGCAGGTGATGGTACAACCAGGACACGACCTCCGTGGTTTCCACATGAATGGCAGGGTTCTGGACATTGAGGCCCGCTCGGTATCCCAACGCAGCTACATCCCCGACCAAAACCTCGGAGGTCTGGCCGTCGCAGCCGACGGCAATTGCGACGCCGTCTGCGTGGACGAAAGTTGCGTGGCCGTACCCGTCGAATTGTTTGAGACCACGGTGCCAGGGCTGAGCCAGCAGGCCAGTGTCGAAGGGGAGATCTTGTTCAGCTCCGGCAACGAGAGCACTCCCTCCGAGGCGCTGCGGGTGTACTGGCCGGAGGTTTACCTGACCTCACCGGTCAGAGGGCTGGACAAACCGGTGCACATCACCCATGCCGGCGATGGCAGCGGACGGCTGTTTGTGGTAGAGCGGGATGGGCGCATCCAGATTGTCGAGAACGGCGTTGTATCGAGCACGCCTTTCCTAGACATAACCAGCCGCGTTGGCAGTCAGGGCTACGAGCAGGGTCTGCTCAGCGTTGCCTTCCCGCCTGACTATGCCACCAGTGGGTACTTCTACGTCAACTACACCGACACGTCCGGTGACACGGTGGTGGCTCGCTATCAGGTTGATCCCAACGACGCCAACCTGGCCGATCCCAACAGTGAAGAGGTTTTGCTGACTGTCGATCAGCCCTATGCCAACCACAACGGCGGCCAACTGGGCTTTGGTCCTAACGACGGCTACCTTTACATCGGCATGGGCGATGGGGGTGCCGGCGGAGACCCCCAGAACCGCGCCCAGAACCCCAATTCACTGCTGGGGAAAATGCTGCGGATTGACGTGGAGTCGGGCGCCAACCCTTACGCCATTCCCGCCAGCAATCCCTACACCCAGACCAATGGCTACCGTGGCGAGATCTGGGCCCTCGGGCTGCGCAATCCGTGGCGCTTCTCCTTCGACGGGCAGACGGGGGACCTGTACATTGGTGACGTCGGCCAGAACACCTATGAGGAGGTTGACTATCAGCCCGCCTCCAGCGCCGGCGGCGAGGATTATGGCTGGCGCTGCAAGGAAGGGTTCCATGATTTCAACATGACCGGGGACTGCTCCACCTTGGTTTTGGAACCCCCCGTGGTTGAGTACGACCATTCGCAGGGCGATTGTTCCATCACCGGGGGCATGGTCTACCGCGGGCTGCTTGACCACCGCATGCAAGGCATCTACTTCTACGGAGACTACTGCAGTGGGCGGATCTGGGGGTTGGCACGCGATAGCGCCGGCTGGCAGAACACCCTCCTCTACGACGCACCGTTCGACATTTCCAGCTTCGGCGAGGACGAGGCCGGCAACCTGTACGTCACGGATTACACCGACGGTGTCATCTACGCGATCACGGAAACGCCACCGTGCCCCGACTTCACGGGCTTGCCGGGCGTGGACTCGGACGACATCCGGGCCGTCGCCAGCGCTTGGCGCCGGCAGAGCACTGATGTGGACTGGGACGCTCGCTACGACCGCGACCGGAACGGGGTTATAGACATCGTCGATGTCGTGCGCTTGGCGGAAGCGTGGGGCAGTGTGTGTCAGTAGAGTAAGGTGATGTCCCGAGACGCACGATCTTGTGATACGGTGGGGAGTCTACGATGCCATCGGTGCGGGTTTCTCTTATTGGACCTGCTGTCGCCCTGTTGATCCTCGCCGGCCTTGTGGCCGGAGGAGCCCCCCAGACTTCCGCCCACGCCCAAACCATTGGGCCGGCCCAGCCCATCGGCCTCACCGCCTTCCACCGCAGCGGCCAGACCTTCCTCACCTGGAACGAGCGCACGGACCCTTCGGCAGGCTCAGGGCAGGCTCTCAGTGGCGAACGCTACCACCTGTACCGTCACACCAGCCCGATCACAGCCGCCAATCTGGCGCAGGCCACACGGCTGACCGAGGCATGGGGTGCTCTCGGCGAAGGCTCTAGCATCTTCTGGAGCGACCGCGCCCGCGAACCACCGATCACCCCTAACTACGTGATCCAGGATCTGGGCGCGCCGCTGAGCGATACCACGGGCTTCTTCGCCTGGATGACCAACGAGAACGGCACTTTCTACTACGCGGTCACCACCGTCCAGGGCGGCACGGAGAACATCACCGACCTCGGTCCTGGCAACACCGCCGGCCCCATCGCCGAGGTGGTGGCGGACCCCCAGCCGGTCAAAGTGTGGCAGGCCGCCGGCGACCGGGGCTTCGTCTTCACCCAGTACCTCGACTACAGTCGGTACAATCCGACCTTCGGCGTGCCGCAGGGTAGCGCGGCGCAACAGTATGCGTTCAACTATGGCGTGACCCTGCCTTCGGACGCGGCCTGCGGCGGCTCGTTGCCGGACTCCTTGCCGGCCAATGTCTACCTGGAGGGCTGGGGCGGACGTTACAGCAACGACACGGTGACCCCCTACGACTGGTGCGCCGTCAACATCGTCCCCGACGACCCCAACCAGACCTGGTACTACGGCCACAGCGCCTCCTACGACTACCGGTTGGGCGGCACGGCAGACACGGGCCCCATCGTCAACTTCACCGAAGAGCGCATCCTGCGCGCTGTTTTTGACACGCTGCGTGACCCGACGTTCCGGCTGGACCCCAACCGGATCTACGTGACCGGCCATTCCATGGGGGGCAGCGGTGCATTGGCGCTGGGCATGCGCTACCCCAATGTGTTTGCGGCTAGCTACAGCAGCGAGCCCATGACCAACTACCAGGCGGCCGACGGCTCCGGTGGCAGCGTCAACTGGCTCAACGACACGGAGCCGAACTATGGTCTACTCCTGGAACCCGACAATGGGCCCTGGCTACACCACCAGTTCCGGTCCAGCGAGTACACCGATCCCGCCGTGCGGCCGCGCCTGGTCACCCAGTTCCGGCCGGCCTGCCCTGCCGACGTCACCGGCGACGGCGTCGTGGACGTGGTTGATGTTCAGACGGTGGCCGCATGGTGGAACCGGGACGACTTCCCGCCGGAGACAGATGTGAACGACGATGGGGTGGTGGACATTGGTGACATCATGGCCGTGGTTGCTCAGTGGGAGCAGTCGTGTGCCCTTGTTACGCCGACGGCTACCTCGACGGCTACGCTAACGGCGACTGCTACGCCAACTGCAACGGCAACGATTACTGCTACGGCTACGCCTGGTGGCGGTGTGGTCGCCAACTTCTGCCCGCCCTACGTCGATTCTCCGCTGTACCGATCGCGGCTGAGCCAGATCACGGTCGGTCCGAGCGACGACTGGATGGGAACCATTGAGGCCGCCGTGCCCGGCACGGAGATTCTCCTGCTGGACGGCGAGTATCTCCTCGACCGGTACGCCGTGGTGGTAGATGACGGGATCACCATTCGCGGTGCCGGCGGCGATCGGGACGCGGTGCTGATCCGAGGCCAGGGCTACGGCGTGGGCTCCGAGGGCTTCATGGTGTTCGGCGCCAATGTCACCATCGCCGACCTCTCCATGACCGGCATGCGCAACCACGCCATCTCCATCAAGGGCGAACAGGGCGCCCAGGCACCCCACATCTACAACGTGCATCTGTACGACATTGGCACCCAGCATATCAAGGGTACCCCAGGTGGTATCGCTGACGGCGTCGTGGCCTGCTCGTCCATTGGGTACACGCCGGGTGGCGTGCAGGGCGACTACATCGACGGGGTGGACATCCATCAGGCCATCGACTGGGTCATCCGCGACAACCTGTTCTACAACATCTGGGGCGACGGTTCAGGCTGCGAGGTGGACATCGACTGTGGCACCTACGTCAGCGGTCCGGCCATCCTCATGTGGAATCAGGCCCGGGGCACCATCGTCGAGCGCAACGTCTTCCGCGACTGCTTCCGCAACATCGCTTTCGGCCTCGGCCGTGGCCACCAGGGCGGCATCATTCGCAACAACTTCATCTACCAGTTGTCACCGGGTGACGCCGGCATCGAGCTGCGCGACGCAGACAACGCACGGGTCGAGCATAACACCATCATTCTGGGCGGGGACTACCCTGGGGCTATCGAGGTGTGGAACGCCGGCGGCCATCTCATCCGCAACAACCTGATCACCGCCCCCATTTGGGACCGTGGGAACGCCTCCTTCGTTGCTGAGGGCAACATCACCGATGCGAGTGTCGAGGACCTGGTTGCGCCAGGTGATCCGCACTTGCCGGCGGGCTCACGGGCCATCGGGGCCGGCGTGCCGACCGACGTGGACAGCGACATCCACGGCGACCCGCGCGAGGGCCGCTGGGACGTCGGGGCTGATCAGGTCAGTCAGTGATCAGTAACAGGAGTTACGTGGTTGAGGCTGCGAGGAGCAGATTTACCGCTGAGCACGCTGAGAACGCAGAGCTT
>JBHIAO010000103.1:0-14465 GCA_046758565.1 Anaerolineae bacterium
CAGACGGCGAATTCATTCGTCGGCCTTGATTCCAGGTCGGGCCAGACTCGGCGGCGGGCAAACCGCGAACACACGTCGGCTGTTACAGCAATCACCCTAAACTGGAACCGGCGTGAAGACACGCTGGCTTGTCTGGCTTCGCTGCAAGTGGTGTCCTATCGGAACCTTGACGTCGTTCTGGTAGACAACGGTTCCACGGACGGAACAGTCGAAGCTGTTCGGCGGCAGTTCCCTGAAGTCGAGATCCTTGAGAATACATCAAACCTGGGTTACGCTGCAGGTTGCAACCGAGCCCTCCGGCGGTTTCTGTCCGGTGAGTCAGACTACGTTTTGCTCTTGAACAACGACACCGTCGTAGCACCTGACATGGTCGATCGCCTGGTGGAGACTGCACTGACCTACCCCGACGTCGGAATGCTGGGTCCGACCGTGTGGTACTACGATGATCCCGGTCGACTCTGGTCGGCCGGGCAACGTTGCCGGCCTATCACCCTGTCGGGACAACCGCCCCACGTCGACCCACAGGTTGAAACACCGTACGAGGTGGACTATCTTTTCGGCTGCGGCCTTTTGCTGAAGCGCCAGTTGCTGGAGGATGTTGGACTGTTCGACGAGCGCTTCTTCATGTACTACGAAGACCAGGACCTATGTCTGAGGGCACGGCGACACGGGCATCGGCTGATGGTCGTGCCGGCAGCGAAGATGTGGCATAAGGTGTCAGCCAGCACCGGAGGTTCTGGGACGCCACTCAACAAATACCATCTGGCCCGAAGCAGCGTTCTGTTCTATGCCAAACATACGCCTCGCCCACTGCAACCGCTTGTCGCCTTGTATCGTCTTGGGAGTGCCGTGCGCACGATAGCCCGCGCATGGCGCGACCGCCGGCCGGCGGTCGTGAAGGCCTATCTACAAGGTCTTGCCGATGGGATTCGCCTGCTTCGAAAGCCCATCGAGGGGTTAGAATCGTAAGATTCACAATAGGGGCATCATGAGATTCATTGGTTGTTTCGTGAGCTATGCGCCGCTTCGCAAGTAATTACGCTTTCGCCTTGCTAGCCAACCTGGCTCAGCGAATGAGTACAGTGGTGCTGGGCGTGTGGGTATCGCGGCGGTTGGGCGTTGATGCTCTCGGCGTGTTTTTCCTGGCAGCGAGCTTCACGCTAATTGCTGGCCGGCTTTCCTACTGGGGTTTGGATCAACTGTTGTCCCGCGAGGTAGCCAAGGCCCCTGAGCGCGCGGCCCAGTTTCTGGGCAACTTTATAGCCATCCGCGCCACCATGGCGGTGTTAACGGTGGGTCTCCTGAGTCTGGTTGTCGACTGGTTGGGCTATGCGCCGGCGACTGCCAGCGTGATCCTGCTTCTGGCACTGACGATCGTGCCCGACAACGTTGCCAGCATCTGTCAGGCGATGTACATCGCCCGTGAAGAGATGGGTTACCTGGCATTCTCGTCGGGCGTGTATGGTCTTGGGAACGTTGTGGCCGGCGGTTTGGCGCTGGAATCAGGTTGGGGGCTTGAGGGATTGGCGGTCAGCCTGCTGGCAGTGAGCCTGTTGACCTTGTGCATAAACCTTGGGCTGGTATGGTGGCGCTACACTCGGCCGCTGCGTTCGATCGATCTGGCGTTCTGTCGCCAGCAGTTGAGGATAGCCTTCCCATTCATTTTCGTCAGTATTTTCTACATTCTCGATAACCGTGCGGATGTTGTCCTGCTGTCACGTCTGGGCACGGAGCGTCAGGTCGGATTCTACGGGTCCGCCAACACCCTGGTTGGTGCCTTGACACTGTTGCCGTTCGCGTATGGGACGAGTATCTTACCGGTCATGTCCAGGCTCTATGTTGAAGCGCCGGCGGTTCTTGAGCGACTCTACGCCCGGTCTTTCAAGTACCTCTTCCTGTTGGGCCTGCCCATCGCTGTAGGCATCACCCTGATAGCCCAACCGCTGCTACAACTGATCTTCGGTTCGGGGTTCGAGCCGGCCGGCCCAATACTTCAGGTGGTGATCTGGTCAGTGGCTCTGTTGTTCTTGAACGTTCTGAATTCGCGGATCATGGTGGTCGCTGATCGACAGGACGTCATCGCACGATTCCTGGCCGGCACGCTGGTGACCAACCTGGTCCTCAACGTGGCCCTGATTCCATCTCTCGGAGCCGTCGGCTCTGCCATTGCCCGTGTGGTGTCAACGTCGCTGCTCTTTGTCCTCAGTTTCATGTTTGTCCGACGAGAACTTATCTCGTTCAATGCGTCGTCGTATTTGCCACGACCTATCGTGGCCTCGGTGGTGATGGCGGGTACCGTTCTGGCCGTCTGGTCGCTGCCCCTGCCAATCGTGATTCCTCTGGGTGGGGCCGTTTATCTGTTGACACTGGCGGCTCTGGGCACGTTCTCACAGGAGGACTTGACTGCTCTCCGTGAAATGATTCGCCCGTCGGCTCCACAAATGAGTAAGCCAGCGAACTAGTCATGTGATGGTGAGATGATGTTGGGTTTTATCAGTCAGTCGGTCAATGGATTCCGAAGTCTGTTCAGTCATGATTTGGATTTTCTGATCTTCTTCGTCACGTCAATCTGCAATGCGAAGTGTGGTCATTGTTTCTACTGGCAAAACCTGAACGCACCCGATGAGGGATTTGCCCTGGGAGATATCGAGAAACTGGCGCGATCGATGCCCCGCTTCCGGACGTTGTTGATCTCGGGCGGCGAGCCCTTCCTGCGGGAAGACCTGCCGGCAGTCATCGGCCTGTTTCGCCGCATAAACGACATCGAGCACGTCGGCGTGCCGTCAAATGGCATTCTGGCCGGCCGCACCACCCGTCTGGCGCGGCAGATCCTCCAGGAGAATCCCGGCCTTGACTTCACCGTCAACCTCTCGATCGACGGTTTCGCTGAGACCCACGACAAGATTCGAGGTGTACCTCGGAACTTCGAACTGACGCTGAACACGATGCAGCATTTACTCGAACTGCGTGATGAGTTCCCGCATTTCGGCGTGTGGGTCAACACGGTCATCTGCGCTGATAACTATGACGAGGTGATACCTTTCGCACGCTGGATGCGAGATCGCTTTCCGATTGGTGGACATTTCTTCGAAGTGGTACGCGGGGAGCCGATGGAGCCGCACCTGAAGTCCGTTCCGCCGGAGAAACTGCGCGACATCTACGAAGCGGTCTTGCCGATTCAAGAAGCATATCTGCGAAAGCGCCTGGAGCGTCAGGGTGCCTCCAATGGGCGTCGTCTGTGGCGTGAGGTGAATGGACTGGGGGCGCTGGCGTTTCAGTACCACACGCAGTACACGAACTACGCGCACGGCCGGCGATGGGACATGGATTGTCTGGCCGGCGAGGCCATTGCCGTCATCGACTACAACGCCAATGTGCGGGTCTGCGAATTGCGCGAGGCCCAGATTGCCCTGGCCGACTACGATCACGATTTCTCGAAGTTGATACAGGATCCGGTGATGCAATCCGAACGTGAGGCAGCCAAGAGCCACGGATGTGACTGCACCCATGTGTGCTTCATCAACACCACACTGCAGCACGACTGGCAGGCCAAGCTCATCCACGCGCCTTTCCGTTATGCCAAATACCGGCTAACCGGAACATTCTAAGAGAAGCCCAGTGGAGCTTTCCGTCGTCATTCCAACTTACAACCGAGCCGCCGTACTACGTCGCAGCCTGCGAGCTCTCATGGCGCAACGTGGGGTCGATGCACTGTGGGAGATTATTGTCATTGACGACGGGTCCACAGACAATACGCCAGACGTAGTGAGGGCGCTGGCTAGTGGCAGTCCCGTGCCTGTGCGTTACGAGCATCAGCCGAACCGGGGGCCGGCCGTCGCGCGCAACAGGGGGATTCGTATGGCCGATGGCCGGCTGGTGTTCATGACAGACAGCGACGTTCTCGCCACGCCGGACCTGGTTCGTCTCCATCTGGTCGGGCACGAACGCCATCCGGCGCCGTCGGTTGGAGTTTTAGGACTCGTGCGCTGGGCGCCGCACCTGCAGGTGACGCCGTTCATGCGCTGGTGGGAAGAGGCACGCTTCCGTTTCAACCGGCTTCTCGAGGGTGTTGAGGCTGTTAACCATACCTATTTCTACACATGCAACGTTTCTGTAAAGCGCTCTTTCTTGTTGGAGCATGGACTATTCGACGAGCGGTTCTCTACAGCAGCCTACGAGGACACCGAACTGGCAAGCCGCTTGAAGACGTGCGGGTTCCAACTGGTATTTGTGCCAGAGGCCCTGGCTTACCACGACCATCCCACGGACTTTGCACATGCTTGCCGGCGGATGGAATCCATTGGCCGCTCAGCGTCGCTGTACCAGGCCCGAACCGGACACAGTGGACTCCCCAGATGGTGGTACTGGGTGAGCCGGACCCCGCTGGCCTCCAGTCCGGTGTCGAATTTGCTCCGCCCCCTGGCCGAAAAATTGCAGGATCGTGTCGTGCCGTCGCCGGTATTTGTGCCTGTTCTGATGTACCATTTTAGGCAAGGTCAGCAGGAAATTGGAAATTGGAGATTAGAGATTGGAGATTAGTCAACATGCCACTGTGGGGCACCATGAAGCATGAAAATGCTAGATGGCTAGATGGCTGGATGGCTCGTATGGTACTAGCCAACTAACCATCTAGCCAACCAGCCACCTATTTTCAGAATAGAGATGAATTCACTGAAAAAAGGTGGACAGGTGCCGGTCACTTGCAAAAAGGAACGTGTTTGCGGTTGAAATCGGCGTCATTTTGCAACCTAAAGTGACCGGCACCTTCCGCTCAGCACCTTTTCTCAATAGAGTCAGAGATGTGTAGGATGAGTAACAAACGAGTTCTGATCATTGGGCTCGATGGAGGGACGCTCGACGTTATCGAACCCTGGGCAGAAGCCGGCCACCTGCCCAACTTCCGCCGTCTGTTGCGAGAAGGATGCTCCGGAAGACTGAAATCCACGATTCCCGCCCTCTCGCCGCCGGCCTGGACCTCGTTCATGACCGGTGTGAATCCTGGCAAACATGGGTTGTTCGACTTCTTGAAACGGCGGCCGGGTAGCTATGAACTGCAACCGGTACGCAATGACTTGCCGTCTCTCGATACGATGTTCGCTTGGGCCAGCCGACACGGCCGACGCGTTGGCGTTTTGAACGTGCCCATGACCTATCCCCCCGAATGGGTCAACGGGTTTATGGTCTCGGGTCTGGGTGCACCAGATGACGTCGACTACGCGTATCCAGCCGGGCTGGCCGACGAGCTGCGGGCGTCAGGCTATCGCATCAACAACGCGATTGTCTATGAACCCGGTCGAGAAGACGCGTTTATCCGCGACGTTATGGACACCACGGACAGGCGCGCCGAAGTGGCACTGCAGCTTATGAACCGGGAGCCGTGGGATCTGTTTACGGTAGTCTTTCGAAATCTCGATGGCGTCCTCGCTTTTCTCTGGGCCTTCATGGACGAGACCCATCCACGACACGATCCGCAACTTGGCGAGCGCTATGGCGATGCGGTCCTGCGTTACCACCAGTTGCTGGACCGTCGATTGGGCGATTTTCTGGCTGCTGTTGACGATAATACCGTCGTGCTCATCATGAGTGATCACGGTGGCGGGCCATTGTACAAAGAAGTCTACTTAAACGTCTGGCTACAGCAGGAAGGCTTTCAGAGGCTTAGGCAAGGCGTTGGGGCGGTGAGCGGTGCGCGGGCCATGCTACGGCGCGCCGGCCTCACACGGGAGAGCTTGACCCAGCTCGTTGGATGGCGGAACGTCAACAGAATGAAGGACCAGCTACCCGCGTGGTTGACGGCGATGGTGCCCCGAGCAACCCCAGACATCGCCGAAGTCGTGGATTGGTCGCAAACGCTTGCCTACAGTTTCGGCTACATCGGGCAGATCTACATCAATCTGCGGGGACGCGAACCGCATGGCATCGTCCAGCCGGGTTCAGAATATCGGCGCGTTGTTGACGAGATCGTAGGCCGACTGTGGGAGCTGGAAGACCCTGAAACAGGGGAACGGGTTGTGGATGCCATCTACTTGAGGGACGATATCTATCATGGTCCGCATGCCCATGAAGGGCCGGATATCAATGTGACCATGCGGGGCATGAGCTACATCTCGCATCTGGGACTTGAGTTTGTCGGTGAGCAGGTGTTTGGGCCGGCGCCCAACTACGAGACGGGAACTCACCGGCAGTATGGTATGCTCGTGGTATGGGGGCCTGGCGTCCGGCAGGGTCACATCGAAAACGTGGAGATCATTGACCTGGCGCCAACCATCTTGCACATGCTCGGCGTGCCGGTGCCCGAGGACATGGATGGCCGTGTGCTCGGGGAGTTGTACGAAGGGAATGTGCGACCCGCTGAGCGGGTTTCGCGAGAGCCGGCCGGCGGCGGGCCGGCGGACCTTGCCGGCGACGAGGAGGCGCAAATCCTGGAACGTCTGAAGAAGTTAGGATACCTCGGGTAGTCAACAGGAGCAACGTTTTGCGATCATTGGTGGGCATGGCGAATTGGACGAACGAGCATGGTGGAATGAGTTTGGGCATCTGAACGAACAGGTCTGGCAGTACAATCCGGAGCTCAGCCGGATCGTCCGGTCCGATTATCTGGCCGAGCTGGAGACTTTCCTGTTCAAGCCTGACGGGCGGGTGCTGGATATTGGCTGTGGGCATGGTTGGGTCGGGTTACGCCTGGCACAACGCGGCATGCATCTGGATGGCCTTGACCTGTCAGATGCGCAGATCGAAGAGGCGCGCCGGCGTGCGGCGGAATCTGGACTTCCAAACGTCCGCTTCTGGCGTGCCGATGCGCGCACGTTGGAACGCCACGGGCAATACGATAGCGTCATCGTCCATGCCCTGCTCCACCACCTGGATCGTGACTCCCAGGTTGGGCTGCTGAAAAGCATCGCCGATTTGCTGACTGAAGGTGGACGCGTGTATCTGTACGAACCTCTTGCGCCGGCCCCCGATCCGCCACTAGCGGTTGTCGTATTTGACAAGGCCCTCGGCGGATTCATGCGTGGCCTGACGTTTACGGCACGGGTCGCCGGCATCATGGCACCACAGTTCAGTGCGGCGCAGCGGAGGGGTTGGAGCATGCGTTCCTCGGATGAGGCTCCCATTCATCTTGACAACCTGCTTGCAGCACGGCCGGATACTCTGAAGGTAGTGAGTATTACAACGTGGCAAGCGTATTCGATAATGTACGCCAATCTGTGCATGATGCTGCGGCAGCCTTGGCAGCGATGGGCCGGCCGGCTTGCACCAGTGTTCTATCGCCTCGATCGGTTAGTTTTGAGCCGACCGTGGCACCGCTATCTTCGTGGGTGGCCCATGGCCGGCATCGCACTGGAAAAGCAACGCTCTGAAGCGGATACACCCCCCACTTGAGCAACCGGGCACGCAACTGGTTATGGTAAGTGGATACCCAAACCGGTTTGCCATTCGAGAACAGCAGTGCTTACGCAAAAGGTGTGAGGCTTGAAGGGTGTAGATACGACATATGGAGTATGGACACAGGCGTGTCTCACATGCTATAATAGCGTCGTAAGATGACAGGTAACACATGCTTGACAGAGGCACACCGCTTCAGTAGGACGCAAGCACGCGCCATCAATTGCACACCTAAGGAGGTATATACATGAAAAAACGTCTAGCAATCGCATTGATCCTTGGCCTGTTATTGGTGCTCGCCATCGCAGGCGCTGTCCTGGCCGAGGGCGGGATTGACCTACAGCACCTATCGGGTTCTGGGTGGTGGGTTTCGTGGCAGGTTCAGAACGTTGGTACTCAAACGGCCAATCTCCAGGTTCAGGTGATTTCAGCCGATGGTGAACCCCCTCACACATCCAGTGCAACCACACAGTTGGACCCGGGTGAAGCTGTCAGCTTCGTTCCCGGTAAGCCTGATCCAGGACTACAGCCTCCGCTTCCGGAAGGCTTCATCGGTTCTGCTGTGCTGAGTGCCGATCAGCCTATCGTGGCAATTGGTAACGTCGCTAACAACCCGCTCCCGAGCTTTGGGCTGGGTGTTCAGGGTGGTGTGGCCGCCGGCCAATATCAGGGCGTCAGCGGTGACGATGCGGCTACGGAGGTGTTGTTCCCATTGCTGAAAAACGACTTCGCCGGCCAGACAACAACTTTCTACGTCCAGGCAGCGGGCCAGGCCGCGTCGGTCACTATGACCTACAAGACCAATGATGGCAAGACCTACACTGATGGTCCTTACAGCCTTAACGCGGACGTGATGCACGTCTTCAGCCCGGATTCCGTGTCTGGCCTCCCGAAGAGTTGTCCGGGGCCATCCTCGACAGCGACGTGTGTTGGTTCGGCGGTTGCCACTTCCAGCAGTGGTCCGATTGCCGGTGTCTACGCGGAGCATCCAACGACTGGTGACCCTGCGTCGTTTGTCCTCTCCAGCCGGGGCTTCACACCAAAGGATGCGGACACCATCGCCGCGGCGCCGGTGATCAAGAATGAGTGGTCAGGTCGGACCACAGCGTTGACTGTGCAGAATGCCGAGACTTCTGCTGACGTCACAGTGAATGTAACCTTTACCGGGAATAAGGGGGCGTGCGCCGGCCAGTCATATTCGGGAACGCAATACACGCTTGCCCCCGGTGAATCGAAGATTTGGTTCCCGAACCTCGGCAACGTGGGTGGTATGCCGGCGAATTGCTTCGCTGCGGCAAAGGTGACTGCTGAGGGCGGCAAAGTCGTGGCCATTGTGAACGAGTCTGGCGGCGCCAAGAAGACCGTGTATAGTGCTTTCGGTGTGACCAATGCCACAAGGAACACCGCCCTTCCGTTGGTCAAGGAATTCTTCAATAAGCGCACCACGGGCGTCGTGATCCAGAACACTGGTGAGGCCGCTACCGACGTTACGGTGGAATACAATGTGGTCGGTGGCAGTCCGGTGTCGCTGCCTACTTTCTCGATCCCGGCGGGACAGTCGGTCTCTCTCTTCCAGATCTCGCGGCGTCCCGGTGTGTGGGGACCGGCTGTCACCCAGCTTGACGGTACCAACAACGGCGTGATGATCAGGAGCACCAGCGAGAACGTCGTGGCCATCGCTCAAGAGTCTGGTACCACAGAAGAGGTGGACATCAAGAATTACGAAGGCTTCAACACCCAATAAGACAGGCAATCTGACGACCTGAAATCCCAGCCATCCGGCGCCGCCGGATGGCTGGGATTTTCTTTGTGAAAGGGTTAGCACAGCATGCGCGTGATCGCCGGTGAAGCCAAGGGACGCCGGCTGCACTCTGTACCCGGTTCAGCAACGCGCCCAATTCTTGACCGCGTCAAGGAGTCACTGTTCAACATCCTCAGTTGGGAGGTTGTCGATGCGCGGTTCCTTGATCTGTTTGCCGGCACTGGCAGTGTCGGTATCGAAGCTCTGAGCCGGGGGGCCGCCCACGCTGACTTCGTGGAGAAGGCCGGCAAAGCCATCGCAACGATCAAACGCAACCTGAAGGATACAAAGCTGGCCGACCGGGCGACAGTGATCCGGCGTGACGTCTTCGGCTTCATCGCCGATGCAGATGACCAATACCACCTGATCTTCCTGGCACCGCCGCAATACCAAGGTCTGTGGGCGGACGCTCTGCGCGCGTTGGATCGCCGGCCCGCACTGCTTGCAGCGCATGGCAAGGTGATCGCCCAAATAGATCCGCAAGAATTCGAAGACCTGGCACTGCAGAACCTGACGCTAATCGATCAACGGACATACGGGAACACAAGGTTGTGCTTCTACAGCCATCGCACGCATGAGGTCGTGGACACAACGGCTCACTGATCACGACCTGGCTGTCCCACCCAATGGAAGTCGCTACTGCCGTGCGCACTGACGAGATACGGTTTCACAAACCCACACAGTAGGTTAGGTTACTGCCGGCAGGAGGCACAAGTGCTACAATTGTAAGTGTACGAACTGGGCATTTTCGTACTGCAAATAACCTCCTCCTTGCACCGCAAGACCTCTGGCGAGTCGGGCACTCGCCAGAGGTTTTGTGCTGTATGCAACCCGCAAATCCCCGCCACGTATAGTACGTTGAACGTGGCTGATCGCCATCAAGAGGTTTGCATTTGATCGCAGTTCAACGTATAATAGCAGTACTCTGCCGAGATAAGCAGGGAAGGAGAACTACTATTCGGCGACTTGTCCTGAGCCTGGTCGAAGGGCTGGTTCTGATTTCGGTCTGCCTCATCCTGGTGCTGAGTGTCCTGGCCAGTCTTGCGTATGCTCAGGACCGCTCAGTCGTCTGGGATCGATTTGACGTCGATCTGAGCGTTCAGAAGAACGGCGATATCGACGTTGTCGAGACCCAGGCGATTGTATTTCAAGGGGGGCCTTTCCGTTTCGGTTTCGCCGCCATACCCTTCGAGCGGCTCGAGGGCATCACCAACGTGGAAGTTTACGAGGGCAATCGGCGCTTCGAGCAGAGTAACAGCGAGGCTCCGTACACCTTCCAGACGTGGGTGGAAAGTGGCGAGTTCAACATCCGCTGGTACTTCCCCGAGACTTCCGATTCGCGTCACACGTATGTCATCAAGTACAAAGCTGAGGGTGCTGTCCGCATCTACGATGGGGGCGATCAGATCTGGTGGATCGCCATCGGCGATCTCGGTTTCCCAGTTCAATCGTCACGGGTGATGGTGCATCTACCCGAAGGTGTGGACGAGGTCCAGAACTGGGAGTCCTACGGCATCACGTCCCAGACCGACGTACTCGATCCGAGAACGATCGTTTTCACGGCGCAGGAGACCATCCGTCCGGGCCGGCAATTCGAGATCCGCGTGCAGTTTCCGCACGGCGTGGTGGAGGCACCGCCGCCGGCCTGGCAGCGGGATTACGACGCCCGTGTTGCAGAACAGCCGATTGAAGTACCGCCAGGAGTCGAGGTCGCCACGGATCCCACCCGCCAGGTGATCGATCTCTTGGCCGGCTTTATCGGCCTGTTCATCACAGCTATCGGCACTGTCGGGCTCTTTGTGCTCTGGTACACCCGTGGCCGCGATGCACCGGTGCCACTTGTGACTGACTATCTGCCTCAACCACCCAGCAGCCTGCCCCCCGGCGTCGTCGGAACCCTCCTGGACGAAACCGCTGACATGCAGGATATTATCGCTAGCATCGTCGATCTGGCGCGGCGAGGTGTTATCACGATGCAGGAGATTCAGGAAAAGGGGTTCCTGGGCATCGGTGCGCGCCGCGACTTCGTGTTCGAGATGCAGGATCACCAGGAAACACTGCGACCCTACGAGAAAATGTTGCTTAAAGAGCTGTTCGGGGGGCGGCACAGCAGGAAGCTCTCCGCTTTGAAGGAAAAATTCTATAGGGCGATACCTGAGTTGCAGGACGAATTGTATGGAGAGGTCGTGCAGGAGGGATTCTTCCTGCGAAGTCCTGAGTCAACACGTCGTATCTACACCTTACTCGGGGTTGTTGGGGTCATTTTGTCCGTCATTGTTGGCTTCTTCACGTTGGTGCTACTGATCCCGTTTGCCGGGGCTGCGATCTGCATTCCCCTGGGGCTGGGTATTGTCTCCGTAGGAATGGTAATCTTCGCGCGGGTCATGCCGCGAAAGACGACCAAGGGGTCGGAAGCGGCAGCGAGGTGGCGCGCCTTCAAGCGCTACCTGGACAACATTGAGGACTATTCGGATCTGGAACAGGCGAAGGACGTTTTTGACAGGTACCTACCCTACGCGATTGCGTTTGGTCTTGAAAAGAGTTGGGTGCAGAAATTTGCCCAGGTCGATGCGCCGGCCCCGCCCTGGTACCAGCCGGCTGGCCCGGCTTGGGGAGAGCCCTGGCCGCACGGCCCTGGACGTCGGGTCTATCGTCGAGGCGGTCGCCCCGTCATCATCGGGTCGGGGGGCGGGCGTGGTGAGCCTGCGCCGGCTCCTGACATAGGTCGACCGGGTGGTGGCATGCCCGATCTGCAGCGTACCAGTGACTCGTTGGGGCGCGGTTTGCAGAGCATGAGCGACGGGCTGGCTACCATGTTGAATACTGCTGGCAGCATCCTTTCCAGTGTGCCTAGAAGCAGCGGTGGTGGCGGATTCAGTGGCGGTGGCCGGACTGGCGGTGGCTGGAGCGGTGGTGGTGGCGGCTTCAGCGGTGGTGGTGGGGGCTCTGGCGGCGGTAGCCGTGGCTTTGGCTAATAGAGACAACACGACTTTATGGTAGGACAAGGACGCATCATAGGTGGCCTGATGGTAGTAGCAGCCCTCGCACTGATGCTGGTCGTCGGTGTGTGGCTGGTGGCAAACCTGGCGGAAGGAACATTGAGAATCTCTGGTGCTGCACTTGGGGTTGTGCTGGTGCTCATTGTGGCTGCACCTCTGCTCGGCGGTGGCGCATTCCTCTTCGTCCGAGGGCGCGAAGAGGTGCAGCAGTTCGCAGAGGTGGCCAAGGAACGACAGATCCTCAACATGGTCCTGACCCGAGGCAAGCTCCGGATCAGCGACGCGGCCATTGAGATGGATCTGAGCCGTGACAAGATCAAGGAATATGTGCACGATCTGGTCGGCAAAGGGTTGTTCACCGGCTACATCAACTGGAATGACGGCGTCCTCTATGCAAAGGAAGCGTCAGAGATGCGCCGCAAGTGTCCGAATTGCGGCGGCGAGTTAGAACTGGCCGGCAAGGGGGTCTTTGAGTGTCCATACTGTGGCACTGAAATCTTCTTGACATAACAGAGATTGGATATTGGAGATTGGATATTGGAGATTGGCTCACTGCGTGCGAGATCCATAATCTCCAATCTCTCATCTCCGAGACAATAGTCTTCCTCGGGAGGGCAATTGTGAAAGATCTAGAGCTTCGTCTGGAACACCAACGACAAAAGATCGCAGCTTCGATTCCGGGCTATCTCGGCTATCGCGAGCGAGAGCGCCGGCGCGAAGCCGATCGGCAACTGCGTATGGAGCTGGCTCGGGGGTACGGCGCCCAGCTCAATCGGCTGACGGATTTGCAGCGCCGAGCGACGAACAAGGCTCTGCTGAGTGCGTTGGACGACATGGAACGGGCCGGCCTGAAGCTGCAGCGGTTTGTCGATCGGCTGCGCACCGCTAGCTACGGCTACGCCGGCTGGTTTGAAACCGTCTCGGTTCGCGAGGCCGAGTTGGAGCAGCTCTATGCCTTCGATCAGTTGTTGGCTGCGGGCATTGAGCATGTGACGGCTGGTTCCGATGGGATCGCCGAGGCTGTGGATGCCGGCGCCGGCGTCGAAGCGGCTGTCGAGGCGCTGGCCGGCACGATTGATGAATTGAATCATCGATTCGACCAACGACGCGATCTCCTCGCCGAAGGCAGGAAAGCGCCTCCCAACGAGCTGAAGCAGGCACTGGAGGTCGCCGTCAAAGCTCCCCCTAGTCCAGCGTTTCAGGCCTTGGCTAATCTTAAAGTCAACGATGCCCTGACATACGACAACATCGACTACATCGTCGTCGCTAAGGTCACGTACGATGTACAGGGCGATGTTGCGTACACCTACAAGCTTGAAGACACCGACACGGACCGCTGGCTGCGCGCCGGGCCGGCCGGCGATGAAGTGGGGCTATTCGATGTTGTCGACGACGATGTGCCCGCCCCGTCAGCCGGGACGGTGGAAGTAGCCGGCGAGTCGTTTCAGCAAATCGATAGGGGCCAGGCTACGGCGTACATTGTTGGGCCTGGAGGCCGGCGCGAAGGCGTTGCTGACTACTGGCTCTATGCATCGGAAGGCGGAGACCGACTGTGGATTGAGCAGTGGGGCGAGGATCTTCGTGTGCATCGTGGGCAGCCCGTAGACCCAGATCAAATCAAAGTTTGGCCCCGAAAATGAGATGCTACTGCGTACTGCGTATTGCGTATTCCGTCAAACAGCATGTCTGAGATACGCAGTACGCAATACGCAGTACGCAATACGCAATACGCGACCAGTTTGAGTTTGAACAGGTACCCGAAAGGAGAACACAATGGGGATTTTCGAACGCGTCAACAACATTCTTCGCGCAAATATTAACGACATACTGGATCGCGCCGAGGACCCTGAAAAGATGTTGGATCAGATCATCCGGGACATGGGGGTGGCCATTCGCGATGCCAAGGGACAGGTTGCGGACATGATTGCGCAAGAGAAGATGATCAAGCGCGACATGGAGCGCAGCCAGGAATTGGCTGACGAGTGGTCCCGCAAGGCCGAGTTGGCCGTGAAGAACGGCAGAGATGAGCTGGCGCTGGAGGCCCTCAAGCGCAAGAAGGATTATCAGGCGCATACCGATGTCTATCGCCAGCAGTGGGAAGCCCAGACGGCTGGCGTCGACAAGCTGAAGCAACAGCTCGAAGAGCTGGAGTCCAAGTACGACGAGGCCAAGCGTAAGAAAGACGTCCTCATCGCACGCCAGAAGCGTGCCGCGGCCCAGGCCCAGGTCGTGCGGACTGGCGAGCGGCTTGACTCCATTGACTACGGCGCTGAACTGGA
>JBHIAO010000104.1:0-14433 GCA_046758565.1 Anaerolineae bacterium
GGGGAACTCGCCCCTCTCCCATGAAGATGTCTTCACTTCCATCGAGTTCGACTCATCGACAGGGACGCTCTACGGCGTGGCATTTCTCACCGATTCTCACAAGCTGGTGACCATCGACCCCGATACAGGCGAGGTCACACCAGTAGACACTTCTCCGGGTGTTACAGGAGGCGTATCGTTTAACTTCTCAGCATTGGATCCCATCAACCACCACTATTTCATCTTTAACGAGGACCCGCCTGGAACGGGAATCCAGTTGGTTGCGTTCGATACCCGAACAGGGGCAGTGGTGGGGAACTCGCCCCTCTCCCATGAAGATGTCTTCACTTCCATCGAGTTCGACTCACACCAGCATGTGTACTTGCCCCTCATTCTGCACAATCCCTGAAACACACAGTCTACAAGGGCTAGCAACCAAGTTCAATGGTCAGGTATCACTACCCCCCACCCTCAGGCGCTGATTTGGTCGTCTAAAGAGCCCATTAGAGAGCATCTGAACTTTTGTCCTACGCCCTTTATAAAACCTCCTGCCAGCTTCGTCCTAGTGTTCCTATGCTTAGGTTAATCTTTCCCCGCTCCTCCGTGTGCATGTTTGGCGTTATATAAAACGGATGTACAGACCAGGCAATTCGAGTTGCAACTGCAGGTGGAAAGGGAGGGCCATTCTCCATGAACCCGTTAGACTTCTCACATGAACAGTTACTCCGCGTCGCCCGGCTCAGCTCGGAGGATATGGCAGAAATCAACCAACGCCGTCGACCGCACAACCGGTTGGGTTTCGCCTATCAAATCGCTTTCGTCCGTCTGAACAACCGCTTTCCAACCCAACAAACGTTCGAGGTTGAGGATGAAATCTTAACCTTCGTCAGTGTGCAACTAGATATCCCTTCCCACCTGATTCAAAGTTACGCTCAGCGTCAACCTACCCTCTCGGAACATCAGGACCGCATTTGTGCCTATCTGAAGTTGCGCCGCTTCGGTGATTCTGAGAAGGATGCTCTCAAACAGTATCTATTCGAGGAAGCATGCCGCTTGGAGCAGGCAGGTCCGCTCCTGCTCAAGGCGAAAGAATTCCTGAAGGAACAGGGGATTCTGCAACCGGCTGATGACACCTTGCAGCGGCTGATCGCCACCCAGCGGGAACAGGCCAGGCAGCACATCTTTGAGCGGATCACAGGTGATCTGTCGTCTGAGGTGAAGGAAAACCTGGATGCCCTGTTAACCGCAACTGCGGGGCGCTTTACGCCCCTGCAAAACCTGAAGCAGCCGCCAGGACAGTCCTCCCCCGCTACCATGTTGCGGTTGATCAGCAAGCTGGAGCAGGTTCAAGCTACCGGCGTTCTGGCGGTCGATCTCGCCTGGCTCAATAACAACTACCAGCGGTCGTTAACGCGCTATGTCCGGCGTTGTTCAGCCGGCCGACTGCGCCAACTACAGTCGCCGCGCCGGTATGCCGTGTTGGTTTGTTTCTTGTGGCAAATTTATCGCGACACCATCGACCACATCGTGGATATGTATGACAAGATCGTCACCGGCGTCTACACCCGTGCCCAAACGGAGATTGATGAGGAAACCAGGAAGCAGCGCAAGATGTTGCGTTCCTCCTTGACCCTCCTGCGCACGATCAGCGAGGTGCTCTTAGACGAGACCGTTGATGATGCCGTGTTGCGAGACGTTTTGTTCAGCAAGGTTGACAGGGAGGCCCTGACCAGCCAGATGGAGGCGATTGAAGGCTGGCTAGATGGCAAGTACAGCCATGTCTTCAACCTCGTCGTTCAGCGGTTCAGCTATTTTCGCCAGTTCGCCCCGGCGTTACTGGCACATCTAGACTTTCAGCTTGAAGAAGGCACCCAGTCTACGCTGGTGGAGGCGATTGAGCTGTTACGTGAGATGAACCAAGCCAACAAACGGAAACTACCCGAGGATGCACCTCTGAGCTTTATACCTAAACGGCTGCAGCCGCTCGTGGAAACAAACGGCACGGTTAACAAGCATGCCTGGGAATGCGCGCTGCTGGCAGTGTTGCGGGACGAAATAAGAGCGGGCAATGTCTTTGTTGAACAGAGTAAGCGCTTCGGCCGCTTCGATGACTTCTTCATTTCGGACACCCATTGGCGTTCCCGCCGCGAGGCCTTTTTCCAGCGCGCGGGTCTGCCGGTAAAGGCAGATGATGTGCCTGACTATCTCACGGAACGCCTCAACCAGGTCTATGACCAATTTCTGGGGCAGTTGCCGGAGAACACGTATGCCAGCGTGGGTGAAAACGGCTGGCAGCTATCGAGTGACCCAGGGGACAAGCTGGAAGCGGAAGACGAGCAACGCTTGGGCAAGCTCCAGCAGTGGCTGGCAGAGCATTTGCGAACGGTCAAGCTTCCGGAGCTGCTGATTGAAGTGGATAACGAGCTGCATTTTACCCGCCACTTCATGACGGCAGCCCAACAACGCGAGGCCGATCAGGTCTGCCTGGCGCTGGCCGCAGTGATGGCGCATGGCTGCAATATCGGGCCTTACACCATGGCCCGCCTGACGGAAGGGGTTAGCTATGAGCACATCAAACATGTCACCAACTGGCAGCTCACGGAAGAGGCCCAACGCCAGGCTCTGGCCCAACTGGTCAATGCCATCAGCAACCTGGACGTGACCCAGGCCTGGGGCGAGGGGAAGACGTCCAGCAGCGATGGGCAACGTTTCCGGCTGAAACGCAAGGTGCTCCAGCGTACGTACAGCCACAAGTTCCGTGACTATGCCCTTGAGTTCTACTCGTTTGTAGCTGACAACTACGCGCCCTTCTACAGCATCCCCATTGAGTGCACCGACCGGGATGCCGCCTATGTGCTGGATGGTTTGCTCTACAACGAGAGTGATCTAGCGCTGGAAGAGCACTACACCGACACCCACGGCTACACCGAGATCAACTTTGCAGCCTTCGCTATGCTGGGGCGCCGTTTCGCACCGCGCATTCGTGGCCTGAAGCATCAGCGCATCTATCGCATTGACCCGGACAAGGACTATGGTCCCTTGTCAGTTCTCGTCGGGCGCCGTGATCGCACCATCCACCTGGATTGGATCTGTGACCAATGGGACCGCATGGGGCAGTTTTACGCGTCTTTGGAAAGTGGTCATGCCACAGCTTCCACGGCATTGAAGCGGCTGGCCGGTTACAGCGGTAAGAACCAGTTTTATCGCGCTAACCGAGAGCTTGGGAGGGTGTTCAAGACGGAGCACATCTTGCAGTACATGTCAGACCCGGTGGTGAGACAACGGGTCCGGCGTGGGTTGCTCAAGGGGGAGGAACTACATGCTCTGGCCAGACAGGTGGCCTACGGCAAGCAAGGGAAGTTGAGTGTCCGTGATATACAGGAGCAAAAGAACACGAGCAGTTGTCTGACGCTGATTATGGCCTGCATCATCTACTGGCAAGCCAAAGAGATTAACCGGGTGATTCAGGAGTGTGAGCCGGAAAAGGCAGGCATTGATTTGTCCCTGCTAGAACACATTAGTCCTATTGGATGGGATAATGTGTTGTTGTACGGCGAATACGTGCTTGACAGAAGCCTGGTTCAGCCATAAGGGCAATCACCTTCGACCTCCCGATTCCTTAGCGTATATTTACGGCCCGATATTTCTAGTACCCATGTTAATGAGACCCCACATAGTCCTATGCACATCCCTTTCCTTAAACGGCGCCGCTACTCCCAAGTGCTTATGTAACGCGAACGGAATGACGGAGGAGATGATTCCACAGGTAAGATTATAGTTAGCGCGAATAAACGTTGGGTTAAGCTGACACTACCAGTGGCAAGACTTGGCGCTGACGCCAGTAGAGTTCCCGGCCATCGTTGAGCAAGAGCGTCTTGAGCGCTGCCAAGGCATCGCTGGTTTCCAGACTCCAATGCACACACCCCGTTTCTTCTGGCGACTGGCAACGATCAGATCATTGCCCTTTTTCGGCATGAGCACTGCTGATGTGGCGCCGTCTCGGCATCCAGGGCGCTCACATCTACCTCAGGCATGTCGAAACAGGCCAACTCCGTCATCTGGTCCGGGGCCCTGTCATCCACCCGGCAGATCAACACTCGAATGTGGCTCATGGCACCCTCCGTTTTCGGTTGCTGTCTCCATGATGCCACAATACATCCGACAGGGCAAGCTTAAACTTAACCTGGGACTTATTCGCGCTTACAGATTATATCCCTCGTGGATATAGAGACAAGAGCTCTATGAGGGTGTCAAAATTAGTGAGACTGCACTTAACTTGACATTGTTAAATTGCGCATGTGTTCTACGATTTGCCCAGTTTCAGGCCCGTCAGAGGGGCAAGATCCCCCTGCTGAAGGCACACTTTCCACGCCAGGTGCCCCAAATCGGTCGAGAATGCGGCACTTCCGTAGAACATTTGTCTAATTTAACAATGACAAGTTAATATGAGACGATCTCAATATCTCAATAACTTTGAGACCCTACACCTGTGGAGCGTGGTTAGACGCGGCTCCTTCTAACTGCGCCGGCGGTACGGCACATGCAACCGCTTGACGGCCTCCCGTTTCGTGGCCTCATCCCGCCGATCGTACCGCGCCGTCGTGGCCGGATCTGCATGGCCGGCCAGCTTCTGCACCGTGGCCAGATCCACGCCGGCATCCAGAAGCTCACTTACAAACGTTCTCCGCAGATCGTGGGGTGTGAGGCTGTCGATCTTCGCCTCCTCCGTTCGCTTCTCCAGCATCCGATACACGGCGTTATCTGAGAGCCGGCGGATCACGATCCGGCCTGAGCGCAGCACCGGACAGAATAAGGGGCCAGGCTCGCGACCGCGGACGTTCAGCCAGTCGGCCAGGGCGTCAGCCGTGCCGGCCTCGATGTAGGTGAGCCGATCCTTACGCCCTTTGCCGGATCGTATGGCCACCGTCCAGGTCTCTGCATCGTAGTCTTCCAGATCCAGCCCAACCACTTCCGCCCGCCGTGGCCCTCCGGAGTACATCAGTCCGATCATGGCCGCGTCGCGGGGTCCCGCCGGCGTCGGATCTGCAGCACACACGTGCATCAAGGCTGCCAGCTCCCCTGATGTGATAGCCCGTCCCGAGGGTAATTTCTCGGCCGTGATGCCGTCAACGTCAACGGCTCGATGATATTCCTCCGCTGTCATCAACCCGAGGCGCCAGGCCGCCTTGAGCACGCCGCGCAGTGCTGATAACTGGCGGTTGACCGTCGCCGGCGCGTATCGCTCTGCCAGGGCCGCCCGGATCGCGGCCGTGTGCTGAAAGCGCAGCGCCGGCCAGTTGATAGTCCAGGCGTCGGCCTGGTCGCCGGCGATAAGTTTGGCGATCATATCCAGGGCGTGCGCCATCGGCCGCCGGCTGGATTTCGAGAGGCCAGCCAGATACACAGCTGCCGGGTGGCGGTCGGCGCGTTCCGGCTCCAGGACCACAAGTTCGCCGGGTTGTCTCACTGCTAAATCGCCCATGCTATTGTTTTGTTTTCTCAAGCTTTCTGGCTGCTGGTTCTCTTGGGTCATGGGCACATTCCCCATTGCTTTGCAACTTCGGTGATATCTATGACTGTGACCTTGCCATCGCCGTCAAAGTCGGGACAGGGAGCCGAGTGTATACTGAATGGTGGCGTGAATACTGTGTCTAAGTTGATTAAAGGGATTGCTTGAACAGCCTCCTCATTGTCCCAAGTTACAGGGCTGCATGTAGGTGGGTCTTCCCATGGTGACATCCATTCATATCTCGATCTGACTGCGATGGTCTGGACCGAGGCAGCCGGATCCTCGATGTAAACCGTGTTGCCAGGGACATTCACGACGACGCTGGGGAGTGCGCTGCGATCATCACGGATGTATGGTGTTCCCGTGCAGTCTTCGCTCTCGAAGAGAACTCCCGAGTTCCAGGAGGTTTGGCCAGCAAAGCGATTTTCACGCACGCCGAGTGTGAACAAATGACCGTTTATCTCAAGTGCTATTTGCGGGACGTGGTGATCGATCCCTATGACCTTGCCCACCTTTTTCCCATTGGCGTCCACGATTACCAACCTCTCTGATGCGGTTGGTGTGGGTTGTTCTGAGTTTTTGGAGGTGACTGCAAATGTGCTTAATGTGAGAATGAGCGGTACGATCAAGGTCAAAAGAGGCCATTTGTGGTTCACCGACTTTCTCCTTTTCGCCTGTCAGTTTGTTGTGTAAATCCCCATTTACATACGCTTGTTATGAAAAGTCTAGTCAAAAATGGGGAGCGGTCAAGCCCGCCGGCTGGCCTCTAATCGGTATAGGGTGGAAGGGGAGCGCGGTGCCCACATTGCTGAGGTCCGTTTCTCCCCAGCCCCCTCCAAACCGGACAGGCAAGTTGGCCCTGCATCCGGCTTTCCAGCATAACCATCCTATCATTACTGGCGGGTATCGCCATGGTGATGTTCCAGATGGCAATCCAGGCAGAGTATCTTTCCCTGTTGGTCATAGCCAGACTGGATGACATGGCGCTGATCTTTTCGATCCCGTTTCACGTTTCGCAATCTGCTAGGATGATGGTGATAGAGCGGTACGTCGCTGCGACCGCAGCCCTCACAGGTTCCTTGTGCGGCGGCTTTTGCCTTGACCCGCTGCGTTAGACTGTGCCCAGTTGCCCAACTCGTGTTGAGGCACGGCTTTGTGTCCTGGACAGTTGTCGCTTTGTTGGCAATCAAGGGTAGCCGCTTGGGACGTTTGTGCCAGATGAAGTAGCGCGCTTCGCGACCTGGTTTCGCATCCGGCCGCTGTACGAAGAGCGCTTTGCAGCCGGTGCGTGGGTCACGGGCATAGTGCCGGCGCATGATCTTGCGGATCGATTGCCGGTGTCTCTTGCCCAGGTAGTGAGCCACACGCCAGAAGACGGCGTTGATCAAACGGCCGGCTACCTTGTTGCTGTTGTGAGCGAAGCGGTAGTAGTTTGTCCAACCGCGGACGATGGCGTTCACGTTGACGAATACATCGTATTCTGGGGCCATCGAGTAAGCGGTGGCCTGTTTGATTTTGGCGACGACCTCCCGCATGGCGTCCTCCGGCACGCTCAGGTACAACCATGGCGTGCCTCTGGCAGAACGACGTCCCTGCAGGTGGTATCCCAGGAAGCGGAGCCGGTCCTGCCGATGGGTGATGAGGGTTTTGTCCGGATTCAGGGTCAAACCCAACGTCTCCTGTAGCCAGTCGGCAGTCCGTTCTTTTGTGTCTCGTGCCTCTTCCTTGGACCTATTGCAGAGTATGATGAGGAAATCGTCGGCAAAGCGCGCATAGTAGACCACTTGCCGGGGTAGGCAGCTAGGTACTTGCCGCCGTGCGGCCAGGGTCTCCCGTAGCTCCTGGCGTAGCTCTGCTTCGCTCTTCCCTTTGGGCATCGGCCGCTTCCCGTCCAGATATCGTCGTAGGTCTTGGATGCGGTAGGATAGCCGCTTGTATTCTGGATTCCGTCGCGCATTCACTTCCTGCGTCGTTTGCGTCGGCGGGTTCGCGCCGATATGCGTTTCCATCCAGGCGTCCAGTTCATGTAAAACGACATTCGCCAGGATGGGGCTCGCTACCCCGCCTTGGGGTACACCAGAGTAAGTGCGCTGGTATCTTCCCATCTCCATGACGCCAGCCTTCAACATGCGCCGGATGAGGTCGATGAAGCGTTCATCACGGATGCGCTTGCGTAGGCAGTTGAGGATGACGTGGTGCGGGATGCTGCCAAAGCAATCTTCCAGATCGCCCTCGATGATCCAGGTCGCGCCGGCCCGATAGGCAGTTGAGACCGTGCGCAGGGCTGTGATCGGACTGCGGCCCGGTCGAAAGCCATGGGAACAGTCGCGAAACAACGGTTCATAGAGCGCTTCCAGAATGAGCGCCACGCCAGCCTGAATCACTTTGTCACGGCTGGTGGGCATACCCAGGGGGCGTTGTTGCGTCTTGTTCCGCCGCTTGGGGATGTACGTGCGTCGTACCGGTTGTGGCTGATACGTGCCCGTCGCCAGTTCTTGGCTCAGCTTGATGATGGCTTCCGGGGTCACGTCGTCCATCACCTGCCCGTCCACGCCGGGGGTGTTGGCGCCTTTGTTCCCTTCAACCTTTGCTTTCGCGAGCATCAAGAATTCTGGCTGACGCAGCAAGCGATACAGCCGATTGAAACGTTTCTCGGGATCCGCTTGTGCCAGTTTTGCCAGGTGTCCGAGTTCTCGAACTACATCAACCATGAGGTCTAACACCTCCGTATGTCGTTCGTCGTCGAACGGTTATGCCTCTGGCCCTTCGCCCTGTGAACGACTTTCTCGTTCTCCCTGGTGCGGCGTGACTCGCACGACTACTATGGCCAGTCTGCCCCACGTTGTCCGATACTGCCCAAGCCAGCCAGCCTATTTTCAGGCAGGACAACGTGGTTCCCCGGTAGCTGTCTGGTTACTGGGATGGGGTCGGGTTGGCTTCCGAACACGTTCCCCCGGACTGGGGGCCTGAGAACTGGGCCTTCAACCATGACCAGGTGTCTCTGGCCTACCGAGCCGACACTACGGGTTCACCAGCCATCGACCTTCGCTGGCTTACAGTTCTCCTGGCATCATAGACCGCGTATGCCAGCCCTGGATTGGTCATGTCTCGCCTTCGCCAGTGACCGGCTAACCCCAGCCCATCCTATTCTGAACGTTCGCGTCTTGGAGGTCGGTCTCCTCCTCACGACTCGTTCATGTCCCCTGGAAGCTGACCAGCCCAGGGTTGCTTGGTGCCCTGAACCGCCAGGGTGAGGAGACCCATCCCTGGTGATGGGTCACGTCCTTTGACGTATTAACCAGACGCCCGAACGGGCGCCCGCCGGCCCTCCAGAGCGATTCTGGTTGGAGTAGGGGAACTCTTTCCCTTGATTTGGCCGAAAATCGCGCTGAGAGAGGCTCTGAGGGCTTCGCGTACTACAGCTCCACCGCTGGGTCTTCGCTAGGAGCTGCCGTTGCCTGGTAGGTCTCCGGTGCAACCACCCGATAACCGTGACGCAGTCGGGTCTTGATCACCGATCGGATAAAGGGCCACGCCTCTGTCAACGAGGAGAAAGGCGTGGTGAGTGTTCTTTGGGCGCCTCCTTTTCGCCCGTACAGGCGAACGACGGCGCCTTCCTCAAGCAGCGTGGGCAGCCAGCCAACCAGGTAAAATCGATGGGCGTTATCCTCCGGTTCGACTCGCTCAAACAGGACGAAGCGGAAGTCGGATGGGGGAGATTCCCAATCCATCAGGTGACCTTTACCGTGTCCTCACTGAGTCCACGCATTGCCTGCAGTTGGTGAAGGTCTCTACGAGGACTCGCTCCGAGTCAGGACCCACACGTAGCCCCCAGGTTTTGATTCGGGGATCACAAGTTCGCCTGGCCAGGGGGACGGTTTTGAGTATTTCCTCGACTCGGTACAGGTCTTCACCATCAGTGGTGAACTTGAAATAGTACCATCCACCCTCTTGCCAGAATTCCAGAAGCTTAGCCGTCCGTATCAACTTGTGTCCTCCCCATGCGGGCATGTCCACCGGCCACGGCGGTGAGATTATAGCGCCCCATGGACACCCGTCAAGGAATTGGAAGATCACTGGTTGACGCACGGGGGCTGCTAATTCACCGGCTCAGCACTCCAAGGAGACCTCGTGGCGCTTCGCCGGTATTAGTGGTGTTGCCTAAAGTCCCTGATTTTGAATATAATCTGTCATACTCGAGTGGTTGCCGGATCAGAAAGAGGGCCTCCACGCAATGGCAAACCTGGTGTTGGTGTTTGAGGCGGAAAGAGAGTCCGTCTACTCAGCTAGCCATATCTACTACTTGTTGCGAAACGGGTTAGTTAAAGGAGAGAAACGGGGCGGGACTTGGTTCGTTGACCTAGATGACCTCAAGCGCTATGAGCGCGAGATGGAGCAGTTAGGGGACCAGAAGTTTGATCCCACCCGTAGAAGAGAGAAATCCTGACCCGTCGGATGAATCCTGATTTGACAGCTTAGTAAAAACTTATTAAGCTTATAGGCACGCGAGAGCGTGCTTTTTCTGTTTCCCAGCCTTTTCACCGTCAACCATTCTGGGTTGAGGGATAACAACCACATAGTCTCTCAAGGATTGACCAGGGCGGCCCGCGTCGAGGCGGCACCCAACGACGCGGACCTAACCCACCGACTGTACAGGCCAGTCGATGGGCTGCTGGTATTGTAGTCTTGTTCCCCCTACACTGGCAACCCTCCGACTAGCCTCCAGACTCAGGAATGGAGGTTCTTCCATGGACAGAAAGCGAATAGGCATCGGCATTATCGCCGGCGCCCGGCTCGCTGAGGTCCCGCGCTTTGACGATGATCGAATCGTGGTCCTGGAAGTAAACGGGCGCTGCAAGGAGCCGGTACCAGCGGAGGTGTGATGGATGAGCCAAAACAACGACCTGATGCGCTACCAGGCACGTGAGATCGAACGCACCCTGGCCGCCAAAAAGCTGCGTGTCCGTGTGACAGGTGGCTACATGGGACACCGTCTCGTCGTCTATGAGTTGGTTAAGCCGCCCTCCGTCAATCTCTCCGCAATCCAACGGCAAGAAGAGGAACTGGCCTTAGCACTTGGGGTGCAATCCTGTCGCATTGGCCGGCGGGATGGTTGCATCACCGTCGAGATTCCGAGGCGTAACCCGGTCACCGTCCGACTGACGCGGTTATGGCAGGAGCTACCGACCAGGGAACCGGCAGCTCCCCTCGTGGGCGTTGATGAACAGGACACGCCGTTGCTGCTACCCCTGGATTCGCCTAACGTCGGCCATGCGTTGATCACCGGCACCACCGGCAGTGGGAAGACCGTCCTGGCCCGGGCGATGATTGCGAGCCTGGCCCTGAGCAATTCCGTTCGTGACCTGGGCCTGATCCTGCTGGACCCGAAGCGGAGAGGCTACGTTCCGTTCGTTGGACTTCCTCACCTCGTGCACGATGTGATCTATGAGCCCGATGAAGCCCTGGGAGTGCTGGCCTGGGCCGTATCGGAGATGGAGCGGCGGGATCGGGAAGGTGTGAGCCCTTCGATAAGCTCAGGACGGGGCACACCGAGGCTGGTGGTGTTCATCGACGAACTGGCGGATCTGATGCTGGTCGCCGGCGAGGACCTGGAGACCAGACTGTCGCGGTTGGTGCAACGCGGGCGTGAGGCCGGGATCCACGTTGTCGCCTGCACCCAGAAACCGACCGCCGGCGTGATCGGCAGCATCACCAAGGCGAACTTTCCGGCGCGGCTCGTGGGCTCGGTCGTGGACAACATCGAAGCCTACCATGCGGCTGGCATTAGGAACACCGGCGCAGAGCGATTGTTAGGCAAGGGGGATTTCCTGGCGATCGTGGCCGGCTCGGTGGTCCGATTCCAGGCGGCCTACATATCCGAGTCGGAGATCTCCGACCTGGTGACCCGGCTGCGCGGAGGCCGGCCTGCCTGTGCGAAGGCAGACAGGCCGGTGAGCGGCCAGATGGACGGCCAGGCAGGACTCGGCAGGCCAGACGAGGGGACCATCCTGGACTTTGTGAAGCGGTTCAGGGAGCGTCAGCGTTCCGCCGCTGATGCCGGCAACGAACCGGTCAACAAGAAACCGCCAACTGAGGCCATGATTGAGTTTGCACTTACGGAATTGGAAGAGCACGGCGAGGTGAGCCAGCGAGCGGTCAGGCGCTTTCACCAGCGCGAGTACGGCACCGACTGCAACCCGCGTCGGGCTCAAGCCGCCATAGATCGGGCACTGGAACGGCGGAACGGGGGAACGGGAGACGTATCGAGCAACTGAAACCTCGTTGCGGCACCTCTCTTCGAGCCGTTCCGGTGTTCCGTCTGGCAGATTGGAGTTGAATCATGCGTAGAGTGATCGGACTGGGTATCATCGCTTTTTGTGCGGTGTTGGGTGCCATGGTTGGCCACAAGATGAGTGCAGAGGCGATGGCGGTGGTAGTGGGGGTGGTGCTGGGTATACTGGCAAGCATCCCCATGACGATCCTGATGCTGATCGTGGTGCGTAAATCAATGCAGCAACCGCCACCACCACAGCCACAACAGAACTACCCACCCGTGATCGTGGTTGGTCATCCGCCGCCGCAGCTTCAGCCACCCCAATCGGACCTGTGGGCAGTTGACGGCCAGTGGCGGCCAACGGAGGACACACCCCAGTTTCGGATGCTGGGCGAGGACTGAAAGGAGGTGAGGTATTGGATGAGCTGATGGACTTTGTGGTCGCTGACGAAGGTGGGTCCGTCGATCCCATCCGACTTGTCTTGCTCTATGAAGGAGCGAAGCGTCTGTGGGAGCGCGGCGAGTGGCCCGAGGATTTACCGGAGGATGAGGGTGAGGCGGTCAACATTCTCTATCAGAAAATCCAGCCGTTGATTCCGAAGGGCGAAGAGGCCGACGCGGTAGTGGCTGGGCATTTTGCCAGTGGTACATTCCATGACATCATGGAAGGTTTTGGCTGGACGGTAATCCCCATCGTTGGTTCGACAGTAGACTGAAGTGAAAGGAGCAACAATGTCAATCACAACACTTGATGGGCTTCTATCAGAGCTCAGCGAGGTGGCAGACGACATGGAAGCACTGTCCAGGCAGTTGCAAGAGCAAGAATCATTTGACGGCATCGAGTCGCCAGTCAGGACCATGTTGCTGGAGTACATGTATGGCCCGAGTAGTGAGACAACCGTCAAGCGCTGTATCAATTGCCTGAAGCCGTTCAAGGCTGGTGATCCATGGTTGCTGATCACCGACCTACAGGGCGGTATCGGCATTGGCTTCCACTCTGCCTGTTATGCTAGCTGCACAGAAGTGGCGACCGTCGGCGGCGCGGAGCCAGAGGAGCTGCCACTCGCAGAGCTAGCCGACTGACGTGGTGGGCCAGAGCCAGCCGGCCGCGGCTAGACGGATTCCGGCTGACCCTGGCCCCTCACCAAATTGTACTACAAAAGGCTGCTTCAAACGTAACCAGCGTGCTGGGAGCGATTCTGGTGGGAATAAGGGCATTTTACCCGTCGATTTGTCTGTCAATCGCTCTCAGAGGCTCTCACAGCGTGGCGAGGGCCAGCCACCAGCAGCGCCCTGCCCTGCGCCGCCGGCAACCGGCCCCGCAAGTTCAGACGAGGGAAAGTTGGTGGGCGTGCTGGCTGTTTGGATGGTCTAGCTACTAGCGATCCAAGGCTCTTGTGTATGATAGAATAAAGTACATGTGCGGATTTGAAAGCGTCACACTGAAGGTGTCGAGGAACCCTTGACGACCAAGTAGAGGTGGGACATTCGGATGATCTAAGAACCCAACCGGTACTTTGCGTTCCCACGGTCCTACCCTAAGCGGCAAATCTTGTTGGTAGATATAGACCAAGGCATCTCCGCCAACACCTGAAGTAACCTCTGACTTGCAGTCCTGGGCCAAGTCAATGCCCAGGGCAGCGGTGTACCAGAAGGGAAAGAGCGTGTAGTCAGCTCCGCTATCAACCAGCATGGTCACTAGTTCCCACGCCTTGGTTTGAATGTTTTGGACCTGCACATGAGCCACCGGTCGATGAATGGTGCCAAACAGGTGGGACGCTTCTTCTTTGTAATCAAACTTTATGACCACAGGATGAGGGTGCCCTCTTTGGGGATGTAAGTCATCAAAGGAGGGGTGTCTGGGTACTTTTCCTTGAGCTCGCGGTAGATTTCCTCGGCCCTTTCCCCACTTTTGGCCGCAAAGATCTTGTCTCCAATCACAAAAACATGATGACCCCGGTATTTCTCCCAGTTCTGGCGGAGGGTTTGGTCGGCTTGTTCGAGATACTCGCCACGGATCTCCATGCTCCTATCGTATCACGAGGTGACAATCAGTCGGCCCTTTATGACGCTAGCCGGCCTGACGTTTTGGCGTAGTCAGTTGGCTATTCCCCCTCGGTAAACACATACCCCACCCCCCGCACGGTCTGAATTAGCTGCGGAGCACTTGAATCCTCTTCAATCTTTTTCCTCAACCATGAAACATGAACCTCGATCGTGCGCGTATCTTCAGCATAGTCGGTTTCCCAAATCTCGCGCATGAGAAACTCGCGACTCAGAATCTTGCCCGGGTGCTGCATGAAGGTGGCCAGCAGCCGGCACTCCTTCGGCGTCAGGTGATGGGCTTTGCCACAGACGGTCACTTCCTGCCTAGCTTGATCCAGCACCAAATCACCGAATTCCAGAACAACTAAGGGGCGCTTGTCTTGAGCCACACTGCTCCTCCTTGCCTCTAGCTCCCTAAGGGCATGGACAGGGGGATAAGTATTATAGCACCGCTGAGCCGTGTTTGGGGGTAAATCAGCTTAAAATCGCGGCGGACATGAGGAGGCTGGCGGTCTGGGGTTTCACAGAGTGGGTGGGCTAGCTCCTACTTGACTTTCTGGTTCCCTTTACGTATATTCCCTGAAACTATTGCCCGTCCAGTTTCTCTGAATCGTTGCCGCACTGA
>JBHIAO010000105.1:0-14431 GCA_046758565.1 Anaerolineae bacterium
ATTCAACCGATTGAACAAGTTAGCCAGCGTGTGCAGGAGGTGGCGGCAGCCATTGAGTGTCGTCCCTGATAAGAACGCCTGTCGCTCGTACCTGGAATTGACGATAAGTCGCGATTTCAGAGGAGATACGATGAAAATCACCGAGGTTCAAAGTGTTGTAGTGTCCATCCCCTTACGGGAACCAACAGCTTTCGCTACTACCGTGGTCACTGCCCGCGAGTACGTCATCGCCTGGGTGGACACCGACGAGGATCTGCGCGGCGTTGGCTTCACCGTCGGCGGACGCTACGCCGGCGAGGGACACCTGATCCACACCGCCATCCAGCACAACTTGAAACACCTCGTCATTGGCGAGAGCCCTTTCGCCGTGGAGCAGTTGTGGGAGCGCATGTTTCAGACCACCCTGCTGATGGGCCGGCGTGGAGCTGTCATGCGAGCCATCAGCGCTCTGGACATTGCCTTGTGGGATATTATGGCCAAGGCCGCTGGCCGGCCGCTGTACCAAATGCTGGGTGGATATCGCGATGAGGTGCCGGCCTACGCCAGTGGTGGGTACTACCGGGAAGGGAAGGGGCTACCAGAACTTGCAGTGGAGATGGAGCGTTACATGGATATGGGCTTCACCTCGGTGAAAATGAAAATCGGCCGGCTCGATCCGCGGGAGGATGCCGAGCGGGTGCGTGTGGTCCGCGAGACGGTCGGCACTGAGGTGCGACTGGCGGTGGATGCTAACAATGCCTGGCCGGATGCCGCCGCCGCCATCCGCGCCGCGCGCATGCTGGAGAAGTACGACATCTGGTGGTTGGAAGAGCCGGTCATGCCAGACAACCTCCCGGCCAGTGCCACGATTGCTTCCGCCTTGGATGTCCCCGTAGCCAGCGGGGAGATCGAGGCCACCCGTTGGGGATTCCGGGAGCTGCTTGAGCGCCGAGCGGTTGACATCCTGCAACCAGATGCTACCGTGGCCGGTGGGATAACAGAATGGATAAAAATCGCGCACATGGCTGCCGGTTGGGATATCCCGATCGCTCCCCACTGGATGGCCAACACCCATGTCCACCTGGTAGCGGCGGTACCCAACGGGCTAACGGTAGAGTTCTTCGTCCTGGACGAGGATGTGCTGAATTTCGAGCGCATCGTTCAGGAGCCGTTGCAGCCAGTGAACGGGATGATTCGAGTTCCTCAACGGCCTGGTCACGGTGTTGAGCTGGACGATAAGGCGGTGGCGCGGTATCGGATCGAATAGAGGACCAATGAAATCCACGCCGATTTGGCAATCCCGGCTGAGCAGCTAAATTCCTTGAGGCCGTGAATTCTTTACAAGCGGAGCAAGTTTTCCTCACGGATAGAAAGAAACACGGATAGAATCTGACATCCTCTGTTTTTATCCGTGTTTTTTTCCATCCGTGAGAAGCTGTTGATCCCTTGTCGGTTTGAGGCGAAGCTTCGCTGCGTAGTTACCGGGCTCAATCAACTACGGCGGTGGCCACCTACTCATCAACGTATGTGGCAGGCTGATAATGCCAGCTCCAAGATCAGGACCTGTCGGGACGGCACCCTGGTAAATCATGCCAGCCACCCAGGACGGCGGCAGCCAGACGCCTGGTTTGTCTGCTGCGTCAAGAATCAGTGCCGCCAGTGCGCTGACCAGCGGAGTGGCAAATGAGGTACCGGTCCAATAAGCAAAGCCTGTGGGGGAAGATGTGGACAGGCCGACTACGCAGAATTCCGGGTATAATCCGCATTGGGAAATCACCTGTTTACAGGCCGGCCAGCTCCCGTCACCGCCTGGAGCAGCCACGTCCCCACGGTTTGAGAAGCACGCTCGTCCCCCGGCAGCGTTGCTGGCCGCTACGCCGATAGCGACCGGGTAAACGGCAGGCAACTGCATCGCCTGAATCGTCGTCAGGTTTGAATCGTTGCCTGACGCTGCCACCACCACGAAGTCCAGTCCCTCAGCCAGGTATATGATCGTCTCCAGTTCGACGACCTCCGGCGGCAAGCCGGCAGTGATCAGATCTGGTGGCGGATGAATACCCAGGCTCAGGTTGACGACCGCGCCGGCAAGCATTCCTTTGTCAGCTAAGGTCTCTTCGATGAAAGTTTTGATGGCTTCAGTGAGGGTGAACAGGTCACCCTTGCCATGGTTGCGAAGCACGCGGTACAGATAGATCTCGCTGTCTGGTGCTACTTCATGAATCTGGCCGGCTACGAACAATCCGTGATCCCTAACATCCGGGGCACCTGGAGGTGGCGTCAGCACAGCCTTCGGTTTGGGATGCGCGACTCTCAGCGTCAGCCCCGCGTGCGATTCAGTGCTCACGGCGTCATCCGGCACGCTGAAGGGAGATGTGTCAAAGACCCCGACCCGGACCCGCTTGCCCGTGGGCGAGAAAGGGCGAATGCCCGGGGCGGTCGACGTATCGCCGGAGTACAGGCCAATCCCGGCTGCGCCGAAGGCCCACTGCTGCTGGGACAGAGATCCGTCCACCGGTTCGGACCTCCCTCCAAACGGATCGGCTTCCCAGCACCACGGGTCATCGCCTGAGATCTCGACGGGGGGACCGCCAGTCACGTAGTTTGGGTCGGCAAAGACCTGAACGCCGCGCTCCTTGATCGTACCGAGTTCCTTGGCCTTACCGTTGATCGCTCTGACAACCTCGTCTACCGGCTTTGCGTCACTGATCGTGTACAGGTTTATTACCACCTGGTCGTACTTCTCTGGTGGAAAGTGCGGCAGAGGACCTGATCGGGCCGGCGACTGGCCGCGTGCCTGTTGGCCTGACTGTTGGGTCTGCGCATCACGCCTGCTCAAGAGTGGAGCCAAGTTCCGCAAATCAATCTGGCCGATCTGCTTGAGCGTGACGTCCAGAGACCGTTGGACTAGCTGAACAACCTCGTTGACCTCATCCTCAGGTCCGGTGACGATGACCTGGTCTGGGATGAAGAACATTGGTTTCGGGCCGGCCGTAGGAGTGGGTACCTGCACCAGCTCTGTGGGAGTTGGCGTAGCTGTTGGCTCGCACCCCGACATGAGCAGCAGCACCACACCCAACAACCAAGCCACATGCCGCACATTTCGCATCACGAGTTTCTCCTCCCTGCAATCCATGTTCAAACACAGCCTATAAGACCTGAAAGATGCAAAAGCAACTTGAGGAATGTGTAACGTTTCAATGTTTGACTCTACTGAAAAAAGGTTCTGGGCGGGAGGTGCCGGTCACTTTTGATTGCAAAACGAGGTCGATTTCAACCGCAGACGTGTTCTTTTTGGCAAGTGACCGGCACCTGTTGACCTTTTTTCAGTAGAGTCAATGTTTCGACGCGTCACACCGGTCCGGCGTCCCCCACCAGGAAGAAGGGTGCCCAGAAATATGGGTGTGAGTATGCGTCAGTCACAGTCTCGTTGTCATTCGTGCCCTGGATCAACCCCAGTTGCGCATGCCGTAGCGCTGCCCCTTTGGCCCAGCCCCCCGCCAGTTTTCGGTAGAACGTCTCCATGAGCCGCGCTGTGGAGCGATCCTCGACCGCCCACAGGCCGAGAACTACGGAGGCAGCACCCGCATACAGGAACGCCCGCATCAGTCCCAGCAGCTCATCTCCACCTCCGACCACACTCCGCCCCGTCTGGCAGGCACTGAGAGTAACAAGGGAAGCCCTGAGGCGCAGGTTGAAAATATCCAGGGTGGTCAGCCAGCCATCGGCTAGAGCCAGGCCGGAGAAGAGTGGGTTGTCTGGTCGGAAGTCACCGTGGGCTGCCAGGTGCAGAATGGGGCAGTCGGAAGACAGTGTCCGCAAGCATGCTATGGTCGCCTCGTCTTCCAACACAGTTTGACCATCCAGGATCGTCGCTATCGCTTGGGCTTCTTGTACTGCGTAGGGCAACATACCGCCATAGGAATGGCCAAAAGCGACCACCGGACAACGACGGCTGAGCGCATGCGCATCCTCCGGCCGCCGGTCGTCGTCGGTCGACGCTCGTTGTACGTAGCCCAAAAGGCTGGCGCCGGGTAGATAGCTGACCTCGCACCGTTCGAGCAGAAACGATTGCCCATCGTACAAGGCGTGGAAGGGCACATAGTGCAGTGGACCGTGCGGCACGATGATCAGTTGCGGGTACATGGCCAGTGCATCGCCGAGCGGTGCGACGAGAAGTTCGTAGAGCTGCCGCAACAGGCCTCGGGCATTCACTGCCAGGCTAGACATCCGACTTGAGGTGCTCTTGGGGACTGCCCGCAGGTTGAGCCACAGGAGCCGTACTAGATGCTGGACCCTTGCGAGATCAATAGGCAGGCGTTGTGCCTGTACAGTGTTGGTCGTAACCAGAAAGGCGACAAGTTCCCCGCGCGCAATGAAATATTCGAGCAGCAACGTCTCGGGCGCCAGGTGGGGTTGGACGGGTTCTGTACGGACGTGCCATAGAGCGGCATCGCGGGCATAGTCAGCATTGCGGATAAGCAGCGTATGCCACAACTCCGTAATCCGCTTCTCCAAGGCCAGAACGGTCTGCTGCAACTCTTCGCGGGCTACGGTAGACGGCTGCCAACCGCTCACCTTGAATTCTTCATCGCCCTCCCAGCGACGGTACAACTGATCTCGCTGAGCTCGCAGGCGCATCAGCTCTTCCACCAGGGGACCGTCATCCGCCTCTCTGGCCTGGACACCAAGGTCAAGTCGATACGCCAGCAGATCGAGCAGAGCACGCGATTTGGCCCGTTCCGCGTACTTCAGGCCTCGAAGTGGCTGGTCCAGGTGCAGACACAGGCCGACCATATCTTCGTAGATGACTTCCTTGTCCTCCAGAAAATCCGCCCGAAACTCGACCATGAGCCGGCCTCGCAGCCGCTCCAGTTCCTGGATAGCCCAATCGTAGTCAGCCAACGCTTGCTGGAAATCCTCCTGATCCTCGGCCAGAGCGCCCAGTAGATGATAGCACTGATATGTTATTGATGGGATGTCCTTGCTCTCACCAACAGCCATCGCCTGAGCCAGCAAATAGCGGGTCTGATCGTGCCGGTTCAGAGCAAACGCAGCCCGGGCCGCGATCAGAAAGGCCTGGGCTTCCCTTACAGGTAGGTTGTAGGCGCGAAATACATCGACGCATGTCTGAGCAGTCGTCAGGCTTTCCTCGAACCGCCCCTGGTGGTGCAATACGGTGGCCGTCTCCAGGTCAGTGCCGGCGACCCACACGCGATTACCTTCTTCTTCAAAAAACTGGCGTGCTTCCGTTAACGACGCCAACGCCTCGGTATACCGTCGCAAACCCGCGTAGGCTACAGCCTCATTGAAGATGGCCTGCGCCACTTCCATGCGTGTCCCAACCTGGGTGAGTTGGTTCCGAATCCGGCAGCATTTGTCGAGAACCTCGTTGAAGCGGCGCAGTTCTAACAGGCAATCGCTGATGTACAGCTCAATCGCGACAGCATCGGACTGCCGCCCGTCAGCCAGAAAGAACCTCTGCGCCTGGTCCAGGAATTCCAGGGCCTCGTTGTACCGCCCCAGGATGAAGTAGGTGACGGCCAGGTTCTGTCGAGCACGGGCTGCGCCGGCCCATTGCCCCGAGTCGGTCAGCATCGTCCAGGCTTTCTGGCTGGCCTGGATGGAAGCGTGGAACCGACCCAGGTTACGCAGGACGATAGCTCGATTCTGCTCGACCCTTGCAAGCGCGTTGAGAGATTCCCCCTCCGCGCCTATTTGGTGGTAGAGGTCTCGCGCTCGGTTGAACAGGGCTAAAGCTTCAGTATCCTCCCCTAACCAACCGTGAATGATACCCAGGTTCACGGTCAACTTCGCCAACAATAACCACTCGACACTCTCCTCAAGCACCCGGGCGGCCCGGTCGCCGACCTCCAGCGCTTCGCCATAGCGGCTCAGTTTGGTTAACGATGCCATCCTTCCTATCTGGATTATGGCCCAATCCACGATACAACCGTGCTCCTGGTAAATCCCGGCAGCCGCGTCGTAGAGGTCAAGGGCGCGCTGGTACTCGCCCAATCCTCCCATGGACAGGGCGTGGGCAGTGGACCGCAGGCCGAGAGCGCGGTGCAGGGGGTTATTCGTCAACTCGGCCAGGTGGAGGAGGAGATCGGCGGTTTCCAGGGAGCGATTGACGTCCGCGCGCAGGAATTGATCAGCCTGTTGTTTGAGCACGCCGGCCACCTGGTCGTCCAGCAGGCTGACGTGCTCTTCGAGAAATCGCCTCTGGGCCGCAGTATCTGGCAGCGCCAGCAGCCCTTCGATCAAGCCTTGGGAATCCATTCAAGACAGGATTGACAAAGCACTAAACTTCCAGGCTTTGAATGTGAATTTCCATATCTGGACCGCTGATGATCAACTCATGGTCACCCCGGACCAGGTGGGGGATGACGAAGTTGCCTAGATCGTCTACTGGAACTGTAACGAGGGATTGATCAGCCTGCCACAAATGGGCCTCCAATACTCGGGTGTCTTCTGTCCCGGTGACTAGCCCAAGAATGACCCGGCGGTGTGGCTGGTCGGTATCATCCTGAACCTCGATGGCAATCTGGACATCGCCGGCCTGGTAGATGTAAGGTCCCTCTTCCTCACCGCGTATACCGGCAGGGACTGGCGCCAGGGGTAGCGCCCCTCCCTCACCTCCACTAACGAGTTGGGCTATCAACACACGGGCGCGCTCCTTGACCTGGCCCAGCCGGCTCGGTTCCAGAGTTGGTGCCAACTCCCTCAAGTAGGCTTTCAACTGCACAACTTCATGGGTGCAGTGAGGGCATTCGGCCAGGTGTCGGGCCACGGCGTCTGCGCGTTCACTCGGGAGCACCTGGAGATGGTACTCCCCCAGTTCCTCTGGTGAGGGACACGTGACCCGGAATAACCGCGCCGTCAGCCTATCCTGCAGGCGAGCCAGCCGGCGAGCTTTCTCGCGGCAGTGTGGGCACCGGTCGATGTGCGCCACCACTTGCTGGTCGGCCTCGCTGTCGACATAGGTTAGTAGTTGTATGTCGTCAAGTTCCGGCGGTGATGTACAGGTCATAGCTATCCCTCCGCCCCTTGTCGTAGATATGCTCCCCTCATTTATCTTAACGGAGAAACGCCGCGTTTTCAAGCATCTTCGCTCAGGAATCTCTTGAGCTCGGAATCCCGACGCAGGCGAGCCAGAACGTTCTGCTTGATTCGGTAGATATCGTTCACATCGTTGAACGCTTCTTCAAACTGGGCGTAAAGCTGCCGAGGCTTCAGGCCCATGACCAAGGACCCATGTACTACCAGGCGCTCCTGCTCGTCATTCAGCCGCTCATTGATATAACCCCAAAGCTCATCGCGCCGCACGCGGGCCAGGGTGCGATCCTCAAGGCTTGGACCCTCTGCCACGCTCTCGGCAGCCAACTTCTCAGTAGGTTCGTCCATGGTGAGCTGCTCAAGTGAACGGGCGTGATCGACGATCGCACTGTGGACACACATTTGCAGGTAACTTAACAGGGACTTTAAGTTCGAAAATCGGTCAAACTTTTCAGGCGTCACGGCCGACCACATCTTCTCAAAGCCTCGATTGACGAAGTATTGGACCTCTTCCCCGCTGGCCGGGAAGGCCGGGTGGCGTGTTACCCACCCGGCCACCAGTGGTTGATATTGAGCATAGAGCAGCTCCCAAGCGCGCTGGTTGCGGTGCACGAACGCCCGGCGAAAAAGTTCTAAGCAATACCGAGGGTCATGACTCTGCCGGCGGAAAAAGAGCTCACTCTCCCGCGCACAGCGGTGAGCGATGCCGGCCAGGGTCAGCAGTTGGAGGTTGAGGTCGTGGGCCATGAGGGGGCGCCCTGACTCTTCATATTGAATGCCGGCGTGCAATCTTCACATGGCCGGCCGCTTTTTCCTCAGCATCCACGAGGATTGGACGTATTGCTAGTATCAGTAGTGAGAATTATGCTCCTGACCGGTCCGCGACCGGTCAAATCGGCGGGTCACGGACCCACCGAGAGCAAATCATACGGCTAGTATAACAGAAGCCTCGGCCTACGTCAAGGCCTTTTTCAACTTTTTCCCCCACCGATGCTGGAAAAACAACCGGGCCCTCGTTTATGAAGTTGAGGTAGGACAGACAACCGACCGCAACCGAGCGAGCTGAGAGAGATGAAGACCATCGAGTGAATACTTCAAGAACAGTGGACCATAGATCGTGAGGAAGAAGATCAACGCATCGTGTAACCGACACAATCAAGTTCAGGAGGTAAGGATCATGACAAGCAAGACCAGAATTCTCGTATTGACCCTACTCGTGCTCGGCCTGTCGGTCCTCAATCTGCAACTGGCCTCAGCCCATAACTGGTGGAAGTGGCATTGGCATCCGGGATCGGGGAACACCGTGAAAGTCGCGATCTGGAACTACACATCGCAGGCGACAGCGGCAGTCCACGACTGGGATTACCACACAGACCTGAATCTGCCCATCGTCGGCTATCATACCAACGTCAGTGTGTTCGGTGGCAACTACGGCGACACCGGCTGGTGGGGATTGGCTGAAATCAAGAAGAGCAAGTTTGATTGGGGCCATAAGTGCTGGGGATGGTGCCGGATCAAGCACGCCCATGCTCGCTATAACTCATACTACGGAGGAAGCTCAGCCGACATCCGAGGTATCTTCTGTCAGGAGGTTGGACACACCTTCGGGCTGGACCACTCCAATACGGGTGACTGCATGGGCAAGACTTACTACAACAATATCAACGTCACCGGACCACACAACTGGGCAGACATCAACGCCAAGTACTAACACGTGAACGCACAACTGAAGTGTCAAACAGGAACAAGAGCGATACAGAAGGAGCAAGATCATGAAACTTCAAAAGATGTTGATCACAATGGTATTCGCATTCGCAGCCACTGCCGTACTCCAGTTGGCGGCGCTCGGCAATCAAGAGCCGGCTGTGCGCTATTCCGCGAGCTGGGTTGCTAGCCCTAATAGTCTCGAAGAGGCGGCTAGGCTTTCCGAGTCGATCGTGTTGGGCCGGGTAGTCGAAGTGGCGCCGGCCGACGATCTGGTGGTGCGGGTGCCCGAAGAGCCTGAGGGCGTAGATCGCGTACCCACCGAAGTCGTGGTGTTCGAGGTTGAGGACGTGTTCAAGGGTGACACGCCAGGCACCGAGTTCATCTTCCACACCGGCCTATCCGGCGAAAACGTCCGTGACGAGGAAGCCAGAGAGCAGGCTGCGGAACGGGCGAGGAAGCCAGTCGAAGACGAGGGCCGCGCAGTGATACTGGAGGATGACCCACCCTATGAGCAAGGGGAGCTATATGTGCTCTTCCTGACAAAGGGGCCGGAGTCCAAGGTGGGGGAGCGTGCTATCCGAACAGTACGTGCAATCTCGCCAGAGGGACGTTACCTCATCACGGACAACAGGACAGTTGAACCGGTGACGGACCGGAAGTTCGCCGGCGAACTGCGGGGAATGTCGTTGGAGGAATTCGCGAGACTGATCAAGGAAGCGGCGTCCAAAACGGGACGGCAGTAACCAAGGTCAGTAGCATAACACTACAACTCCCATCTAGGGGCGGTGTTGTCTGGGCAATACCGCCCTTAGTCTTTTTTACGGAGGAGATTAGAGATCGGAGATCAGAGATTGTCGGTTTCTCATTCCCAATCTCTAATCTCCAATCTCTAACATTGGGAACATCTCCGGCCGGCTCCGCGTTAACAGGTTAAAGGTTGTAGGTTGGCAATGAGCACCTAACCTGAACCAGCAACTTGCGGCTTGTGACCTGCAACCGACCAAACCCTGAAGGAGGAAATGCAATGCGACGTCTTATCCTTATCGTGCCCCTTCTGTTGTCAGCCATCTTGCTGATGGCCACGCCGGCCAGCGCCGACGGTATCATCATCGTCGAGCCCCCGCCCGGCCGGGTGGTCGGCACCACACCCCTGGCGGTGCGTGACCACCTCGTCACCGTCAACATCGAGAACCAGGTGGCGACAACCCGCATCGATCAGGTCTTTGTTAACCCCTCGGACGTGGCCCTGGAAGGGACCTACGTGTTCCCGCTGCCGGAAGGCGCCACCATTTCCGAGTTCAACATGTGGGTCGACGGGAAGAAGTGGGAGGGTAAGGTCCTGAACCGCGACGAGGCGCGCCAGATCTACGAGAGCATCGTGCGCCGCCGGCAGGACCCGGCTCTGCTGGAGTACATCGACCGAGGTGCCTTTCAGGCCAGCATCTTCCCGATCGAACCCGGTGACGAACGCCGCGTCGAGCTGGAGTACACCCAGGTGCTGACCATGGACCAGGGCCTGGTCGAGTACGTCTATCCGCTGAACACCGAGAAGTTCAGCTCCGAACCACTCCAGCGGGTGAGCATCACTGTTGACATCACTTCGGGCGCGCCACTGCGAGCCATCTACTCCCCCACCCACGATACTGACGTGTTTAGAGATGGGGAGACCCGCGCCCGCGTCGGCTACGAAGACGAGGACGTGCTGCCTGATCGCGACTTCGTGCTGTACTACAGCGTGACACCGGAAGACGTGGGGCTGAACGTGCTGAGCTACAAGGTTGATGGCGAGGACGGTTACTTCCTGCTGCTGGCCGCGCCACCCGTGGAGGTGGACACGACCGAGGTCATTGCCAAGGACGTGTTGCTGGTGCTGGATACGTCCGGCAGCATGGAGGGTGAGAAGCTGGTGCAGGCCAAGGAAGCGCTGAACTTCGTGCTGGAGCACCTGAACCCCGAAGATCGGTTCAACATCGTGACCTTCAGCACCGGCATCCGGCGATATGCGCGCACCCTGCAGCCGGCATCGGAAGCCGCATCCGGCCAGCATTGGGTCGACGGGCTCACAGCCGGCGGCTCCACCGACATCAACCGCGCGTTGCTTGAAGCCCTGGCCGACGCCGACTCCGAACGGCCCACCATCCTGATCTTCCTGACGGATGGGCTGCCGACGGCCGGCGTCACCGACGCAGATCGGATCATCGCGAACGTGACCGACGCTGCACCGAAGAGTGCCCGAGTCTTCACCTTCGGCGTGGGCTATGACGTGAACACGATTCTGCTGGACTCGCTGGCCCGCAATCTACGGGGAGCCAGTTCCTATGTGCACCCCGAACAGCGCATCGACGAGATCGTCTCGGGCTTTTACGCCAAGGTCAGCACGCCCGTCCTGGCCGACATCGAGTTTGATTGGGGCGACGTTTTCGTCGAGGATTCATATCCACAACCGCTGCCCGACCTGTTTGCCGGCACGCAACTGGTGATGGTCGGCCGCTACCGCGAGGGCGGCACGGCGGATATCGTGCTGCGCGGTCAGGTGAATGACCAGCCGCAGAGCTTCCGCTACAGCGATATCCGGTTCCGCAAAGAGGGCGGCGCTGATGGTTCGACGGGGCTCACCACAAGCTTCATCCCACGCCTGTGGGCGACGCGCAAGATCGGGTATCTCCTCAACCAGATCCGGCTCCACGGCGAGAACCGGGAGATGATCGACGAGATCGTGGAGCTGGCCGTGCGCCACGGCATTGCTACGCCCTACACTTCGTTCCTGGTGGACGACCGCGCCGATGTGCTGACACGCGAGGGTCGCGAAACGATCGTCGAAAAAGAGGTAGAAGCCTTTCGCGCGGCACCGACAATGTCCAGCGGTCAGGCGGCGGTAGAGAAGGCGCAGGACATGCTGGGATTGGAGTCAGCGCAGCGCGCGCCGGCACTGCCCATGCCAGTTGAAGCGCCGGCCGGTGAAGGCCGTGCCTTGCAGGTCATCCGCACCATCGGCGCCAAGACCTTCGTACTGCGCGGCGAGGTCTGGACCGACACCGCGTTCGATCCCACGCAGTTGACCACGACCAAGATCGATTTCGGGTCGGAGCGCTACTTCGAGCTGCTGGCGGAGCACCCCGAGTGGGGTCCCTACTTCGCCGCCGGCCGGCGGGTGATCGTGACGCTGGACGGCAAGGCGTACGAAATCGTCGGTGAGGGCGGTGAGACAGTCACCCAGCCCGGGACAGTTGAGACGCCTGGCGCAGCGCAGCCGGGCAGCGAGCGACCGGAGCAGCCGGCCGGCGCCACCGTACCGCCTTGCACCGCCGGCCTGATCCTTGCACCGCTGGCGCTGGCGGTTGGCCTGTGGGGCCGGCGACGGAGCTAGCGGTAGTAGATGATCATCGATTGCACGGGTGCCGAGGTGATGTTAACCAATAACGACATCCCTCCTGTTCTTGACTCGCTGAAACTGAACGGGGACCATCGCTCATCCCATCTTACCTTCGGGGGAATCTAACAATGTCAAGGTAATAGGCAGTGAATAGTCCAGGATGAAATTACTCATCCGCCCGCGCAGGCGTTGGTATTCCTTTTGCCAGTTCTTCACCACTTCGGTGGGTGCGAGTTCTTCGATCTCCTGCCGATAATTATACTCGATGTAACGCCGCAGCATCGGGTCGCCTGGCCCCTCGTACAGCGTCCAGCCCACTTTATCTACAATGTCGGCCTTGTGTAACTGGCGCAACGCAGCCTGAACGTTCTCTAATTCAACACCAATTTCTTTCGCGATCCGCTTGGCGTCAATCCGTTCTGCCGGGTACTTCGTAGTCCAAAACATGACCTTTTTGGTCATCTGACTCGTATTCAATAGCTCACTGTACTTTTCAAATTCCTCCTCATAGTGCTGCCACAGTTTGCCGTCGGGATCAGTCAATTCGAAGGTTAGCACCTCTTCCAGCACGTCCAGTGAGAGGAAATTGCGCCGCGCCGGGCAATCGCTGGTCATCAAGCCATAAATCGAGTACGGATAGCCCGCGGTGAGCTGCCAGATGGCTTCGGCCAGTTCTTCGGTGACGGTCATACCTCCTGCTTCCCCCATGCGGAAGACCAGGTCGTGGGCATACTCGCGCGCCAGGGGCTTCAAGTGCCGATAGTTGAACCGGCCGGAGAGCATGCCACCCAGGGCCTGTCCCACCAGCAGCGACACCGCTGAACCCGATATGAGCATGGGCGCCCAGCGAGTTTCTACCGCCCATTGGAAACTGTCGGTCAGATCCTGGTAGACGTCTTGGCGAGGATCATGCACATTCGTCAAGACCTGAAATTCATCCACGATCATTGCTGTGGGCATGTTTCGCTCGCGGGCTGCCCCCATCGGAAAATTGATCACCCATTGTACCAACCCGTAAGGAGTAGGCTCTTTCAAATAGCCCTCATACTGCCGTAGCAATTCCAGAGCATAGCCATCGTCCATTTCCCGGGCAACCCTGTGCAAATCTTCCAGGATAGGGCGGGCATACAACAATCTTGGCTGGCGATAGCGAAAGGCCAGATAGCTGCCAATGTATCCGGTGAGATACTCCCGGGCGAAGTCGTAACTGGTGATCGGTTTCTTGTGCTGCAAATAACGGGCGAAGGTGATGAACACCGGCAGCACGGCCTCCTGCTCGTAAAACAGGCGGTTGAATAGCTTGACCAGGATGGCGGTCTTGCCGGTGCGCCGCCTGCCGATCAGGGCGAAGCTGTTCCCCAGGCGGTGGGGGATGCTGGTGGCCCACTCCCAGAACAGGTTGAGCTCTTCGTGACGGTCCACAAACAGGTCGCCGACGATGTCTTCCAGCGGGGTTAGGCGGTTTTCCATGGGTGTTTGTCTCCTGTTTGAATTTCGGATTGCGGGTTCTTCATTCCGCAATCCGGAAGAACCAGAAGTTGAGCACGCCCCCCGAGTCTGTGTACATTATATATTATTGATGGGGATTCATCAACCCCCTCAGACATGTGAGTAGGGTGCGCTTCGGAACGAGTCGCACCAGCGATTGCGAATCAGATCATGCGGGGAGTGGGCAGATGAGTGTCTTGACCACTCCCCGCATGCGGTTGGCTCCTACTCTGAGGCCGGCGGGCTCACCGGCGGCAAAGGCCGGCCGGCCACTGCCGTCAACCCCTTGTACAGCACCACCGCGCCCGAGCCGGGCGGGCCGACACCGTTGATCGTCACGTAGGCGTCGCCATCGGCGTTGAAGTCGATGGAAGTGGGGAACGACAGACCATCCACCACCACCTTAGAGGCATCGCCTGCCCCGACGCGGATGATGGCACCGCTGTTGGGAACGGGACCTTCCTCTGTGAAGACGCCAAACTGCACGGCATACAGGTTGCCATTGGGACCCGTGCGCAGGTCGGTGAGCATCGTCAGGCCGGTCGCGTAGTCGCTGACCTGGCCGTCAGGTGTCACCTGTACCACCTTGGCCGCACCAGGCAGGAAAGGGACGCCCGGCAAGAACGAAACGTAGAGGTTGCCCTCCTCATCGAAGGCCACCCCCGTGGGCACCGGGTCGGATTCCATGGCGCCGCCGCGATTGGGATTAGGGAATGGCCCGGGCACCCCGTCGAAGACGGCCACCAGCTCGATTTCGCCGGTGGTCGGATCGATCTTCAGCAGGTCATTGCCGGCCGCGTCGGCCACCCACAGGTTGCCGTCGGGGCC
>JBHIAO010000106.1:0-14253 GCA_046758565.1 Anaerolineae bacterium
TCCCCTAACTGGGGCAGGACCATCGGTCTGCTGTTGATCGTGGTGCTGCTGATGCCGGCCATCTCCATGGCGCCGGCTGCCGGCTCAGCCAGTGCGGCGGCTCGCGTGCAGCCTGTGTTGATGGAGCGGGCCGTGGAGCGCCCCAACGCGACGGTAGGTGTCATCGTGCAGAAGCTGGTGAAGGACACCAGTATCGAAGAGATGGTGACGCGGTTGGGCGGCGAGGTCACCAAGGACCTGCACATCATCAACGCCTTTGCCGCCCAGTTGCCGGCCGGTGCGGTGCCAGTGCTAGCTCAGGCAGCCGGCGTACGCTGGGTCTCCCTGGACGCGCCGGTGACTCAGGCTGATAATGATGACGATTCCCACGGAGACGATGAAGATGTCGGTGACGACGGTGAGGACGAGGACGACGAAGGCGACGATGATGACGGTGAGAGATCCATTGATCCGTCCAAGCGGAACTACTATCTGCAGAACGATCCTATTCGGCTAGAAGGGGATACGATCTCCCACGCGGTCCTCCCCCTGAGCCAGGCTGTTCCCACGGCCAGCACGCTGTACAACTACGATGCTGATCGAGACGCCGGCCCTGGCCTGCTCGTCCGGCGTGGCGGCAGCGGCGCTTATGAAACCGACAACAACAAGATCCAGCGCTGGCGGATGGAGCCTTTCGAGACCGACGTCCAGTTGTCCGATCACGTTGTTCTCAAGTTTTATGCGGCCATGAAGGACCTCCAGGAGAATCGCCGTGCCAGGATCTGGGCCTATCTCATCGATCGGTATGGCGATCAGGCGCAAGTCATCGCTAGCAGCTCCAAACAGAAATCGGAGTGGGACGACGAGTGGGCGCGCGAGACGATCCAGTTCAAGGGCCTCGACTATCTGATACCCCGCGGCCATCAGCTTGAGATCGCACTGATCGTTGACGGTGCATCCGACGGTGATATGTGGTTCGCCTTTGGCACCAAACGGCAGGCGGCTCACCTGAAGATCAATTTTCTGCGCAGTTGGCCCAACCATTTTCTGGACACGATCGGTGCCCCGGAGGTGTGGTCGCAGGGCTACGAGGGTCAGGATGTACGTGTCGCCGTTGTGGACAGTGGTGTCTGGAAGGAGTCGCCGGACTTCAGGAAACGTGGGCGAAGTCGCATTATCTTTGAGGTTAGCGTCACCCCCGATTTCCAGGACGCCAAGGATGAATATGGCCACGGCACGTACATGGCCGGCATTATCGGCAGCAACGGTCGCCGGAGTCGTGGGCTGTACAAAGGTGTGGCGCCCCAGGTCGAAATGATCAACGTGCGCGTTAGTGACGAGTGGGGCGGCGCCCGCGAGTCAGACGTGGTGGCCGGCTTGCAGTGGGTCCTAGAGCATCAAGACGAGTTCAACATCCGTGTGGTTAACCTGTCGCTGAACAGCACGGTCGCTCAGTCGTACCACGTCAGCCCGCTGGATGCCGCGGTGGAGATTCTGTGGTTCAATGGGCTGGTGGTCGTGGTGGCCGGCGGCAACAACGGTGACGAGAATCAGGGGGTTATCTACCCGCCGGCCAACGACCCCTTTGTCATCGCCGTCGGCGCGACGGATGACATGGAGACTCCCTATCCAGCCGACGACGTGTTAGCCGGGTTCTCGGCCTATGGCACGACAGCGGAGGGTTTCTTCCGGCCTGACCTGGCGGCGCCCGGCACCTACGTCGTCTCCACCTTGGGCGACCACACCCACTTCGAGAAAGACTACCCAGATCACGTGGTTCAGACACCGGATAGGCACGGCAGGCTGCACAAGACCAACTTCGTTGCCTCGGGCACGTCGGTGTCGAGCGCGGTGGTGTCTGGGGCAGTGGCGCTGTTGCTGCAAGCCGCGCCGTATCTGAACCCGGACCAGGTGAAGGCACTACTCGTGAATACAGCGACGCCGATGCCAGAGGAACCGGGGACCGGGGGTGGTATTGTGAACGTGGCGCGCGCTGTTCAGACGGCCAAAAGCTACGGCAGCACCGATGCTGTGCCGACGGCAAACACTGGCCGGCAGGCCAGCCAACTGCTGTGGACAGGTGACGAGCCCATCCAGTGGGGCAGCGTCAACTGGGGCTCGGTGAACTGGGGCTCGGTGAACTGGGGCTCCGTCAATTGGGGTAGCGTGAATTGGGGTTCGGTGAACTGGGGTAGTGTGGACTTGGAGTATTAGAATTGGTGGGGGCGATTGGCCAATCGCCCCCACTCGGCACCTATTCATCTCGTGACGATACGTCGATCCGTGCGGCGTCGGGTTTGGAGATAAGCTTATGTCGAAACGTGCCTGGGCCTACATCTGGAGTGTTCTCCTGGCGGGAGCTGTGCTGAGCGGGCTGACTCTGTCCGGCGCGGCGCAGACCGGCCCCCAGTGGCTGACTTTCGTCATTTTGACTGCGCTGGCCAGCCTGGCCCAACTCTTCAAGGCCGAGACGCCCAACCACCAGTTGTACTATGCGACCATGATCTTCCTCTTCGCCGGCGTGCTCCTGCTACACCCGTCCCTCTTCGTACTTCTGGTCGTCGTCCCGCACCTGATCGAATGGGGGAAGGAACGCTGGCTGGACAGCCCCCACCTGCGCGACTGGTACATCCAACCCTTCAACATCGCCGTCCACATCATTGCGGGCTCCGCCGCCCGCTGGGTGCACGTTGCTCTGGATACCGACACGCTCATGTCTCGCGCACTGCCAGCAGTTCTGGCTGTGACCGCGGCCGCGCTCATCTACGTCCTCGTCAACCATGGCCTCATCGGGCTGGCCCTCGTCCTGGGGCGGGGGATATCCCTGCGCGAATCTGGCGTCCTGGACATCGAGAATCTGTTGAGCGATCTGATCCAGTTGTACCTGGGTTACGTCGTGGCCGTGTTGTGGGTGCTGAACCCCTGGCTGATCCTACCGGCGCTGTCGCCGTTGGTGCTGATCTATCGGGCGCTCACGGTTCCCCAATTGAGGCAAGCGGCCCAGACGGACGGCAAGACCGGCCTGTGGAACGCCCATCACTTCGCCAGGTTATTCACGGCTGAGATGGAACGGGCCAAGCGCTTCGAGCGGCCCCTGGCCCTCATCATGGCCGACCTCGACCTGCTGCGCAACATCAACAACACCTACGGCCACCTGGCCGGCGACGTCGTCCTGGCTCGCATCGGCCAGATTATCCGCGACACCATCCGCGAATATGACATTGCCGGACGGTTTGGGGGCGAGGAGTTCGCCATCGTCCTACCCGAGACAGAGCTGGTTGAGGTACAGTCCCTGGCCGAGCGACTCCGTCGGGCCGTCGAGTCTGCCAGGTTTGAGGTGAAGACGAGCCCCACGCCCATCCAAGCCACGATGAGTCTCGGCGTTGCGTGCTTCCCAGCGGATGCCACCCAGACCGACGACCTGGTTCATGAAGCTGATGTGGCCGTGTACCAGGCCAAGCTTCAGGGGCGCAACCGGGTGGTGAGCGCCGCAGACGTGCCCCACCACATCAAGCTGGAGAGCACACTCCCAGAAGATCGCCTGAAGTCAGCCTATGCTGCGGCATTCACCCCCAGGCCGAAGCTTGGGGCGGCCGACGCGACGTCCGTCGAGGGTGATGGAACAGACAGCTCTGCACAGCCCGATGCCGGCGCATCGCCGACGCCTCTCGAGCGCCATGGACAGGCCAGCTCTGCTAGGCCCGATACTGACACACCAGCCACGCCTGTCGAGGGTGACGCGCAGGCCGGCTCTGCAACACCGGATGTTGACGCACCACCTCGGTCTCGGTAGCCGTTGCCTTCGGGCGATGCCGCTGAGCGAAATCCTCTGCCTGAGCTCAGGTGACCGGCACCTAGCGATGCAGCTCGATGACGCCAGTGAGGTGCCGGTCACCTTTTCACTTCGCTACGACCGAGACAGGATGATAATGAGGAAGCCGGTTTACCGACGTGGTCAGCGGAGAAGTCAACAGCCTGGTCACGCCCGGCAGTGTGGCTAACCTCAATGGCCGCCGGCTGAAGCTTGACGCCACTGACCCGGAACGGGGCATCTTCCGAGTCATTGAAGTTCGCTAGCCGTCAGGGGAAGTCTCGCAAAACCATTGGCAGAAAGACCGGCTCTCTATCCGTCACGATGTATGTCGTGGGAAAGCCCAACTCAGCCAGGTCCTGCGGCGTGTACCATCGCCCATTTGCATTCTGCCATCGAGATCCGCCGGTCACATCGAAAAGGAAAAAGTCACCAAACGTCCAGGTCCCTAACGGTTCGTTGTCAGGAACGCACTCCCACGCGACATAGACACCGTCTCGGGCATCGCCGGCGATGCGGCCCCTCTCGGTAGTCTCAAGACGGAGAGCGGGCATCCAGTCGCCTGTCGGCTCCCACCCTGGCCAGACGAAGTGGATCGGCACGAGATCCTCGGCCACGCCCGTCTCGTCCGTGATGCGGACCGTCAACGTCATAACTGGACAGTCGTACGGATACCCCTCCAGGCGGCTTTTTCGCGCGAGGCTGACCACCTTTGGTTCGAAATCGAAGGCAACAATGCGAGGCGGCTGTGTGTCCTCTGGAGTCGCAGTGGCTGTCGGGGTTGGTGTGGGAGTGGGTGTGAAGGTCGGCGTCAGCGTTACGGTCGCTGTTAGCGTTGCCGTTAGCGTCGTGGTTGGGGTGTAGGCCAGCGTGGAGGCAAACCTGAGGATAAGTAGCCCTTGCGTCCCGGCAGCCAAATAGACGTAGTTGCCGGCGGCGTAAACGCCAGACGACTGGTACGCTGTATCATAGGCCGCCACTTCCACGGGTGCGGTGGGGTCCGAGACGTCTACGATATGCAGGCCGGCGTCTTCAGCAGCCACGTAGGCGTAGTGGCCGGCTACGTAGACGTCACAAGTAGCCGTGGTTATATCAAAATAATAGAAATCACAGATGTATTCAGCCGCATGGTAACTCACTTCGGTCGGTGCGGTTGGGTCCGAAACGTCCAGCACTTGCAGACCCTCATTGCCGACAATAATGTAGGCGTAGCTACCGGCAACGTAGACGTCCTTGGCAGGCTTAGGTGTACGGAAGAACCCGACCCTTGTTGGTACGGCGGGATCGGAGATATCAACCACTTGCAGACCAGCATTCCCGGCGGCCAGGTAAGCGTAATCATCGGCGACGAAGACGTCCTGAACCCACACCTCTCGTCGTGGGGTGTAAGCACCTACCACGGCCGGCGCAGTGGGGTCCGAGATGTCGACCACCCGCATGTAGTCGCCGTCAGCCACGTAGGCGTACTGGCCGGCAACGTAAACATCGTAGGCGAAACTCAGCGTGTCGTTGAAACCCACCTCGCGCGGTGCGGTGGGATCAGAGACATCGATCACTCGCAACCCCGCAACGCCGGCGACGATGTAGGCGTAATGGCCGGCGACGTGGACATCATAGACCAGGTCGAACGCGTCATACCTCCCAGCAACAACTGGACTCGAGGGATCGGAGACATCGATCACCGCCAGGCCACAGAAACCGACCACGTAGGCATAGCTCTGTCCTGAGCCTTGCTTCGGCAAGCTCAGGGCAGGCTCTGAGCCATGTCGAAGGGCTGTCGAAGGGCCATCGGTGACGTAGACACCTTCGACATTGTAGACTGAGCTGCCGATCTGGCTGATCAGTTCAAGATTCGGCGCTGTGGAAGTGGGTGCTGGGCGGGGTGTCGGTGCCTGCGGGATGGTAGCAGTTGGCATCACCGTCAATGCCAGGGTTGGTGTAACCGTTGGTGTGATGTCACCTTCCGGTGGGAGCGACACGATAACGTGGATGCTCCCCTGACATGGCAAATCGCCGATGGTGCCGGCCATGTGCCAATCGCTGTCCGGCGTCTGCCGCAGCCAGAGCTCATAGCCCGCAGTGCCTCGGACTAGCACATGTTCCATGGCTGCAACGCCGTTGCTGTCAGTGACGCCCGTAGCCATCGGTGCTCCTGTCGCGGTCCTTAGCTGCACGACCACACCAGGTACCGGGGTGCCGGCGGCTGTTCCGTTGTCTGTGACATGAACGGTCACTCTCGCGATGCACTCGCATAGATGCGAAGTCGATTCTAGTCGAGACGCATCACTCGACTGGACGTGGGCCACGGCGGCCGGCGACATGGCAGTGGGTGTCAGTATTGGCGTGGCCGAAGAGGGCAACACCGAAGCCTGTCCCAGGACGACGCTGAGGGCAGTAATGGCCAGGATGACGACCAAAGTCGTCGAAGCCAGTTTCATAAGCATAAAGTATTACCTCCTCCTGATGGATGCTAATGAAGAACAACGGATCACTCGGATTCACAGATTCGCGCGCAGAATCTGTGAATCCGAGTGATCCGCGTTCTTAGTGCTACCCAGTCAGACCACGATGCACGAAAATGACCCAGTCAGCGCTGTCCGGGTCAAAGAGCCCCACCGAGCGCGGGTAGAGATACACGAGTACACTGTAAGGGGCAGAAGCCAGGTCCTTCACTAGGTTCAGGCCCCGGACGGAGTTCCAGGCAGCCATGCCATCCTCAACGTCTTCCAGTTCCCCACCGAGCCCCCATATGTCAATCCGCTGAGGGGGTGGAGCTTGTTCTGGGGTGTGCTCCAGTGCTTCAGGGAGAATAGGGTCGGCGGGATACAGTTGTCTCCCACGTCCTGCCCAGACAACGCTCCCTGCGAACAGCACCAGCCCACTGCAAGGATGCGACACCGCAACTCCGCCGAAATCCACAGCGGGCTCATATAGCACAACAAAATCGCCCACGCGAGAAATGTGGAAGTTCACCTTTTCGATCGGACAGGGTTGCTCGTCCATGAAATCGGCCACCCAACGCCCTGTCGCGGCGAAAAGGCCCGACGCTCTCCATCGCAGCTCTTCGTCGTCCACCGGCGGATGCCGGCCATCACATGGTACCTGTCGGGTGAAGTAGGCGTTTTTCAGCCGCAACGTCTGATAGTCCAGCGCGATGATGGCGATGTTTGAGCTGTATGGATCGACATACCACGGCGGCACAGTCTGTGGGCCATTCTCGTCGCCAGGCGTCGGCGTGGGTGGGGTAGTGGGGGCCGGCGTGCACTCCGGTGCGGGCACCGCTGTAGGCACGGGCCCTCGCCAAACGTTGTTATCCTCCCGGCTTTCCACGACCTCGTTGTCCGCGTCCACGATGACCTCGGCTGAGGAAGTCGTTGGCCCATCCTGGATGCAGAGGCGACGTCCCGGCCGCATGTTTGCCACTTGTAGCATGCCGTCGTGAAGGGGTGTGTTGATGCGGACGGTAAAGGACCCCGTGTGCGCTGATCCTCGGTTACGTATGCAGGCCACGAGTTTACCGGTCTCTCCCTTCCGAATACAACGACAAAGCAGTGGGTCTGGAGCGTCAGGACACATCGAGTTGAAAACCGCGTCCACGATCAGGTCAGGAAGTTGTGCGAAGTTGCGTCCGACCAGAGGTAGATATAAGCGAACTGTTGAAGTCACGGTGGCGGTCGGTGTGGGCGTCTGGGTTGTTGTTGCAATCGCCGGCGCAGGCTGGATGCCGCCTGTATCCGCCGGCCGGCGCTCAGATCCTTGGACGGTGCCAGTCGGAGTGAACGAAAGACCGATTTGCCCGTTGCGCAGGCACTGTCGACATGTTGCGGCACTTGATAGACACCGGCTCCTGTCGGCGCTGTAGGGTCTGTGACGTCGATTACGCGCAAGCCTTGAATACGATCGGCCACATAGGCGTACCCACCAGCCACATCAAGCTTTTGCGCGTACCCGGGCGTCTGATAGGTGCCTACCTCGCATGGCTGGGTGGGATCGGATACGTCGATAACGTGCAGGCCGGCCGATGTGATGACGTAGGCGTATCGGTCAACCAGGTCGATATCCCAGCCCGTTCCCGATAGGGTATATGATCCAACTTCCACCGGTGCAGTGGGGTCGGACACATCAAGCACGTGCAGGAGGGGCGGCACGTGAATTTTCCCGCCGGTGACAACGTAAGCATAACCGCCCGCGACATGGACATCCTGGGCCCGAGCAGGCGTCAGGAATCGCGCAACCTCGGTCGGAGCAGTGGGGTCTGAGACATCGACCACTCGCAGTCCGTGGGTAGACTCCGCCATGTAAGCATAGCCGTCTACAACATGGATGCCATAGGCCGTGCGGCTTCCGTTGTAGGCGCCTACCTCACGAGGCGTGGCGGGGTCGGAAATGTCCAGCACCCGCAGGCCCCACACAGTGGGGACGTAGGCATAATGGTCGGCCACGTCAACACTCTCAATCCCCATCTCCTGATACGAGCCTGCGACGGCAGGCGCCTCGGGATTGGAGATATCGATTATCCACAGCCCCGCCATGCGGGTAGACTCGTTGCGAGCTACCACGTACGCATGACTCTCAACAACGGCGATGTCGCGCACTATATCGGGCAACTTCGGCCCCTGACCTAGCTTCTTCGGGTGGGCCGGGTCGGAGATGTCGAGTACCGCGAACCACGACCCCACGCCGATGTAAGCACGACCCCCCTGGACGGTCACGGCTTCAGTTGGGCCACCGCCAATCTGCCCCACGAGCTCCACGTTCCAGTCGGCCGGCTCCTGGAATAAGCTACGTTCCATTGGTTCTGTCGGGTCCGAAACGTCTACCACCTGGAGCCCAGCCTCGCCCAGTACGACATAAGCGTAAGCTTGTTCTGAGCGCGCCGCAGGATCCTCAGTAGCGAAAACAGCGCGTGCTGACCCGAGTGTGTCGAGCCTCGCGCTGACGCCTGGCGCTGCGGGATTGGTGACATCTATCATGTTCAGGCCGGCCTCTCCATCGGCCACGTAGGCGATATGGCCGGCGACATAGACACCTTGCGCGTAGCCAGGGGTATCCACGGTGCCGACCTCTGTCGGCTGGACGGGGTCTGCGACATCAATGACGCGCAGCCCCTGCCGGCCCTCGGCCAGGTAGATGGAATGGCCTACACCGTAGACGTCAAGGGTGCGATCCACCGTGTCCAAAGCACCAACTTCGTGCGGCGCAGCCGGATCGGAGATGTCCGCAATCCGCAATCCTCCAGGACCGTCAGCCACGTAAGCGTGGCCACCCAAGAGGTAGACATCCTGCGCTGAGCCTGGCGTATCGAACGCGCCCACTTCGTGGGGTGCGGACGGGTCAGAGACATCGATCACCCGCAAGCCGTGCCGGCCGGCGGCGACGTAGGCGAAGGAGCCGACAACGGCAATGCCCACGGCTTGTCCCGCTGTCTCGTACGTGCCAATCTCCAGCGGTGCCACCGGTTGCGAGACATCGATTGCGTGCAAAGCTTCCTCGGCGACGACGTAGACGCGGGCTCCCGCGATGTCTACATCCTGCACGGTGCCGGAGAGCTGAGGCGACTGGCCGATTTTCTTCAGGCTGGCCGGATTCGAAACGTCCAGCACGACCAGCGTTGAACCGAATCCGACGTAGGTGTAGTTGCCCTGAACCGCCACAGCGTTGGCCGGCTGGCTCCAACGGTCGGCGAGCGCGAGCTTCTGGCGGGGGCCAGGCGTGGCGTTCTCCACCGGTGGCTGGGCAGGGCCAACGGAGGTCAATAGAAACAACAGGCTTAGGGCGAGAGCCGCGACGGACAATTGTCGGCATTTCATGGCCTTGCTCCGTTTGGTTTGCTGCCCCGGTTAACGAAAGACAAGCGGCAGGTACACCCACTGTGTCAGGCCTGGCGTGAAGCGCAGGATGAGTAACCCACCGGCTTGGGCGGCTGCGTAAACATAATCGCCGGCGATGTGGACCCCGACGACACCTCCCGGGTAGAAGCCGGCGGCTACCGGTGCATTGGGATCGGAGACGTCGATGACACGCAGGCCACGATAGGAGTCGGCAACATAAGCATAGTCCTTGCCCGAATCGGATGGCGCACGGGCGACGAAGACGTCTTGAAATTTGGCCGGCGCGTCGGGTTGGTAAGCACTTACTGCGATCGGCAGAGCCGGATTCGAGACGTCGAAGATTCGCAGCCCGCTCCATTCGTTGGTCAGATAGGCATAGTAGTCGGCAACATCGACCGCCCATGTCGGGCCTGGCAGGTCATGTTGGCCTACCTTCATCAGCCCAGCGTGATCGGACACGTCGAGAATTTCCAGACCCCGGTACTCATGGGCCAGGTATGCGTAATCGTCGGCGACAAAGATGTCATGGGCCGCGCCCTGTTCATCATAGACGCCGACAGTGACCGGTGCCGTGGGATCAGAGATGTCCACAACGCGCAGCGTGTCGCTGTACCCGCCGGCCAAATAGGCATAGCGATCCTGGACAAGCACCCGCGACACGTACCACGCCGACTCCTCAGCACTCACCTCTGCCATGTCATCGACGTTGGAGACATCCACGATGCGGAGCCCCGACCGTCCATCGGCAATGTAGGCATAGACCTGTCCTGAGCTTGACGAAGGGTGGCCGGCGACGTGGACATCCTTGGCGAATCCCGGCGTCTCATAAGACCCCGCCACCGCCGGCGCAGTTGGGTCGGAGACGTTGATCACCCGCAGTCCAAACGGCTCATCAGCGACGTAGGCGTATTTGCCGACAACTTGGAGGCTCACGGCAGATCTCAGTGCACCATATCTGCCCACTTCCACCGGCACAGTCGGGTCGGACACATCCACGATCTGGAAACTGCTGTCCCACCCCCCGACTCCATAGGCGTGGCGGCCCACGATCTGTACGTTGACGACGTAATTGAGGGAGCCTGATGGGTCGTAGTAGGCCCCTACTCTTACCGGTGCAACCGGATCAGAGACGTCCACAATCCACAATCCGGCGTACGAATCGGCCACGTAGGCGTAACTGCCAGCGACACGGACGTTACTGGCACGGCCCGGCGTATCGTAGGTACTCACCAGCGTGGGAGCAGCAGGGTCGGAGACATCCACGATTTGCAGGCCAGCTTCCTCAGCGGCGATGTATGCGTAATAGCCGGCGACATGCACGCCTTGGGCCAGGCCAGGCGTGTCGAGAATGCCCACCTGTACCGGCTGGGCCGGGTCAGAGATATCTGCAATCTGAAGGCCGGCCCAGTCAACGAGATAAGCGTAACGGCCTGCGACGTACACATCGTGGGCGGACCGGCCTCCAGTATCATAAGCGCCGACTTCTACCGGCGCGGTGGGATCTGAAACGTCGATCACGCGCAGGCCGGCTGTCTGAGCAGCGACGTAGGCGTGCTGGCCGGCGACGTAGACCGCCTCGGCCGCTCCCGACGTTTTGAAAACACTTACTTCGGCTGGGAGAGTCGGGTCGGAGATGTCCATCACTCGAAGATTTGTGTACCAGCCAACGAGATAGGCGTAGTGGCCGGAGACGTAGACGTCCTTGACGATCTCAGATAGTACGCTTGATCGTCCCACCACTGCTGGCCGGCTCGGATCAGAGATATCCAGCACAGTCAGGCGCGGCCCCACACCCACATAGGCGTAATTCCCTTGCACCGCCACGGCGAAGATCGGACCGCCGATCTGTCCGACCAGTTGAACGTCCCATGGCACCGGCCGTCGGCCTGAGCTCACCTCTGCCGGTTCGCGCTCGGGGCTCTGAGCGGCGCCGGTGGAGGAGAGCAAAGAGCCGAGGCTCATTTGTGCCGGCTGTGACACTGCCTGGCCCTGCCAGCGCACATTGCAGGAGGCCGGGGCCGTTTCTTCCATTACCCGCCAGGTTTGCGCGTCCTGGTAGCGGATGACCTGTTCCCTGTCCCAGCTCCATACCCAGGAGCTCATCTGCACAGCCTGGCGCTGCGTGCCGGGTACCGGCAATGGCCCTTCCAGCGGCACGTCCCCCTGGCCGGCAAAATGCTGCAACCGGGCAGCAAACCAGCCGTCCGGTCCCCGATCCAGCACCCAGGCGGCAGCTTCTCCGCTTGTCACCCCCGACGATGGCGGAGCGACAGGCTGGACAACGACCGTCTCTGCCTGACCATCGCCGTCCAGGTCGGTCACCAGAAGTGCTTTCACCTCGAGGTCGCGCTCACGCCAAGCGGCGCGAAGCTCCTCGGTGCCCTTGTCCAGTGCGTCGGGCTGTTCGTTCAGCGTGGCGGCCAGCGCCATCCCGGCATAAAGAGCACCAAAAGCGTCGCCGGGGAAGGTGACCAGGTTGCCTCGCTGGTAGTACTGCTCCTCGTGGATTTCAGTGTCGGACAGCATCGACGCCCAGGCCGCGGCCGGGTCGCCAGTGGCCTGATAGGTCTCGCGAAAGTGCCGGGCCAGCCGGCCCACGGTGGAGCCGGCTCCCTCAGCCTGGGACAAGATCTCCAGGGCCGCCGCCCGCTCGCGCAGTAAGGCGTGGAGCTGGCCCATGCGCAGGGTGGCGTAGGCGATCCAGTCAGGATGGTCCTGGGTCACGGTGCTTCGCTCCAGGGGATCGTCAGGCAGATCCGGTTCGTCCAGCAGACGCTGATAGGTGGCCAGGGCGGCGCGATAGGCCCCGGCCCGCAGTGCCGCTTCGGCGACGTTGATCACCTGACGCCGGTAGGCCGGCGGGTCCTGCTCCGAGCCCGCCAGCACGAAGCGCTCCCTGTTCCAACGGTAGGTATCCCGCTGCATCGGATGGGCGAGCAGCTTGTGGTCGAAGACGCCCAACACGGCGCAGGTGGTGACGATGGTCTGGGTGCCGTCAGGTAGCGGCTCCAGCCGCCACTGCCCGCCGCCGGCCCAGGTGTTCAGCGATACCCGCAACCGCTCAGCCCAACTCCCGTTCTCCCGACCGATAACCAACAGCTCGATGCCGTTGTAGGAGCCCGCCCCGAACAGGTAGGTGAGCACGATCTCGGGCCGGTCATCACCAGTCAGGTCTGTCACCCGCTCGATGAAGGGCAAGGAGAAGTCTGGCGGCCAGGAAACAGAGCTGGGCAGATCTTCCGCGGTGAAACCCTGGGGTGTCTGGCGCACGATGCTTGCCGGCGGTACACGGGCCACCAGGAGCTCAAGCGCTCCATCACCGTCAAGGTCGATGAGCCGAAACTCTCTCTCGTCAGGCTGGGGACGCCAGGGCCCTCGGAATGGAAGCCGGGCCAGGGCCTCCGGGTCGGTCAGGCTGTTGATCCCCTGAGGAAGGGTCTGGAGGTAGGCCAGGAGTTCATCCATCAGGACCTGGTGTGCTTCGGCAGGACGTGGTAACCCCTGCTGTATGAGACGCCAGAAGCCGGCGAAGGGGTCGGTGGTCGCTACCGATGGGGTAGGGAACGGTATGGGTATGACTGTCGCCTCCGATACGGGTCGGGGTCCCGAGTGAACCCCGGTTTCGCCCGAAGGGACAGGCGTGGTACAGGCAATCAGCGACCATACAATCACGCAAATTCCAGCTAATTCATAACGCAAACGACTGCTCTTCTTCACCATCGTTCTCCTCTGTCACAATCGCGGATGTGCAGGAAGGCGCGGATTAGATCAGGTGTAGCTTCATGTGTTCGTGACGACCCCCGGTTCTGTTGTGCTGAGATCATGGCGGCCACGGTCCTCTCAACACCCAAATGTGCCCCGCGATGGCCAGGGCCAGGTACCGGCTATCCGCCGACCACGCAACGGTCAGGCGCCGGGCGACGGGAGAGAGCACCCCGGCGACAGCCCGGCGTAGCAACCCCTGGGTGATACGCCGGAGCTCCGACCCGTCAGCTCGCATCACCCATAGCTCATCATCCGGCCCGCGGTAGGCCAACCACCTACCATCGGGCGACCACACCGGTTGCCGGCGGGCGAACTCCTGCCAGGCTTCGTCATCATCCACCAGACGGGGCCAGTAGCCGGCCGGCGTCTGGGCCACCAGGCGCTCATCCGGCCAGTTCAGCACTGCCAGCGTAGCAGTTAGCGGTTCGCCGACCGCGAAGTCCGTGTCCATCACCCGGCCCGCGCTGTCGAGGTGCGGCGTGCCGGTCAGCAGGACCGCCACGCGATCTCCCGCCGGCGGCCAGGCGGCGCCGAACGCATCCGGCACCCAGCGGTGTCCGGTGCGCGTCTCGACATCCCAGACCCACAAGTCAGTCGGCGTCGTCGCCACGGGCCAACCTGTGCCCCAGTGGCTGTACAGGAAGAAGCGACCGTTCGGGGACCAGTTGTGGAAGTGGTAATTCTCCTCCTCTGGCGTGCGCCACAGGACGGTATTGGACCCGGCATCGCTGTGCAGCAAGATGATGGTTGACTAGCCATTTCCCTTGAGTCGTGATATGACGAGCAATGGCCGTGTGGGTGACCAGGCGACGGTGGCAGTCCCGAAGCCGTGAGGAGTAACGCAGCGACGAGGGTAGGTAATACCAA
>JBHIAO010000107.1:0-14202 GCA_046758565.1 Anaerolineae bacterium
TCCCTCCAGATTTAATTCCCCTGTTCGCTGTTCAGCCTGCTGACCATCCCCACCGCCAACATAAACACATATGCCAAATCCACCAGGAAATACGAGTGGTCCAGAAACCCGTGCGCCAGCGCATAGACCATGCTTGCCATGAGCCCGAGCACCAGTACTTGACCGTTCGCGTCCAGGCGCTGATGCAGCCGCCAGGCTTTCCTGAAGAACGCAACAACCAACCAGCCCAAAACCACGACGCCCAGGAGTCCCAGGCGCGCCCAGAAATCCAGGATCAGGTTGTGAGGATGGGACAGGCTGGGGTCGTCCCGAGCGCCGGCCAGGACGTATTTTTCCCGATATTGGTACAGGAAGTTGTCCAGTCCCACTCCGAAGAGGGGGTGGTCGCGAATCATGTTGACCGCTGACTGCCATAGCTTGAGCCGGCGGTAGGTTGAACTTCCCGGCGACAGGGCGAACACCGAGTTCATGCGGGCGGTGCCGGCAAACGGCAACACACTGAGCACAAGGGCGACGACCGCCGCAACGGCGCTTCCCAGCGCACGCCGGCCGCGTACCAAACCGACGAACAGCACCGAAGCCGGCAAGCCCACCAGCCACGCCGCGCGGCTGAAGGTCAGGTAGAGTGCGCCAGTAATAATCAAGCCGGCCACCATGTAGAACACACAGCGCCATCGTACGCGCCCCCAGACCACAACCACGCCGGCCATCGGCACGGTCCGCCCTAGAAACAGGCTCAGATTGTTGGGTGACGGAAAAACACCTCGCATGCGCCGCACGCCCTCGGCGACGATGACGTCCTCAGAGAATAGGTACTGGTAGAAGCCGTACAGTGCTACCAGGAGGCCGGCCAGGATCAGTGCATCCATCAGCCGCCACAACTGCGCACGCGACAGCCCCGATGAGCGTACGAGAAAGTAGAACACAGCCGAGTCGATAACGACGACCCGCAGCTCGTGGATGGCGACGCCTTTGTGGGCGGCCACGAGGGGGGAGAGAAGGCTGATGAGGACCAGGGCGATCACGGCATAGTCAAGACTCGTGAAACGCGAAACGTGAAACGTGAAACGTGATGCGTGAACGAGGTTCGGAACCTGCTTGGTGAACCAGGCGGCGGCGGCCAGCCAGGTGAGGAGTTCGAGGACGGAGATTGGCTGTGGGCCGAAATATTTGGGGAAGCGGAAGAAGGGGATGAATAGGACGATGATGGCCAGGCCTAGATCCAGGCGAAAAGTGAATAGGGTAAAAAGGGTAAAAAGGGAAAACAGTGTCAGAGCGAGCCACGGCGAGAGTAGGAAGATCGTGAGGGTAAGGACGACGGCCGGCTCCCAGCGGGGGAGGGGAATCAGGCGGTCGAGGCGCCAGGCGACGACGCCGGCCACTGCCAACAACAGCCCGATGGCCAAGTAGAATCGACCGAAGGGTGAGGGCCGGCTGACGACGATATCGCCGTCGGGCGTGCGCTGCACGATGGCGCCGTCGACTGACCGCCAGTCAGTGCTCGCAAACCACGCATCGGCCGGGTAGTGCCCGACGCCCACCTGGTGTTCAGCCATGAGGTCGCGCAAAGCGAAGTAGGTGGGCCGCGGTACCAGACGCTGCCCTGAGCCCCGTCCTGAGCTTGATGAAGGGCCTGTCGAAGGGTTGTCATCCAGCATTGCAAACCCCTGGATCGGGTCGTCGGCCGGCGCGGCCGGATCCAGGTGGAGCGCCAGCATGGGACCCATCCAGGGCCATTCAGCCTGAGCCCGGCGCACGGCCTCGACGGTGCGACGCGCCTGCTTCTCTGGATCATCGGTTCCCCAGGGTGGAGGTGGACCAGACCAGTCGGCCGGCAACGCGTTCCAGCCGAATTCCACTGCCCAGACTGCTTTGTCAGCACCGCCGTGCCGCACCATGATCTCGCGTAGAAGTAAAAGGCGTGAGAAGTTCAAGACACGCGCATCCACCCGTCGGTCGTCGGGGCCGGACCAGAAGCCCAAAGGGCGGGCGGCCAAAGCATCAAAGTAGGGTGCAGCACCGGCGTCGTACATGGCTTCCAGGAAGTCAACGTCGCTCATAGCTCGCCGGCTGTTCTCTGTTGTGGGGGCCAAACCGGCGTTGAGGACCGTGATCGCCGGGTTGATGGCCTTCGCTGCCTTGTAGGCTGCCCGCAGATATGCGACATACTGTGCGGGGTCGGGGCCGCCGGTCCAGTTGTCGTTCTCGTGACGATAGGGCTGCAGGTTCGGTTCGCGCCAGATTTCGAGGGCTGCCACCCGGCTGCCGTAACGATCGACCACCGCTCCTACAAAACTGGCCAGATCGGCGGGATCGGCCGGCAGCGCCCGCGGATCAGCGTCTGGTGCGGTGTCCTGAGCCTTGTCCTGAGCTGTGTCGAAGGGTTGTCGAACGGTCGTGCGAGCCCAGGCCGGCGTCTGGTCAATCACGAGAATGAGGCTGAGGTCGTGGCGAGCCACATCTTCGACGATTTGATCCCACGGAGACCACGCGTACTGACCCGGGCGGGACTCGACTCGGTCCCAGGGCAAGACCTGACGAATCCAGCGGAAGCCATCGCTATCGAGTTGACTCAAGATTCGCTTTCGCTGTGACGGGGAATATTGCTCAAGGGCCGCGTTGACACCGAAGGGGTACACGCTGGCCAGGGGAATGTTATGCGGTGGGCCATACACGATGCCGCGATGGAGCCAACGTTGTCCGAAAATGCCAAGAAACCCAGCGAGGAATAGGACGCCGAGGCACAGCACGTACAGTATGACACCGAGCCGGCGCTCATTGAAAGTGGACATGGCATGCGCATGCCAATCCTACCACAGCGGCCGCCCTAAAGCAAGAACGCGTTCTGTGATGTACCTACCGAGACGAACGCGGACGGAATACACGCACGAGAAAATCGGCAATGCGTGCCGGCTTGCGAACTGCCACAAAAAGCGCCGTGCTCACCGGGCCCAGTGCCGCACCGATGAGCGCACCCCGCGGGCCAATCAGAGCGTATCCGATAACCACACCGACGGTGCCCAACACTACACCGACGATCGCATAACGCATCCCATATCTCCTGTCACGCGGCGGTCACCTGGCCTCCACTACACCGCCGCGGGTGAATAAGAAGCCGGCTGGGATGCCTACTGTCCCAGCCGGCCGTCGGTAAAGGATCTCGCGTGTCCCCTCACGCGCGATACGTCGCAGACACTATATCACAATGCAGCAGGGTAATAACGACGGTTGTATGAAAATATCGTGAAAACGCTGCGGTCAATGAATTTGCACGAGAGGGTTGCGCATGCTATAATGTAGCATCGCATCTGTAGTCAGTAAATGCACGACGCCCTGGCCTTGCCAAATACCCGTTTGCACGACGGGCTTAATGCGGTCAGGGCGCGTTTGTACGAGCCTGTACTGAGTCCTTCGACCCTTCGACAGGGCTCAGGGCAGGCTCGGCTCAGGCCTGTACTGAGCGCGTCCCAAGTGACAAGCGCAATCGAAGTCAAGGAGCCCACAGGATTATGGAGCAGATCGTGCTAACCGCTGAAAAGCGCGAAATTATCGGCAAGAAAGTCAAGCGTATCCGGAGGGAGGGTCTGGTGCCAGCCATCATCTACGGCTCTGCCATCGACCCGATTCCAATTCAGGTCGACACCCATGAGGTATCTACCGTCCTGCGGAGGGCCGGCGCCAACCGTTTGATCACCGTGAACGTAAAAGGCGACAGGAAGCCGCATATTACGTTGGCCCGTGCCGTACAACGTGATGTGATCACGCGCAACTTGCTGCATGTCGACTTTCAGGAGGTTGTTCTCACCGAGACCATCACCAGTGAGGTCCCCATCAACCTCGAAGGTACACCAGACATTGTTGTGCGTGGCGAAGCCATTATTAATCAGTCGCTAGATGCAATTGAGATTGAGGCACTGCCCACGGACTTGATTCCGTTCATCAACATCGACATCAGCGGCCTGGAAGAGATTGACGACTCTGTGTTCGTGCGAGATCTCGACCTACCTGATCAGATTACTATACTTACCGATCCCGATGAAATGATCGTCCGCATCGGCCATCCGGAGCTGGAGGTTGAAGAAGTCGAAGAAGAAGTTCCAGAGGAAGAGGTCGAAGTCGAGGTGGAGGTCGTTCCGGAGGCGATGGAGCCCGACGACAGCGCAGAGGAAGACTAGCTGTCATCCAGGGAAAGCGGTTGCAGACCGCAGCGTTGTGTGGTCACTGCCCTCAGAAGGGAACCAACCGCAAATTTTAAGGATCCTGCTCGGTAGGAGACGCTTTTGTGCCTTGCCGGGTCTTTTTTTCTTGCGTGATTTATGGTATAATGTTAGCAATACTCTGCGATAGCGCAAAGGCGGGAGCGGCCTTGCACTATCGGTAGTAGCTCGAACTTGCCACCTCCCACTAGATGTAGGGTCTGCGCAGCTTCGTGTTACTTGAGACTGGTGAGGAGGATCTTCTTTGTTCAGCCCTCTGAATGCTGTCCTGGGCCTCTTCTCACGAGATGTGGGAATCGACCTGGGTACCGCGAACACACTCGTGATGGTCCGCGGACAAGGCATTGTTATCAACGAGCCCTCGGTTGTCGCCATCGAGAAAAGGACCCGCAAAATCTTGGCCATCGGAGCTGAGGCCAAAGAAATGGTTGGGCGAACGCCGGCCAACATCATTGCCATTCGCCCGCTTCGCGATGGTGTCATCTCCGACTTTGACGTTACCGAGAAGATGCTCCACTATTTCATTAATAAAGTTCACGAGACGGTTCTCACACCCATGCCTCGCCCGCGGGTCGTCGTCGGTATCCCCAGTGGCGTCACTGAGGTCGAGAAGCGAGCTGTCCACGATGCCGCCGTCAATGCCGGCGCTCGTGAAGCCTACCTGATCGAGGAACCGATGGCGGCGGCGATCGGCGCCGGCCTGCCGGTGACCGAATCCATGGGCAGCATGATTGTAGACGTAGGCGGTGGCACGACCGAGGTCGCCGTTATTGCGTTGGGCGGTATCGTCGTGGCTGGCTCCCTGCGGGTGGCTGGCGACGAGATGGATGAGGCTATCATCAACTACGCCCGGCAGAAATACAACCTCTACATCGGCGAGCGGATGGCCGAGATGGCCAAAATGCAGATCGGCTCCGCCTACCCGCTGGAAGAGGAAAAGACTATGGAATTGCGGGGGCGAAACTTGATCACCGGGCTACCGCAAAGCGTCGAAGTGAGCAGTGTCGAGATTCGCGAGGCGCTCTCAGGGCCTGTCAGCACCATCGTCGAGCTGGTGCGCGATACTTTGGACGGCACACCGCCTGAGCTGGTGGCTGATCTGATGGATCACGGTATCGTGCTGGCTGGCGGAGGTGCGCTATTGCAAGGCATCGCCCAACGCCTGCAAGATGAAACGAAAATGCACGTCCGAGTGGCGGAAGACCCGATGGCCTGCGTGGCGCGGGGTGCTGGCGCTGTCCTGGAGGACCTGGATACCCTGCACGTGGCCCTGGCAGCAACCCAGCGGGCCGGCATGGTTCGATAGCGCACACAAATTCGCATGTATTGCATGGATAACGACATCCGAAACCAATCCGTTTCAATCCGTGGAAATCAGTTTGCTGGGAAGGTAGGAATTTGAAGCGCGTAAGCGACTCGACGATCCTGTTTGTGTTGATCGGCGTGAGCTTCATCGGCATTGCCTTGCACCGAACAGCGGCGTTGGCGCCGGCTGAGCGCATCATCCTGGATACGGTGATGCCGCTCCAGCGAACCATCGATGGAGCTTTGGATCGAGTCAACAACGTTGTTGAAACGGCTCGCCATCTCGACGGTCTTCAGGCGGAAAATGAGGCACTCCGCGAGTTAGTCGACCAACTGATGATCGAGAACGTCAAACTCACGGACGAGACGCGAGAAGTCCACTCATTGCGTGAAGAGCTTCAGTTCAAGCGCGCCAATTCGTCCTTTGACATTCGTGCAGCCGACATTCTTGGGGGTGAGGTTGTAGGCCACGAACCCAGCAATCCCTTGGCCTATATCGTAGTCGACGTAGGTGACAACGATGGCGTGAAGAAGGGTATGCCGGTCACGCGAGCCGGTGCACTCGTGGGCCAGGTTGTCCGAGTTGGGCAGCACGCATCGCGTGTCCTGCTGATCATCGATCCGACCAGTAAGATCAACGCCCGCATTCAAAGCTCCGGGGCGACAGGCATTGTGACCGGCAGCGTCGACGGCGCGCTTCGTTTGACCCGGATTCCGCCGGACGTGGAAGTGCATGTTGGTGACATCGTCATCACGTCGGGCTACGGCGGCAATTTCCCACGGCGTCTCGTGATCGGGCAGGTTACCCAGGTGCACAAACGAGACGTGGACCCGTTCCAGACTGCCGACCTGGCGCCCGCTGCCGACTTCAGCGCGTTGGAGATCGTTTCCGTTATCACCGACTTCCAGCCTACTGACTACGACGACGTTCGCTAGACGTCGCTTGGGCAATGACCTTTTGCACATGAAACCGGAAACGGCGGTGACTGTAGGGGCGAAGCAGATCGGAGAGCAGGTCTATTTGCGAATGGGCGGTCAATCCGACCTGCCTCGCCCCCGCGTCCGGGACACTAATCTCAGTCGAGCAAAATGAACCGATGAGCGCATACCTAGCTGTGCTCCTGCTGGCCGGCATTGCACTCCTCCAGACGTCCCTGGCTCCTCATCTCTCGCTCATCGGTGCAAAGCCGCAGTTCATGTTGTTGGCTGTCGTATCATGGAGTCTTCTCCGGGGGGGAAGAGAAGGGGTCATGTGGGGATTTGTCGGCGGTGTGATGCTTGATCTTTTGTCCGGAGCGCCGTTCGGTGTTATCACGCTTCCTCTGCTCCTTGTCGGCTACCTCTCAGGACTGGGTGAGATCAATGTCTTCCGCGGGAACTTGCTGTTGCCAGGCCTGGTTATCTTGCTGGCAACTGTGTTGTATCACGCCATCGTCCTGTTCTTACTGCAGGTGCTTGGCCGGTCTGTGCTTTGGGAGCCGGCACTTCTGCATGTCATCCTGCCGGCTGCGCTGCTCAATCTGCTAGCTGCGCCATTCATTTATTTGCCCCTCCGACGTCTCCACCGGCTCACAGGCCAGCCACAGATGGGCTGGTAACGCGCCATGGAACTCCGAGACCCGTTTCCCCGCCCACCCCGCAGCCTGGATCACAACGGCACATCGACCCGGCTAGCGGTTTATCGAATGGTCGTGGTCCTGCTGTTTGTCGTGCTGGCTGGCCGGCTCTGGCAACTGCAAATCGTGCGGGGCGAGCGGTACCGGCTGCGGGCTGACACCAACCGTTTTCGCGTTGAAGCCATCGACGCGCCCCGAGGGGTCATCTACGACCGTGACGGCGAGATTGTGGTCCGAAACAAGGCCAGCTTCGCAATCAGCATCGTGCCAGCCGATCTGCCGGACGGCCAGGAACAACACGTCTACCAGGAGCTATCGAACCTGCTCGACATCCCTGTCAGCAGTCGGTCTGCCGGCGTTGACACAATCTCGCGCCCCGGCCCTTCGACCCTTCGACAAACTCAGGACACCGCTGGGCTCAGGACAGGCATTCAGGAAATCGTCGAGGCCGGCCGCGAACACGATCCGTATGCACCGGTACTGGTCAAAGCCAACGTTCCACGTGAGGTTGCGCTCATCATCGAAGAGGCTCACCTGTCACTGCCCGGCGTTCGCGTTGAAACGGCTCCGATTCGCGAATACACTGTTGGTCCCCTCCTGTCTCACATTCTGGGATACATGGGTCCGATCCCCAGAGAGTGGGCCGACGCGTATCAGACAGAGGACTACCAGCCGGATGATCGGATTGGCCTGGCCGGCATTGAGTACAGCTTCGAGGATGTTCTCCGGGGGAAGAAGGGGCAGCGGTTCGTCGAGGTGGATGTGCTCGGCCGTATCGTGCGCGCGATTGGCGAACCGGTGGAGCCGACAAGCGGGAACAACCTGTACCTGACGGTCGATATCCAACTTCAGAAGGACGTTGAAGGGATCCTGCGCAACGCACTGGAGGAGCTTGGGGCATCCTCGGGTGTCGTTCTGGTTGGCAACCCGAACTCCGGCGAAATCCTCGCGATGGTCTCGCTGCCCAGCTACAACAACAACTTGTTTGCCGGCGGCATCTCGGTCGAGGATTGGGAAAGACTCACGAATGCTCCCTTCAATCCGCTCCTGAATCGCGCCATTGCGGGACTCTACCCGCCAGGCTCGGTTTTCAAGCTAATTCCCGCCTCAGCCGCCCTGGAAGAAGGGATCATCGCGCCCGACACCTTGATCAATGACCCGGGCGTAATCCTGGTCAAGAACCAATATTTCCCGGATGACCTGGAGTTGGCACAGCCGTTTTACTGCTGGCTTCGGTCGGGGCATGGACACCTGAACATCGTCGGCGCTATCGCTCAGTCGTGCGACGTCTTTTTCTACGAAGTGGCCGGCGGGTTTGAGGATTTTCGCGGGTTGGGCGTCGAGCGGTTAGCGCGCTACGCCGAGCTGTTTGGCCTGGGCGCACCAACGGGAATTGACCTTCCGGGCGAAGCGGCTGGCCTGGTGCCGACGCCCAAATGGAAGCGGCGGAGGTTTGGAGCCGACGGCGGTGTGTGGACAACCGGTAATACGTACAACATGGGCATTGGCCAGGGTGATGTACTGGTGACGCCAATCCAGATGTTCAGTCTGGTTTCTGTCGTCGCCAACGGCGGCACCCTTTACCGGCCGCAGGTCGTTCAGCGCGTTCTCGATTCCGAAGAGCAGACCTTGGGAAGTATCGAGTCCGAGGTGATTCGCGACGTGCCCGTCAATCCCGCGTATCTTGCCGTTGTACGCGAGGGGATGCGCCAGGCTGTAACTGCTGGAACCGCTCAAACGGCCTGGACGCACCTGCCCTCGGAGGTGAGTGTAGCCGGCAAGACAGGCACGGCCGAGTTCTGTCAGCCCAACGAAGCCGGCACCGACTGTGTTCGCGATGAAGATGGCAACCTGCCGACCCATGCTTGGTTCATCGCTTTCGCACCCTTCGAGGCCCCGGAAATCGCAGTCGTCGTGGTCGTCGATGGGCACGGTGTCGGGCAGGTGATCGAGGGTTCGCAGGTGGCGGCTCCTATCGCAGCCCAGATCATTCGGACCTACTACGGACTGCCACTCTGGCAACCGCCTACGGACAGTGAGCAGTCAACAGTGAACAGTATTCAGTCAACAGGTTCTAGTCACTGATTACTGTTCACTGTTCACTGATTACTGAGATGACCGAGAATCCGGTGACAATTAAAGGCACCAAGGATGGACTGCTCGTCGTCCTTGGCGATGCTGATTGGAGCGCTGTTCTCTCCAACCTGAAAGAGCATCTTGTACGAGTAGGAGCTTTCTTCACCGGCGGGCATGTCATCCTGCAACTTGGAGAGCGCGTCCTGGAGACTGAGGAACTGGAGATGGTCGTCGACGTGCTCGACTCGCATGGCATGACATTGACCACCGTCCTGAGCGACTCGGCCAGAACGCGCCGGGGTGCTCAGCGGTTGGGATACGATACCGCGCGCCCAAAGCCCCAGCCGCCACCTCGCCCCACCGAGACGACTGATGGAATGGTAGTGCGACGCACGCTGCGTTCCGGTCAGAGTGTGCGCCACGCGGGGTCGGTGATCGTTATCGGCGATGTGAACCCTGGTGCTGAGATCGTGGCCGGCGGTGATGTGATCGTGTGGGGTCACCTGCGCGGGGTGGTCCATGCCGGCGCACTGGGAGACAACCAGGCTTTCGTTTGCGCACTGGCACTGGCCCCCACGCAGCTCCGGATCGGCAACCAGATAGCACGGCCGCCTGAAGACGAAACGGGAACTCCGCAGCCAGAGATAGCCCGCGTGAAAGACGGACAGATCATCGTAGAGATTTGGGAAAACGCTTGACGGAAAATGGAGAATGGAACGGGGACAAGTGGAAAAGTTATATGGTTGATTCTCTTGAAAAAACTATATGACAAGTGACTTGACTAACTACATGTTGTGTAGTAAGATGGTAGTTAACTACTATATGTAGGAATCGCTTTTCGAATCGACTTTTTCAGTACAGTCATGGGTGGGAGATATGATCCGCTCTCCACCCTTCATTCTCCATTCTCCGTTAAGGAAGGGGGATATCATGCCTGGACGAGTGATCACCATCACGTCTGGCAAAGGCGGTGTTGGCAAGACCACGGCTACTGCCAACCTGGGGGTCGCCTTGGCCCAGCGCGGGATGCGGGTCGCCGTCGTCGACGCTGACATCGGACTCCGGAACCTGGACGTTGTCATGGGGCTGGAGAACCGAATCGTCTACGACCTGGTAGACGCCGTCGAGGGCCATTGCCGCCTGCAGCAGGCCTTGATCCGCGATAAGCGCCTGCCCGAGCTGTACCTGCTGCCAGCAGCTCAGACCCGAGACAAGACAGCCGTCTCCGAGGATCAGATGCGCGAACTGTGCGACGATCTTCGAGAGATGGTCGACTTCGTCTTGATTGACTCGCCGGCAGGCATTGAGCAGGGCTATCGCAACGCAGTCGCCCCGGCAGAGGCCGTTATCATCATCACGACACCCGAGGTTTCGGCTGTCCGAGACGCTGACCGCATCGTCGGTCTTGTCGAGGCAGAGGAAAAGGGTCCGGCGCGACTCATCATCAACCGGCTGAAGCCTTCGATGGTTGAGCGGGGCGACATGCTGGACACACGAGATGTGCTCGACATTCTCGCCATCGAGCTGATCGGTGTCGTGCCGGAGGACGAGCAGATCATCGTCTCCACAAACCAGGGGCGCCCCGTAGCCCTGCTGAACGGCTCGCTGGCTGGCCAGGCCTTCCGTCACATCGCCGGCCGGCTAATGGGCGAGGACGTGCCATTCATGGAACTGAAGGCACCCCCATCGTTCTTCGAGCGGCTATTGGACATTTTCCGAGCCCCAGGGGGTGAGCTATGAGTCTCTGGGACCGGCTCTTCGGACGACGGAAAGGCACGAGCAAAGACATCGCGAAGGAACGGCTGCAGGTTGTCCTGGTCTACGACCGTGCACGCATCAAGCCTGGCCTTCTCGACACCCTGAAAGACGAAATCGTCAACGGCATCTCGAAGCACATCGAAGTGGACAAAGGTCGCGTCAAGCTCTCACTGGCGCACGACAATGGTAAGAGCCGCCTCGTCGCCGACATCCCGCTTGCTGTGCCGGGGCGCGGGAGAGCAGAGGAGCAAGGGTGACAAGGTGAGGGGGAGAGGGGGAGACGGGGTGACGGTCTCCCTGTCTCCTTGTCCCCTTGTCTCCTTGTCTCCCCCTCTCCCCTGCACCTCCGCACCTCTGCTCAAGATGGGCTATGCGTCGCTCCCTGTGGCGTGACTTTGACTGGCTCCTGCTGATTGCTACGGTCGTCGCCATTGGCTTTGGCGTGGCGATGATCTACAGCGCCGATCCGTGGGCCAATAGCGCATGTCCCGGCGTATTGCCGTGTGCCGGCCGGCAGGCAGTACATGCGTTGGCCGGCCTCGTGATTCTGTTGATCGTCGCAGCGGCGGACTATCGCTTCTTGCGCAGTCTTGGATGGCTCGCGTACGTTGCGGCCATAGGCTTGCTGCTTGCCGTTCTCGGTGTCGGGGCTGTGTCGGGTGGTTCCCAGCGATGGTTGGATTTTGGCTTCCTGCCAGTACAGCCATCAGAGTTCGCCAAGCTCCTGCTGATCATCGCTCTGGCAAAATACATGGCTGACAATGATATGCGCCAACTCCGGCACCTGGCGATATCGCTGGGACTGACGATTATCCCGATAGGCCTCATCTACCAGCAGCCTGATCTGGGCACAGCGTCTGGCCTGCTCGCAGTCTGGTTGGCCATGGCTTTTGTGGCCGGCATGCGGGTCTTCCATATGGGGGTCCTGGGACTCGGAGCCGGCATTGCACTACCTATAGCCCTCGCAAAGCTGGAGGGCTACATGCAGGACCGGATTGCGTTATTCCTGGATCCGACGCGAGATCCACTGGGTCTCGGCTTCAGCGTTACTCAGGCACTTATTGCTGTGGGCTCGGGTGGTTGGTTGGGTCGAGGTTACGCCAGTGGCACGCAAAGTCAGCTTCGCTTCTTGCGTATCCGTCATACGGACTTCATTTTCTCGGTGCTTGCTGAGGAATTGGGCTTTGTGGGAGCGTTGATCCTCTTCGCGTTGCTGGCCTTTCTAATCTTGCGGGTCGTACGCGTCGGACACCTGGCGCGAGACGACTTTGGCCGGTTGATAGCGGTGGGCGTTGCAACGGTCATCCTGTTTCAGACCTTTATCAACATCGGCGTCAATATCAACCTGGTGCCGCCTACGGGGATACCGCTACCGTTTATCAGCTACGGCGGTAGCTCACTGGTGACTTTGCTGATTGCACTGGGCCTGGTACAGAGCATCGTCATGCGCCGGCCACGGGCCTTCGAGTTCTGAAGCACTTTGAGGGATGCGCCCCGCTAGCCGGTTGCATCCCAAGTTTGTAGGGCGATTTGGCTAATCGCCTCTAAATCCAATAATAACCCAGGAGTTGATTCCATGACGAAGGTTCGTCCTGGGCCAGGCAGTGCCCTGAACTCGTCGAAGGGTCGAAGGGTTCGTGTCCGGTTTGCTCCAAGCCCAACAGGCTGGCTTCATGTTGGCAACGCCCGAACAGCCTTGTTCGACTGGCTGTATGCCCGCCATACCGGTGGTGACTTCATCCTGCGCATCGAGGACACCGACCAGAAGCGATTGGTGCCGGGCGCGCTCGAGGACATCAAGATGGGACTACGCTGGCTGGGGTTGGACTGGGACGAAGGGCCGGATGTTGGCGGTGACTATGGGCCGTACCTCCAGTCGGAGCGGCTTGACATCTATCACGAGTACGCGGAGAAACTACTGTCCAGCGGCCACGCCTACAAGTGCTACTGCAGCCCTGAACGCCTGGAGAAGGTTCGCCAGGAGAAGCGGGCTCGCGGTGAATCGCCTGGATACGATCGTCATTGCCGCAGTCTGGGTGACGAGGAGCGGGCAGCGCGTGAAGCTGAGAGGATCACACCTGTCATCCGCCTGAAAATGCCGCTTGAGGGTGAAATCACCTTCGAAGACGTGATCCGAGGCGATATCACTTTTGACGTCGAGCATCTGGAAGACATCGTTCTGATGAAATCCGATGGTTTCCCCACCTACCACTTTGCCAACGTCATCGATGATCATCTCATGGAGATCACGCATATCATACGCGGTGATGAGTGGATTTCCAGTGTGCCGCCACATCTAGTGATGTATGATGCGTTCGGGTGGGAATCGCCCGTTTTTGCCCACATGCCGATGACACTGGATCCGAGTGGTCGCGGGAAGCTGTCTAAACGCAGAGGGTCTGACCGAATGACCGAGATTCGCGAGTTCCGGGCCGCCGGCTATCTCCCCGAGGCGCTGTTCAACTTCCTGGCACTTCTAGGCTGGGCCTACAGTGGTGACCAGGACATTTTCACGCGAGAGCAGGCCATCGAACGCTTTGACGTAGCTGACATGCGGCCGGCGTCTATGGCCTTCTCGTATGATAAGCTTGAGTGGATCAACGGCGTGTACATCCGCCAACTGCCCATCGATGAGCTGGCCGACCGCCTGACGGTGTTCCTGCGCGAGAATGGATTGGATGCAGACCCAGCTTTTGTGCGCCGGCTCGCGCCTCTGATCCAGGAGCGTATACACACGTTAGGTGAGGCCCTCGACTGGATGGACTTTTTCTTCGAAGAAGACGTGCGTCCCGATCCAGCCGAGTTGCCTGGCAAGAAGATGGACGCGACACAGACCGCTGATGCTCTGGCGGCCGCTCACACCGTGCTTGCCGACGTCGAGCCTTTCGAACGTGAGGCCATTGAAGAGGTACTACGTGCCAAAGCCGGCGAACTGGGACTGAAGGCCGGCCAGTTCTTTGCACCGATCCGCGTGGCCGTGACCGGCAAGCGCGTAGCTCCGCCACTCTTCGGCACGCTAGAGCTTATGGGCAAAGAAACAACGCTGAAGCGACTGGAGGCAGCGCGTCAGCTGCTGTTGCACCGCGCCAAGCCTGAGCAGGGGTAAGGAAAAAAGGGAAAAAGTACGAGATGCAGGCGAGCCTAATTCACAAAAAGTCTTTTCGGTCTCGCATTCCAGATCAAAGACGACATCCTCGGATTGTGGGGCGACGAAGCAGTCACCGGGAAGC
>JBHIAO010000108.1:0-14194 GCA_046758565.1 Anaerolineae bacterium
CCCCGGCAGGATGAGTCGCACATCGGTGCCCATCCTTCGATTCCCCATGGCTGACGACTGCCGGCTGCTTTCGTAGAAAACACCTGTCCCGATGTCGAGCAGGGGCTTTGCGTAGCAGCACGCCAGCGCCCCGACGACCAGGCGCGCAGCATCGTCGTCCACGCAGCAGACGAGCACGTCCGCGCTCTTAACCAACAGCCGCGCCTCGGGGGTAATCACGCTCTGGGGCAAGGCAGTAATCTGCGCGTGCGGGAGCTCGCGTTCCAGATTCTCGGCCATCGCTTCGGCTTTGAACCGCCCGAGGTCATGCTCGGTCACCGCGTCCATCGCGTCCAGGTTGTGCCGTTCCAGCACGTCAGGATCAATCAGGGCCAGAGTGTGGACGCCCTGCTTCGCCAGCGTGGCCGCCACCAGCGACCCCGTCCTCCCCGTGCCGATGATGCAGAAGCTCAGTGACGTGAGGCGCTCCCAGACATCCTGTCCGCCCAACGCGCCAATGAGCCGGCTCCACCGCTCCGCGTCATCGGGCGAAATCGCGCGGCGGCGCAGGGCCTGGAAATCCACGGCGGCCAAGCGGTGCATCCCCGCCCCGACGATCTTCATCGCCTGCACGGGTAGGAGCTGGTCCCGCACCGAGAAGATGCCGGTGAACAGGCCGGCATCCTCGCCACTGCCCAGCAGGATGGAACAGGTGGGTGTGGCCGGCAGGTCCCCTTCGATCCGCGCCGCAAACGCCACCGCCTGCCAGACATCGGGGCGGTTCAACGTGAACGGCACGAAGCCCAACTCAAAGCGCGGACCGTGGTCTTCCTGAGAGCCTCGCAGTGCCCCTTCGTGGACGAGGCGAAACGACCGCGCCAGCACCTCGATGCTGCCGGCGGGGAGCAGGTTCAGCCCTGCTTCGCCCACTGCTACGTGATATGGCTGCCGGCGCAGTTCGGTGAGGATGGCACGGAGAAAAGGATATGGAATCGTGAAGGTCACTGTCACCTCGCCTCCTGTTTAGACGAAATATGGGGAATGCATCCCAGTGCATGCGCCCCAATACCAAATCGCTGAGGCAGGGGTGGGGACTGACAAGGAGAAATGGCAGGACGGTATGCTCTCCGGCATCACTCAACGCCTCGGTGTCAGTTCACCACCTAAGCCGTGCGATTAATAACCAGAACGCAGAAACGCACGCTGACTGGATGTCAGTGTCCGCAATGAATTGAGATAAGGCAACGTTTGAGAGGACTAGAGGGGCCGACAACTGACCCTCTGGTCCTCACTGGCGTTTGCCACGATGGTGTAAATCGAGGGAGAAGAAATGAAGATTCTTGGGATTTTGGCGAGCTACAGGCAACGCTCTCGGAGCGGCAAACACAACGTCTGACTGTCGAAATCGACTGCTCGACGAGAATAACAGCAGGCCACATAGCTCCGTTATTAATTTCGGTGACAATAGCATTAAGTGACAATGAAAGGAACCTGCTGTGATTCGTGTATCGCATAACTCAATTCTGAAGGCTGTCGGATTTATTGCACTGGCTGCGCTGGTAATTGGCCTGTTTGCAGCCCTGCGGGACGGGCCGGCCCGCGCTCAGGAGCCCACGAGCGAACCCACGTACATCAAGCTCACCCCCCCATCAATCTCGCCGAAAGACCTGGAGATTGAATATGAGGCGCTGTCCCCCGGAGAGCGCATCCAGGCCGAGCTGCAATCCATCGGCTATCTGCGGATACTCACTCTGGATGTCTTTAACGGCCGGCCGATGCCGGGCCTGAGATACAATATCTACAATTGGGATGGTGAGGCCGTGGCTGAGGCGACGTCGGACTGCAGCGGAGCCGTGCAATATGATGATCTGCAGACAGGTTGGTACCGCGTGGCACCCCAGTACTCAGATGGAGACGCCTACATCGCCTATGGCGGTAGCTCCAGGTGGGTATTTGTTGGCGCCGGCTACCGGGCGACCCTCCGCTATTACAGTCAGCCGAACATTCGACTGGCCGGCATTCGGGCGAACGCTTACGATAGAACCACCTTTAGCTACCGAGACTACCTGGAAGGCGTACCCTTCACCGTGTTTGATGCCAGCGGCGCGCAGGTGTTTAGCGGTGCCACTAACTGCAGCGGATTCGTGGACTTCTTTGAGGTGCAGCCCGGTTGGTACCGTGTCGTCGCTGACATTGCTCAGGGGCCGGAAGAAACGCCAACGCCGGCAACAGAAACCCCGCCGGCTCCTCCGTTGATGGGGCTCTCCCAATCGTATGACTCAGACGGAGTGTGGGTGCCTGTGTACGCCGGCTATCTGGTCGCCATCGACTTCTACCTGGACCCGTCGGCCATTCCACAGGTCACGACGACGCCCAGTCCGGAAACCACGGTCACCGAGACTCCCAACCCGGACGCCACAGCCACCCAGACACCCAGCCCTGGCACCCCAACAGCAACCACTGTCCCACCGACTGTTACACCAACCGCTGTGCCACCGACCAACACACCGGCATCAACAGCAACTCCAACGCCGACGGCGACTGAACCATCTGGTCCCCCTCCACCACCTCCACCACCGTGATGTCAGTCGCAGTTGCAGGCGGAACGAGGGGCGATGGACGCCTGGCATAATCTTTGACCGTTCGTCAACAACCGTGTAGTCGGAGAGCCGAGAACCGGGCAACACTACCCACAATCGACCGGCGACGTGCGCCTGTCCACTCCCGAACAGAGGAGTGCTGACCCTCCCTCGGGCGCACGTCGCCGGCCCCAGCCGGTCAAGACACGAGGGTTCAGTTCTCGTCCTCGGACGCCTGCATTCATCCACCCTCACAGCTCCAACAACGACTTCAGCGATGCCACCGTCTCCTCGACTTCCCGACGGATAGCAGACCGACCGCCGACCACAGCCCCGGAGTTGGCCGGATCGTGTAACCGCTCCCCGCCGTACCTCTCCCGATAGGCAGCCGGCAACACATCATCGAACGTCTGCTCCGACATCAGGCCGTAGGCCAACGTCCAGCCACGTGGCACCACACTGATGTCGTAGCCGCCACCACCCAGCGCTAACCAGCGAGGCGCAAGCTCCTTGATCGTTTCAACCAGCGCGACGTAGCCGTGGGTCGTCAGCGCCAGATGCGTCAGCGGGTCCCGATGATGCGTGTCAATTCCCAGTTGCGAGACCACAATATCGGGAGCGAAGCGTTCGACTAGTGGTGGCACGACCTCATGAAACGCCCACAGGTAGGTCTCGTCGTCGGTGTAGGGTGGCAGTGGGACGTTGACACTGTAGCCCTCGCCGGCCCCGTTGCCAATCTCGTGGACAAAGCCGGTGCCCGGAAACAGATGCCGGCCAGACTCGTGAAGCGAAATCGTCAGCACCCGGTCGGTATCGTAGAAAGCGTCCTGTACCCCGTCGCCATGATGTCCGTCGACGTCGATGTAGGCGACGCGCCAGCCCTGCTGCAGCAGCCAGTGGATCGCCACGGCCGCGTCGTTGAACACGCAAAATCCTGAAGCCAGCGCCGGACCGGCGTGGTGCAGTCCGCCGCTGTAGCTGAACGCCGCGTCCACCTGGCCAGTGTGGATCATCTCGGCTGCCAAAAGTGCGGCACCAACCTTGACGCGTTCGGTCTCGTACATGCCTGCCCAGATCGGATTGTCGCCTGGTCCGAAGTTGTACTTCCAAGCCGGCACGCTGGTATCCCCCTGGCTCAACCGGCGCACGGCATCGACGTACTCCGCCGCGTGGAACAGGCACAGCTCCTCGTCGGAGGCCAGTGGTGGCGGGATCAGATGGCTATTAGGTGGATCGAACGCGTGGTAGGCTGCTAACAGATCATGCGTCCGCTTCAGCCGCTCAGGCTTGAGAGGATGGGTCGCACCGTGCCCATGTTCCCATAGGGCCGGCGAACTGATGAAAACCGCTTTTGTTCGTTTCATTCCTACTCGTCAGCTTCGGCCAGAACCTTGTGCACGCCCATGTCTCCCAGGTGCAGCTTGTGTCCCCTGCCCGGTGCGTTCCATGTCCAAAAGACGTCTCTTGACCTCGAGTCCGCCAGCGTAACCTCCGAGCCCGCCGTCGCTGCGGACGACCCGATGGCACGGCACGATCAGCGGGATCGGATTGACAGCCATGGCCTGTCCTACAGCGCGGTACGCGCGAGGCCGGCCGGCCTCCTCCGCAAGCTCTGCGTAGGTCCGGGTCTCGCCATAGGGGATCGACCGCGTGACCTTCCACACATCTTGCAGAAACGCCGCGTGCCCCAACCAGTCCAGCGCCACATCGAATTCAACCGGCTCGCCGGCGAGGTAGCGCCGAATCTGGTCGATGAGGTTCTCGAACGTACCTGCCTCGACCTCTTCTCCATCCAGCCAGCGAGTGCGTAGTTTCTCAAGAGCGCTATCCCGGGTCGGTTCAGGGAAGATGAGGCCGGCCAGGCCTCGGACCGACATTGCTATGCCGACCCACCCCCAACCCGTCTCAAAGGCTGTCAGTTGGTGCCCTACGAATCGCTCCATCTTCTGTCGCTCCTTTCAGCCATCAGCGATCAGCCGGCGGGATTCTGTACTCTGACTCTGATCACTGATGACGGGTCACTGATCACTGGCCAATTGTAGCACGAGCCAGGCCGGCTGCAAACCGTGATTTTCTTGACAGAATCTGGGCGACGTAGTAACATTTGAGTGATGTTGAAGAATGACGGGCACATGCCGGATGCCCTGGCTGACACGACCATCATATCGAGGTGCGAACTGCCCCAGACTCGCCTTCTGGATCTTGGCCGGGGCGATCGTCCAAGGGTTGTTGTCGCCATGAGCAGCGGTGTCGATAGCTCGACGTCGGCAGCGCTGTTGCTGGAGAAAGGGTACGACGTTATCGGCGTGATGATGCGTATCTGGGGGGAGGCCACCAGCGGTGGTATCAACCGTTGCTGCTCGCCCAAGGCCGTCGCCGACGCTCGGACCGTGGCCCGCCATCTGGGCATTCCGTTTTATCTGCTCGACTTCCAGGATGAGTTCAAGAAGTACGTGGTCGATTACTTCGTCGAGGAGTACGCCGCTGGCCGCACGCCGAGTCCGTGCATCATGTGCAACCGCCACATCAGATTTGGCTTCTTGCTCCAGCGGGCTCTGGCACTGGAAGCCGACTTTCTGGCGACAGGTCATTATGCTCGCATCCGCCAGACTAAGGACGGGCGGTATCAACTCTTGAAGGGCGTTGACCCACAAAAGGACCAATCCTATTTCCTGTACATGCTGAGCCAGTCACAGCTCAAGCACGTGCTATTCCCGGCGGGCGACTACACCAAGGCCCAGGTACGCCAAATAGCCCGTGAGCTCCGCCTGCCAGTGGCTGAGAAGGCCGAGAGTCAAGAGTTATGCTTCCTGGCTGATGGCGATTATCGCCGCTTCATCCAGGACTATGCGCCAGAGGCCGTGATGCCCGGCCCGATTCTGGATCGATCTGGCGGGGTATTAGGAAAGCATGCCGGCCTGCCCATGTACACCATCGGGCAGCGGCGTGGGTTAGGCATTGCGGTTGGTGAGCCCGTGTACGTGCTAGACATGGATCGCGAGCGCAATGCACTGATTGTCGGGCCAGACCACGAACTTCGTCAGCGTGAGCTAACCGTTCACAGGGTGAGCTACGTGGCCGGCAAGCCGCCTGAGGGTGAGATAGCCGTGACGGCCAAGATTCGTTCCATGGGCTCGGAGACGCCGGCCATGTTGGTGCCCTTGGGCGCGGATCGCGCGCGTCTGACATTCGACCTTCCGGTGCGGGCGGTCGCACCGGGCCAGGCAGCCGTGTTCTACGCCGGCGACATTGTAGTTGGAGGCGGCATCATCGAATAGATGGTCAATTTTCCACCATCGCTGATTCTCTCGCTGGCGATTGCGGTTTTCTACGGCGCGCTGTTCCATCTCCTGTGGGGACGGACAGCAATCGGGTTGCTGCGTGCTCTGGGTATCGCCATGGCCGGGTTCCTGGCCGGCGATGCCGGCGCTCGATTGGTGGGCTCCAGTGTACTAATGATTGGGGATGTCCACCTCGGCATTGCTTCGGTGACTGCGTGGGCTGGACTCGTCATCGATCACTGGCGGAGCTGGGGTTCGTGAGTGCGTGACAATTGTATTGTGGTGTGTTATACTTCTTTCACGCGCATCTGGTATATGATGCCTGGCAGGCAGCTCTTTTTGCTTCATTCAAGGAGACACTCATGCAAGCAGTCGCCCTGATCCGAGACATTGCGGTTATTGTCCTGGCTCTGGTTTCCATCATTGTCGGGATGTTGATGGTCCTGCTGATTCTGGAAATTCGGAATCTGGTGAATGCGCTTCAGCGGGACGTGAAGCCGATTCTAGATTCGGTGAACGAGACAGCCAGTACCGTCAAAGGTACCACCAATTTCGTCAGCGAGCAGGTGGTACGGCCTATCGCGAGTGCCGTTGGTACAGCCGCCGGCGCTCGACACGCTTTCGCGGCTTTGCTCGGGCGCGATTCACCGAAGCGGCAGTAGCTTTGCAGGTTCCGATGACAGTCGAACCATTCGCGCTTACGTCGAAGCTTTTTTTCAGGGGGACATGATGCAACTATTGCGAGGTCTTTTCGGAGGCCGGCGTGAGGAAGAGCACAAGGAAATCGATGTGCTGGCGGAAGCCCAGGCACGGGCTCAACAACGCCCTGGCGATGCCGCCGCCCACTTCGATCTGGGGTCGATCTACTACGTCCGTGGCCATTTTGAAGATGCGGCCAAGGAGCTGGAACGCGCTGTCGAGTTAGCACCAGGCCATGGTGATGCCAACTATATGTTGGGCCTGGCTTACGCAAAACTTAGGCGGTATGATGACGCCCGGCGTGCGTTTGAAGCTGCTGGCAGGAAGACAGGTAACCCCATGCTGCAGACCTACGTCAAGCAGAAGCTAAGAGAGCTGGGGAACAGAGGAGCGGAGGAGCAGGGGTAAGGGTTGATGGCCGATGACAAGACTGTTTCCACGACGATTTCCGAAGCGCTGCATCGTCGCTTCAAGGCCCGCACGGCTGACTTGAACACGAGCATGAGTGCCGTGCTGCGGAACGCGATCATCGAGTGGGTTGGCGATTGGGGATTGAACACCGTCGAGTACACGGTGCGTCAGGGTGACACCCTGGCCAGGATTGCCAGCCGGTTCTACGACGACGCCAGTAAGTACCGTGTAATTGCCTATTTCAATCACATCGCCGACCTGAATCTCATTCAGGTTGGTCAGGTTCTGCTGATTCCTGAACCGACACGCATTCCGGAAGAACCGGCGCCACCTGTACTGCGCGATGATGAGTCACCTTTCTTGTACGGCATCCACGATCCTGGTGGCGAACACCTGATGCGCCAGGCCGGCGTCACCGGGTGGATTCTGTATACGACGCTGGTGAACGAACCACCTCAGGATTTCGCGCCGTTGACCGATGAGGGGTTCGGGATGTTAGTTCGTCTGAACTGGGGCTATAACCCGAATGGTACGCTGCCTCACGACACACTCTACCAAGACTTTGCAGACCTCTGCGCACAGTGGGTGCGCCAATCGCGGGGCGTGACCCATTGGATCATTGCCAACGAACCCAACTTGCGTGGCGAGCGACCGGGCTTCGGCACCCCCGAGGAGCAGCCTATCACGCCGCGCATGTACGCCACCGCGTTTCGACAGTGCCGCACGGCGATTCGAAATGTGGCCGGCCACGAAGACGATCAGATCATCACAGCCGCTGTTGCGCCGTGGAACGTGCAAACAGGGTATAGCGCTGACCCACACGGCGCGTACGATGCCAATCCGACCGGAAACTGGATCGAGTACTTCCGGGATATGCTTCGTGCTCTGGAAGGCGATGTCGATGGCATTGCCCTCCATGCGTACACCCACCGGGTTGACTTGAACACGGGTGATACCCTGATAACTAGCGAAATCACGGACTGGCCCCACCTGTTCCCGGAAACGGGCGGCGCTCATTCTCATTTCCGCGCCTACCAGGACTTCATGCACGCCATCCCTGCTTCCATGCGTCATCTACCAGTGTATATCACGGAGACCAACCAGGATAGTGATAACGGCGCCACGTGGTTCACGCAGAACCTGCACTGGGTGCAGGATGCCTACGCCGAGATCAACCGGTGGAATCAACACCCGGCGCATCAGAAAATCCGCGCGCTGTTGTTGTATCGCTGGCGCCGCGAGGCCGAAGGTGGCGACAAGTGGGGGATCAGCGGCAACGAAGGTGTCAAGGAGGATTTCCAACAGGCGTTGCAGCACAGGTATCGGTGGGTGTGATTCTGTCAGCCATCTCTACTGTTCGCGTAGCTCCTGAATGGCGTACGGCAATGCCAACAATAGATCGCCAGCCACGGCCCCTGCGCTGCCCAGTTCCGCACCGACGAGTTGGCCGGCCAACCCGTGCAGGTAACAGCCAACAACCGCTGCGTCGTAGGGCGTTAGCCCCTGAGCCAGCATTCCGACGATCGCGCCGGCAAGCACATCGCCAGTGCCCGCCGTAGCCAGGGCCGGCTCCGCGAAAGGATTGATGGTGACCCGGCCATCGGGCGCGGCAATGAGGCTGTACGCCCCCTTCAAGACGACCACCTGTCCCCATTCCTCAGCGGCCTCTCTGGCGACTGCAACTCGGTCAGCCTGAATGTCGGCAATCTCCGCGCCACGTAGCCGGCCCATCTCACCAGGATGTGGTGTTAGAATAGCGTGCTCGGCGCCCAGCTTCTTCCACCACTCGTCGATCTTGGCCAGATTGTTCAGGCCGTCGGCGTCGATGACGACGGGCGGCAGTAAGCTGTCCTCAGCCTTCTTCCCGGTGTCTTCTTCCGCGGCCCCTGGTCTGATGAATCCGATGCGTCCACGCCGCCGATACTCAGCGGGTTCATGCAGCAGGAACGCCTCAAGGAATTCGGCCGTTGGCTCTTCTTGGGTAAGCCCGCATCCGACCAGAAGCGCATCGTAGTCCGCGATATTCTCACGCAACACCTTCACGGCATCGGGGGCGATGACCCCCATGTCGTGGGGGAGGACCAGGTACGTGGCTTCAATAAGCCTGGCGGCGACGATGGGGTAGACGGGGCCAGGCAAGGCGCATGTTACGAGCCCAGTGCCGACCCGAGTGGCTGCCGCCGCAGCCAGGTAGGCCGCGCCGGTATAGTTGACTGAGCCGGCCACGATCAGAGCACTTCCGAAGGTGCCTTTGTGGGCATCGATAGGTCGCACCGGCAGAAGATCGCGTACCATGTCGGCCGTGGTTACCTCGAGCTCGACATCGGCTGCGAGGTCGGATGGGATATCGATGTCGTCGATGACAAGCTCGCCCACGTCGGCTGCGCCGGGGAATAGGAACTGACCTCGCTTGGGGAGCCCGAAGGTCACCGTCAGATCAGCCGGCACGGTGGCGGGATCGCTGTGTCCGGTGTCACTGTTGACGCCGGTCGGGATGTCCACAGCGACGACCCACGGCGGATCGTCGCGGCCGGCCACCACCTCGGCCACCACGCCGAGGAGTTCCGCCAAGGTGCCTTCGATGGGGCGAGTCAATCCGGTTCCCAGGAGCGCATCGATGACGATGTCTGCCTGGTCAAGCCATTCCCGCAGGGTGGCGAAGTCTTTGTCTTCATCGGCGCGGCCCACAGCCAGGCCGCGTTCTTCCACGGCGTCGAAGTTGTGGTCGTCGGTGGTGTCCCGCTTCCACAGGTAGATCGAGACCTCAGCTTCCATGCCATGCAGGTGGCGGCCAACCACCAGGCCGTCGCCGCCGTTGTTGCCCGGCCCGGTGAGGATCACCACACGCTGGCCCCTCATGTCCCGGCGTTCGACCATGGCATCGACGACGGCGCGGCCGGCATTCTCCATCATCTGGTCGTAGGTGAGCCCGCCGGCGTCCGTCTGCCTCTCAATTCGACCCATTTCTGCGGCTGTGACGACTTTCATTCACGGCTCCTTGCCCTTCCTCAACTAACGCGTATGTTCGCAGTATAGATCAGCCTGTTTGCCGTGTCAAATATCCACCCCTCTCAGGACCAGATTGAATCTTTGACTCGCTAAGACCCCTGTGCTATACTTCCAGGTACTGACGGGCGGATAGCTCAACTGGTTAGAGCGCTTCCCTTACAAGGAAGAGGTTGCAGGTTCGAGTCCTGCTTCGCCCATTGCAATAGGGCGCGTGCGCCTTTTCGTCGCGTTTAGGTCTTCTCTACGTAACGACTTCAATCGTTTCCCCAAGCACCAAAACTGCTGAAGCGGTTGCCAGAACCGCAGCACTTCACATTTGACAAAATGCTAGGAGGTGAACCATGGCGGTACCAGACCCCGTACGCCAGTTGGATGCCATTCTCAGACCCAAGAGCGTGGCAGTTATCGGAGCTTCGACCAGTTCGGGCAAACTGGGCCATGAGATCTTGAAAAATATCCTCGACAGCGGTTTCCAGGGCCCGGTCTACCCCATCAACCCCAAAGCCGACACGATCCTGGACCTCCCCTGTCATGCAAGCGTCAAGGAGCTCGAAGCACCACCGGACCTGGCCGTCATCATCATTCCGGCACGATTCGTACCTCAGGCGGTAAAGGAGTGTGGCCAAAAGGGCGTGAAGGGGGCCGTGATCATCTCTGGCGGCTTCAGCGAGGCCGGCCCCGAGGGAGAGGCGCTCCAGCAGCAGGTCGTCGAAGTGGCCCAGGGGTATGGCGTCCGGGTCGTTGGTCCTAACTGTCAGGGTGTCAACAACCCCCATCATCCCCTGTGTGCCTCCTGGCCCCTGCTCACACGCCGGGGCAAGATAGCGGTCATCTCCCAGAGCGGCACGGTGGGAGCTGCCATGATGGACTGGTTGTCTGAGGAGAAGCTGGGCACCGCCAGCTTTGTCAGTATGGGCAACCGGGCTGATGTGGATGAGACGGACTTGATTGCCTACTTCAACCAGGACCGTTCCACCGAGGTTATTGCGGCCTACATCGAGGGAATCAAGCATCCCGAGGCCTTCATGAGGGTAGTGGAGGGGCTGCAAAAGCCGTTGGTTATCCTCAAATCAGGCCGCACACCCAAGGGCAAGATTGCGGCCGAGTCCCATACGAAGTCGCTGGCCGGCGCCGACGCCATCTATGATGCGCTTTTCGCCAGGCACAACATCTGCCGCGCCTATACCATTGAGGAGTTCTATGATTTCGCCAAGGCCTTCGCCTATTTGACACCACCGAAAGGCAACCGCATTCTCTTCATCACCACTTCTGGAGGGGCCGGCATTCTGGCTACGGATCAGGCTGAGCTGGAAGGCCTTGATGTGTCCCCCCTGCCGGATGAAGTGGTCGAGGCGATCACGCCCCTGATCCCGGCCCACGCTATCAAGGCCAATCCGGTTGATCTCACTGGCGACGCCACCGCCCAGATGTTTGGCGACGTTGTTCAGGCTACCCGGAAGCACTACGACACTCTGGGCGTGATTTTCGGCGATCCAGTGGAAGGCGCTTCTCGTGTGGTGACTCCCGGGGCCAATGAACTGGTCATCTTTCTTGGGGGAGCGGATGTCGAACGTCACGAACGGGAGCTCATGCATCTCAAGGGTATTCCCGTCTTTCCCACACCCGAACGCGGGGTTCGAGCGCTGGCCCGAGTACTTCAGCGCAACGACCTGGGAGCGCCAGAAGAACCTACGCTGACAGTCACCGCGGCCGGCCGGCAACTGACACCGTACGAGGCATTCACTCGCATTGCCGAGCAGGGACTGCCCTGCACCGACTTCGGCCTGGCGGACAGCGCCGGCCGGGTCGTCGAGATTGCCCACGACCTGGGATTCCCGGTGGCTGTCAAGATAAGCTCACCCGACATCCTCCACAAGAGCGACGTCGGCGGGGTGCGCCTGAATCTGGATTCCGCTGAAGCGGCGGAGAAAGCCTACGACGAGATGCTGGCAACGGTGCGCCGCGCCCGGCCCACGGCACGGGTAGGAGAGGTGTTGGTGAGCAAGATGGCACCTCCAGGCCTGGAAGTGATCGTGGGTATGAATCGCGACCCGCAGTTCGGCCCGGTCATCCTCTTTGGTCTCGGGGGAATTATGGTGGAGATCTTTCGCGATGTTAGCCTCAGACTCCTTCCCCTGACTCGCGACGAGGCCCTCGGTATGATCCGGGAAATCAGAGGGTATGAACTCCTCTCGGGTTATCGCGGCCAGCCGGCAGTGGATGAGCAGGCACTGGCGGACTGTCTTCTGGCGGTGGCGCAGATGGCCGAAAGCCATCCGGAGATCACCGAGATTGATCTCAACCCTGTCTTCGCCTACCCGGATGGAATATTGGTGGTGGATGCCAGGCTCATTGAGCGCTAAGTGCCTCTTCGTGGTGGACGCCATTTCGCCAGCTTCGCCTGTGGCCTGGAACAGTAGATTGCACCTGGCCTCATTTGGTGCTATACTCCATAGTTGGGAATTTAGAGGGAACAATGGGCGCCACCAGGAAGACACGCATCAACCCCATTCGGGACCCCCTCCCCGAGGGGGTGTTCACCGACCGGGAGGAGATCCTGGATCAGCTCCGCCGCTGGGCCGCCCTGGCGCCCGTGGGCGGGGCGAAGAGCGACGTCCTGCTCGGCCCACGCCGGGTGGGCAAGTCGGCCGTGCTGGAGCAGTTCTACAACGACCTCTTCTGGGAGCAGGACCAGGTCTGCCCTTTCCTGTTCGAGATTCCGGACAGGCTCATCTGGGAAAAGCAATTTGCCATGGACTACTTCGGCCAGGTCATCCGCCAGTTCGCCGCCTTCGTCACCAAGGACCCGTCGTTCTTCCTGCCGAGGGAAGAGATTGAGAGAGGGGAAAGAAAAGAGTCCCTCCAGGCATTGCAAGCACGGCTGAGCGCTGAAGGCCAGGATTATCTGGCAGGAAATGTGGAGGGTTTCCTGGCTGGCTTCGATGATGACATCGGCGCCAGCCTGGTGGACTGGGGCTACAACACTCCCCTGGGCCTGGCCACCCGGACGGACATCCCGGTCATCGTCATGTTGGATGAGTTCCAGCGCCTGGACGAGGGGATTTTCTGTGTGGACAGAGAGCGCAAGCGCCGCGTCACGGTCAGGATGACGGGGGGCTTCTCCATCCTGGCCGAGTCATGGCGGGCGCCGATGCTGGTCTGCGGCTCGGCGGTGAGCTTCATGACCAGGAAGGTCCTCACCCGTGGGCTGAATGGCCGTTTTCGCGCCCCTTATCACCTGGGGCCCATGTCCGTAGAGGACGGGGCCGAGCTGGCCCTGCGTCTGGCGCGCCGCTTCGATGAGCCGGTCACCCTCGATTCGGCCTACAAGATCAGCCAACTGGCGGGCGGCCACCCCTTCTACATCAGGGTTGCCTTGCTGAGCAAGGCGAAGGGCAAGGACCTCTCCACGGACGAGGGGGTGGCGGCGGTCTTCGACTACGAGGTGGAGCGGGGGGAGATCTACAAATTCTGGAATAGCCACTTCCAGGCCAATCTGAAGGCGCTGGGGGAGGAGGCTGGCGATGACACCTCGCAGCGCATCCTATTCTACCTCATGAAGTGGGAGGAGGAGACCCCGGAGGCGGACAAGAAGCGCGTCGGTGGCCTGGACTACGAAATCGCGGCGCGTGACCTGGGGCTGAACCCCTCGCTGACCAAACAGAAGCTGGACCTGCTGGTGGAGGCCGACATCCTGCCGGAAAGCAGACCGTGGGGCTTCTACCGGGGGGTACAGGACGAGATGATGAAGCGGGTGCTGCTCCTGGACTACGGTCCCGGGATTCGGAGAGTGGACGAGACGGCTATCATCAGCGAGGTCGAGGCCGAACTGCGGGCCAAGATCGAGGTTCTGGAGCGGGAACGAGCTGGGCTGCGGGGGCGCATGAACGATCTGCTGGGAAAGGCGACCGAGGTGGCGGTGCAGCGCCTGATGAAGCGCCATTTCAAGAACCAGGTGGTGGATGGCCGCTTCTTCAATGTGGAGGGGGAAGTGCTGCTACCGGCTTTCCACCGCGTGTGGTCGGTGTTGACGAGGGTGGAAGGAGCCGAAGGATACGAGATTGACAACTTCGGCGAGCCGCTGGCGGAAGGGCAGCCCTGCTGGGTGACGGAGCAGAAGGCGTGGGCCCAGGCGTTCCCCCTGGCCGAAGCCGAGAGGTTCTGGCAGGCGGCCGAGGCGTTGCGGGAGGATCGGGGGCTGGAGCGCGTCGTGCTGTGGCTGTACGCCCGGTCCGG
>JBHIAO010000109.1:0-14031 GCA_046758565.1 Anaerolineae bacterium
ATGGCGACTTCCTGCCCGTACTGCCGGATGCGGCAGGCCCAGGGGAGCGTCTGCAAGCCGAAGAAAGCAGAGATGCAGAGGTGCGGAGGTGCAGAGGTGACAAGGAGACAGGGGGAAGGGGAGACAAGGCGAACTGTGGGTTGCAGACCTTTCACGAAGGTAAAGGTCACCTTGTCACCTTGTCTCCCTGTCTCCCTCTCACAAAAGCTCCTCCGCTCCCCTGCCTGTCCTGAGCGGGGTCGAAGGGCTCCTCTGCACAGAATGTCCTCAATGCACCAGTCGAAGCCTCCGCGGGCGGGCAAGGCACCTATCCAGGCGCCGTCATCAAGATGGGGCGCAATCTCACGCAGGATGATTTCGTGGGCGAAGGCCGGCACCGCCAATAGCACCAGCCGGGAGCCAGGCAGCACAGCGGCGGGATCGGCGCTGACATGGGAGGGCCGACCAAACACAGTGCCTTTGGGGGTGATCGCGGCGATGCCGCCCCTGGTGGCGATGCCCTCGCGCAGGGACTGGGCTTCGCCAGCGTAGGGAGCGTACACGTTGACCGTGCAATCTTCTCGGGCAGCGATCAGGCCGGCCAGAGCATGGGCCGCGTTTCCGCCTCCGCAGATCGTCACCTGCATCATCACTCCGTGATCAGCAATTCGCCCTGGCGATACGCCGCGTCCACCTGGCGCAGAGATTCCATAGCCTGCTCGGGCACTCGATACGACAGCGCCGCGATGAACACATTCAGCAGCGATATCACGGCCGTGGGGGACAGACTGTGAGTTACTCCATCCGTGGCCACCTCGAAGGCGTAATCCGCAGCCTGGGCCAGAGGGGACACGATGCTGTCCGTGATAGTGAGGATGGAGGCCCCCTGCCGGCGTGCGGCATGCACCGCCTCCACCGTGGATCGCACGTAGCGCCATAGGTCAATGGCGATGAGCAGTCCACGTGGTCCCAGTTGAACCAAATCCACGGCCAGGGATAGCCCACCATCGAGAGCCGCCCGTGCATCGAACCCGATGACCTTCAGTGAGTGGGCCAGAAAGAGCGCTGGAGCCGCCGAGAGGCCAGAACCGACGACCAGGATGCGATCCGCCTGCACGATTGCATCCAGAGCCGTATCGAACTGGGTTGTAGACAGCTTGTTCGCCGTGCGCTCGATGTTCGTGATGTCGGTGTGGAACACCTGTTGCGGAATGTCATCTGTATCGGGCGGCGCGACCAACCGCTCTCCCATGCGCTCCAGGGCGGTCAGGTAGCTGGGAAGCTCCTCGCGGACAGCGGACTGAAGCTCGGAGAAACCGTCGTAGCCAAGGCTCTGAGCAAAGCGAACAACGGTAGCTGCACTAGCCCCGACCCTCTCACCGACCTCGCCGGCTGAGGCAAAAGACACATAATACTTGTTGTCCAGCATAAAGCGCGCCAGCCGATTCTGCTTGCGGCTAAACCCATCCAGGGAGGCAGTGATCCGATCCTCCAAACTCTCTGTGTGGACCATAGGATATCCTCAGCGGGGTTGTCGAGTGTTCGAGGGTAATTATACCAAGAAGCGCCCAAAAATGCAATAGATATTGCAACGAATTATCAAATGCAATCAATCGTTGCGAAAGGATGGGGGCTACCTTTCCAAATGGGGTTTCCGCTCGTGCTGGCGTCGGGAACCCTCTTCTGAGGCTGGACGCTGGCGGCGTAGGGACATCTGGAGGAGGAGAGTGCCCGGACATGCCAGGGCCTGGCCACACGCTCCAGGTAAACAGGCCGTCCCTCTGTATGGACTCCGGTTTTCCAACTCGGCCCGTCCTGTGCTAAAATGTTACCCGACATCCACACAGCTCAGCAAAGGAACAACTTATGTCTACGACATTCGACATCATCGCGATCCGTTCACAGTTCCCCGCCTTGTCACAACAGGTCGCCGGCCGGCCCGCCGTGTTCCTGGACAATCCCGGCGGCACGCAGGTACCACGCACAGTCATCGAAGCCACGACCGACTATCTGACTGATCACAATGCCAATCGAGGCGGCGCTTTCGCCACCAGCCAGCGCAGCGATGCGCTCATCGAAGACGCCCGCGTCGCCGTGGCCGATCTGCTAAACGCTTCCTCGCCGGCCGAGATCGTTTTCGGCCCCAACATGACGACCCTCACCTTCAGTGTCAGCCGCGCGCTGGCCGGCGAGATCAGACCCGGCGACGAGATTGTCGTCACTCGAATGGATCACGATGCCAACATTGCGCCCTGGTTACTAATGGCTAAGGACCGTGGGGCTACGGTCCGCTGGGTTGACTTTGACATAGAGGACTATACGCTGGATATGGCGAGCTTACGAGACCTCATCAGCGAGCGCACTAAGATCGTCGCCGTTGGATATGCCTCCAATGCTTTGGGCACAATCAACGACGTGACGACGATCATCCAATGGGCTCACGAGGTCGGCGCGCTCACTTTCATAGACGCAGTCCATTACGCCCCTCATGGTCCCATCGACGTTCAGGCGTTGGGTTGTGACATGCTTGCCGTGTCCGCCTACAAGGTCTTCGGGGCTCATGTCGGTGTGCTTTATGGGCGCTATGAGCTATTGGATCGCGTGCGCGCATACAAGGTGCGTCCGGCTCCCGCGCTGCCACCCGGCAAGTTCGAGACGGGTACGCAGAATCATGAGGGCATAGCAGGGACGCTGGCAGCCGTCAACTACCTGGCCGAGATAGGCGAGAAATCCGGCAAGCCCTATGCGGACGATTTCCGCGGTATCTCAGGACGTCGCTTGCATCTTAAGACCGCAATGTCCGTGCTGCAAGCCTACGACCATGTGCTGGGCGCCGCGATCCTAGACGAGCTGGATACAATACCTGGCATTCGCGTCCATGGTATCACTGACCAAAACAGGCTGAATGAGCGTGTCCCGACGGTCTCGTTCACCTGGGACGGTCGCCATCCGAGGGACATCGCGGCGGCTTTGGGAGAGCAGGGTATTTTTGTGTGGAACGGCAACTACTATGCCCTCGCAGTGACTGAGCGATTGGGTCTAGAAGGCAAAGGTGGGATGGTACGCGTTGGAGCGGTACACTACAACACAGTAGAGGAAATCCGCCGGCTAGGCGATGCACTTCGGGCGATGGCTTGACAAGTGAATCAGGCACTCGTGCCTCTACAGTGCGCAAATGTGACAACTCGCACCCCTTCACCGACTATGGCCTCCGCGTCAGCGATGTGTGCGGTTTGAAGTGTGAATACATTATAGCTTGACATCAGTGGAAAACGGTTATATACTTTCGTCGAGATACAGTCAACCACCAGACCGCGGCAACTGATAGGTTTCGTCATTCCCCTACTGGTGGGCGAAGCGCTGGAGCCTAGCAACGCCACGGGGCCGGATACGATGCTCCGCGTGAGGCCCTGTCTCAGCCAGATCGGCCCACCGCCATCTTCGCCATGAACAATCTCATGGCACTTCTGACACTGAAGGCGGCCACACTGACCCATCTGACCGTGTCAGATGATCTCACCGTCGTGGGCTTCGATGATCTCGACGTCGCGAGTCAGTTATACGTCCTGCTTACCACCGTTGCCCAGAATCCCGTCGAGCTTGGGGCGGCGGCCGCACAGTTGCTGCTGGATCCGGCTTAGCGGGTACCGTGGCATGCCACGCCAACGCCGCCTGCCCACCGAGTTGCTGGTGTGTCAGACCACCGGACCACCACCACGGAAAGGAGGTGAGCCTCAGGCTTAGATATGTTCATCAGAATCAGCCCCGCCGTAAACAGGCGGTGCTAAAGTGCTGTGGTTAGCATCGGCACTTCGACATACGTGTAAGGGAAGTGCTCAGCGCAAGTCAGATGAGCCGATGCTCGGGTTAGTTTCACGCTGCATACATGCAAAGGAGATTGAGAGATGCGTACACGGTATTTCCTCTTCCCGCCGCTGATCATGCTGGCCCTGCTTGTGTCGGCTTGTGTGGCCCCGACGCCGGCCGCCCCGGCAGCACCCCCGGCCGAAGAAGCCGAAGTCCCGGCTGAGAAGATCGAGCTATCCATGATCTGTCGGTGTGTCGCAGGAGGGGTGAACAACAACATGGTCCGGTGGGTACTGGACTATGTCAAACCCACCTTCGAGAGGCAGATGACCTTGGAGGGCAGGGACGTCACCGTCGAGCTGGTGCAGTTCGGGGGCAGTGACGAGGCCCTCAAGGAACAGTATGCACTCGACCTCCCGGTGGGCCGGGGCCACGACCTGATGGCCTTCGACGGGTTCTGGATTCCGGAGTTCGTTGAGGGTGGGCTCCTCGAACCCCTGGACGAGATTGCGGGACCAGAGGTTAATGATTGGGAGGGCTGGAACCACATCAGCCCGGGCCTCCAGGAGCTCCTGGGCTTCAAAGGCAAGCGCTTCGGGATCGCTATGGGCACCGACGTCCGAATGATCTTCGTCCGCAAGGATCTGTTCGAGCAGGCCGGCATTGAGATGCCGTGGCAGCCCACGAGCTGGGACGAATTGCTGGATACGGCCCGAAAGATCAAGGCCGCCCTGCCCGACGTGGTGCCGCTCCAGATCAACGCCGGCACCTCCATGGGCGAGGCAACCACGATGCAGGGCTACTTCATGGTACTCCTGGGTGCTGGCAACCACATGTATGACTTTGACGCCGGCAAGTGGATCGTCAAGAGCCCGGCGATCCTGGATACGCTGAACTTCTACAAGACCGTCTACGTGGATGACGAACTGGGGGACGCCCGTACCCAGTTGCTCCCGGATGGCCGGCAGCGCTCTTTCGCCATGTTCCGCGATGGGCAGATTGCCATGCTGGTGGAGGGTGACTGGTTCTGGCGCTCGGTGACTGCGCCAGGCTCCGAGTGGGAGGTGGCAAACCGCGAGGAGACAATGGACTGGGCGAAGATGCCTGCCGAGGCCCCTGGCAAGGGTTACCGCAACCAGGACTTCGTCACCATTTCGGGTGGCACCGGCGTCGCTATGAACCCGAACACCAGGCATCCCAAGGAGGCCTGGGAGCTGCTGTCCCTCATGTTCAGCAAGGACGGACTGATGGCCTTTCAGGACATCGAGCCGCGCATCCGCGTGCGTGACGACGTGCCGGTACCTGGAAAGCCGTTCCTGACCGAGACGTCCGGCGCCCTAATGCCGTATACCACCGCCCGGCCAATGTTGCCCGAGTATCCGAAGATCTCATTTGAGGCACAGCTCATGACCGAGCGTGTCGTTTCGGGTGAGATGACACCCGAGGAGGCCATGGAAGCCTACGCTCAGGCTGTCGCCGAGATTGCGGGTCCCGAGAACGTCATCGAGATTCCGATCCAGTAGGTCGGGGTTGCTACCCCATAGACATCAAGCTAAGGCCGTCAGAAGGCCTCACCCCCCCAGCCCCCCTCTCCTGAAACGAAACTGCTGTTTCAGGAGAGGGGGGGAGGCAGGGAGGGGGGCTGCTCCCCATACGCGTCAACCTAAGGCCAGCGACCGCGTTAGGTTGACGCGTATGGGCTGCTCCCCCTCTCCTGACGGCCAAACGGCCGCCGTCAGGAGAGGGGGCCGGGGGGTGAGGCCAGCGCGAGATGGCATCTCGCGCTACGGCTATCTTCAGAGCAGGAAGGGGGTGTATCCCGGCCGCAAATTCGCGCTGAGGATACGCCCCCTCTTTGAGCGTTGCTAGCACCCAGCCCGCCAGTCTTGCCGGGCCGATTCCGAAATCCGAAATCCGCAATCGAAAGGGAGTGATCTGTTGGAGCAACAACAAGGCGTTCTCTCCAAACGGGCGGGGCTCGCGTTCATCACGCCCGCCCTCGCGTTCATCTTTATATTCCTGATCTTTCCCTTCGCTTGGACCTTCTACCTGAGCTTTACCAATCAAGCCCTCACCGGCCCTGCCGCTCTGAATCCCCAGTTGGTCGGCCTGGACAACTACTTGCGTCTTTTTGACCTCGAGGGCTGGCTCCGGTCCGGCCAGTTTGGACGCTCTCTCATCATCACAACTCAGTTCGTGTTCGGCTCGGCGCTCATCGGCCAGGCAGTGCTGGGCATGACCGTGGCGTGGATCTTCTTCCGACACAAGGGGCTGTTGCGGGAACTGGTGTATACCCTGGCCATTCTGGCCTGGATTATCCCGGAGGTGGTGGTGGCCTTTACCTGGATCGCCTTCCTAGATCGAGATTTTGGAACACTGAACGCGATTCTCAGTTCCCTGGGCCTGGGCCAGCCCGACTGGCACCTCAAGCACCCGCTGCTGGCCATCACCTTCTTCAATACGTGGCGTGGCGCTGCCTTCTCGATCCTGCTATTCTCCTCCGCTCTGGCGACTGTTCCACCATCATACATCGAAACGGCTGAGGTGGCCGGCGCGTCAGCGTGGCAGAAGCTCAGGGACATCATTTTGCCCCTTATGCGCGGACACATCCTGACTGATCTGATCCTGATCACCTTGTGGACCTTCAATGTGTTCACTCCATTCCTCATCACCGGTGGCGGGCCGGCCTTCAAGACCGAACTGGTATCGATATACACCTACCGGGTTGCGTTTAAGTTCTTCGAATTCGGACAGGGTGCAGCCATTGCCGTGGTGGTGATGCTGATCAACCTGCTGCTGGCTCTGGGGTATCTAACCTTACTTCGTAGACAGGCGGTGTATCGATGAGATTGGTGCGCCTGGTTCTCGCCCGCATCGCGTTCTACGCGTTCGTTGTGCTGGGGTCAGCTTTCTTTGCGCTGCCTCTACTGTGGCTGATGCTCACACCTTTCAACAGCCGCGCCACCCTGGCTGTCGAGATTCCATCCCCATTCACCCTGGATAACTTCCGCACTGTATTCGGCAACACGTTCGCAGTACAGGCGTTGTTCAAGAATAGCGTGATTCAGGCGACAGGGGCCATGATTGGGACGACCCTCGTTGCCACGCTGGCATCCTACGCCCTCTCCCGCACAAGGGTCCCGGGGAAGGACTACCTGGTCTACATGCTCATTTTGTTCTCGTCGGTCGTTACAGGCACGGCTGCCATGGTTCCCATCTTTCTGCTGGTCTTCCACCTGGGCCTGATCGACACGCACCTGGGTGTGGTATTCGTGTTCGTTGGTGGGCTCCTGCCGGCGGCGATCTTCATCATGCGGGATTTTGTCGATTCGATCCCCCGCTCCTACGAGGAGTCGGCTCTGGTGAGTGGGGCAACGTCGTGGCAGGTATTTCGGGATGTTGCCTGGCCTCTGGTCCGGCCAGGCATGATGGTCGTGGCCATCTGGGTCTTCGTCAATGTGTGGGGCGCGTTCCTGATACCTTTCATTCTCCTTCGGAGTCCTGAGCGGGTGCCGGCGTCGGTGGCTATGTACTCGTTTTACACCGAGGCGGGGACTCCCATCGTTACCCTCACCTCAGCGTACTCCTTGCTGTACACGCTGCCGGTCCTGATCCTGTACCTGTTCGTCAACTGGCGCTACGGCTTCCGTTTCTTCGGCGGTATCAAACGCTAATCCGTGGTGACACATGGCACGCATAACACTCGACAATGTCACAAAGCAGTTCGGCACGGTGATGGCGGCCGACAACATCACCCTGAGCATTGAGGATGGCGAGTTCTTCGCCCTACTCGGTCCCTCAGGGTGTGGTAAGACTACCACGCTGCGCCTCATCGCCGGCCTCGAGACCCCGGACGCCGGCCGCATCACCATCGGCGATCGGGATGTCACCGCCCTGCCGCCCCGCGCCCGGGATGTGGCCATGGTCTTCCAGGACTATGCCCTCTATCCCCACATGACCATCCTGGAGAATATTGGCTACCCTCTCAAGGTCCGGGGGGTGGCTGGCAATGAGATTCGAGAGCGGGTGACAGAAGTGGCCCACAACCTGCAGATCGCCCAACTGCTGGAGCGCCGGCCGGCCCAGCTCTCCGGTGGTCAGCAACAACGGGCCTCGGTGGCCCGGGCACTGGTGCACCAACCCCAGGTTTTCCTGTTTGATGAACCCCTCAGCAATCTGGACGCCAAGCTCCGAGTCGAAGCTCGCGCCTTTCTCCGGCACTTGCAGCAGGAGGTTGGAATCACGGCAGTCTACGTCACCCACGATCAGGCCGAAGCCATGGCTCTGGCCGACCGCATTGCCATCATGGAGCACGGCCGGATCGTCCAGCTCGGAGCGCCGCTGGAAGTCTACCATCAGCCTGGCACCACGTTCGTCGCTGGCTTTATCGGCAGCCCACCCATGAACCTGATTCCCTGCCGGCTCGAGCGCACCCCCGAGAACCTCTTTCTCGTCGGTGACGGCTTCCGCCTGGACATCTCGTCCCTCCGCGAGCGCGTGCCGGCAGACGTGGGCTCTGACGAAGAAGTCATTTTGGGTATCCGCCCCGAGCATCTGTCCCTCGTCGACACGGCGACACCCCAGGCGATTTGCGGTCAGGTCTATGTGGTGCAGCCCCTGGGCGCTGAGACGCTGGTCAACCTGGTGGTCAACGGCACCACTGTCTCGGTGCGGCTCTTCTCCGACGAGCCACCGCGCCTGCCGGAGCAGGTCTGGCTCCGGCCCGATCCGAGCCGGCTGCGCCTGTATCGTTCCACGGGCGAGCTCGCGATGTGAACGACCGCCGAGGTCGACCAGGGTTACGCAGGATCGAACTTTCAACCTGCAACCGTTTTGACAGGGAGTAAGCAGTATTGAATATCGTCTTGAAAGGTCACATTACACCGACCGATAAGGCGCGCAGTGATTACCTGTACCTTCCCTTCGAGCTACCCGCGCCGGCCAGCCGGCTGCACGTGCAGTACTCCTTCTCGGCGTCGATCAGCTCGGATCAGCGCGAGGGTGGCAACGTAATTGACATCGGTCTCTTCGACCCCCGGGGCGCTGACTTCCCTGGTGGCGCCGGATTTCGCGGCTGGAGCGGATCGGCTCGCCGTAAGTTCACCATCACCCCGGCCAGCGGTACCCCGGGCTACCTGCCTGGCCCACTACCGGCCGGCCACTACCAGATCATCCTGGGACTCTACCGCATCTCGCCCCACGGTGCCGACTACACAATCGAAATCGAAGCAGACCTCGGCGGAGGAGCAGAGGAGACAAGGAGACAAGGGGACAAGGAGACAAGGAGAGAGGGCAAGGGAGAGGAGTCACCCTGTCACCCACCCTCCTTGTCACCCCCTCACCCCCGCTCCCCTGCCCCCCTGCACCTTCGCTCCATCTGGCTGCGTGGCGATCTCCAAACCCACACCGAGCACAGCGATGCTAAAGGCACGCTCGCGCAGTTAGCCGCCAGGGCACGCGGCCTTGATCTCAATTTTCTCGCGGTTACCGATCACAACACGGTGAGCCACCACGCGCACATGGCGGCGCTGGCCAGGGATGACCCTTCGACAACCCCTCCACGCGGCTCAGGGCGGCGTCTGCTGCTGATTCCCGGGCAGGAGGTGACGACCTACTACGGCCACATGAACATTTGGGGCACCCATCGCTGGTGCGACTTCCGCTGTAAAACCAACGAAGACATGGCGGCGGTGATCGATCTGGCCCACGCCAGCGGTGCGCTCTGCTCGATCAATCACCCCAAGACTGACGGGCCGACCTGGAAGTATGACACCACGTTGCCCGTGGACGCCATGGAGGTCTGGCAGGGGCCCTGGCCCTGGCGAAATGAGGAGAGTTTGGCCCTCTGGGATAGCCTGCTCAACGCCGGCCGCCGTCTACCCGCCGTGGGCGGCAGCGACTACCACTGCCCCCCTAGTGAGGAGACGAATTTCCTGTGGCTAGGCCAGCCCACCACCTGGGTCAAGGCGGCGGAGCGTAGTGCGCCGGCCATCCTCGATGCCATCCGCGCCGGCCGCGTTTCCATCAGCGCCACGCCCAAGGGACCACGTCTGGATATCCGTGCCATGGCCGGGACCGCCACCGCTGAGATGGGCGAGGAACTTGCGCTGGCACCGGGTACCGCTATCGAGGTGGAGGTGCAAGTCGAGCGCGGTGTTGGCCGGACATTACGGCTGATCGCCGACGGTGCACTGGCTCATGAGGAACCAATCACGACGGCGCCGGCGACCGTGCGTGTTGCTCTGGCTGCAGAGCGTTACCTGCGCGCCGAGCTGATCGGCGATGTAACTCGCGAGCTCCTGTCCGCCAGGGCCCCCAACGACCTTGATCTGCGTGGATGGCGCTGGGCGCTCTCCAACCCCGTCTATGTGGCGTATGAGGATCATCTGATGCGACTCAACCGAGAAGAGAGGCGGGGAGAGGTGCCGGCCAGATTCAGCGCGTTTCCGCCTCGCCCAAGCCCACGCCGCATCCCCCGGGAATCTACAGGTTGACCCACTACCCAGAATGGGGTACAACCCAGGCGAGAGGAATGCGCCGGAGTGAGGCAACAGCAGGGCACAAAGCCATGACAGCACAGGAGATCCTGCGCCTGTTCCTGCGGCGCGGGGCCTTTTTCTATGACGAGGTTGCTGTCGAAGGATCCTCCCTGGCCGATCTCGATCGTGAGGGGTTTGAGAGCTACATCACGGCCCACTATGGTACCGATCTGCTGGACCAGATGTCGCTGGATCGTCTGCTGATCAACATGAAGCTGGCACGTCAAGAGGGTACGGAGACCCTGCTGACGGTCGCAGGGGTGCTTCTCTTCGGGAGGCACCCGCAACGCCTTCTGCCCTACGCTCGGATCTCGGCGGTCAGCTTCGAAGGGACCGAGCTCGACGAGGGAGGAATCCTGCTCAGCCAGGAGATTGAGGGGCGCCTCGATCAGATGATTGAGCAGGCCGGCGTTTTTCTGGCGCGCAACAACTTCGTCACCAGCGAGATGCAGGGCTGGCGCCGGGTGGACAGGCCCCAGTACCATCGCGATGCCTTGCGCGAGGCGGTAGTCAACGCAGTGGCCCATCGCGATTACAGCATCACAACCAGTCAAACCCGCATCTTTGCCTTCGCCGACCGCATCGAGGTGCGCAGCCCCGGTCGCTTGCCCAATACCGTGACACTGGACAACATTCGCGTGGGACTGCATGCGGCACGCAACCCGGTGCTGTACACCCATCTGACCCAGATGGGCTACATGAAACGGGTGGGCATTGGCATCCCCACCCTGGTGCGCCTCTCCCGCGAATTGAGCGGTCGCGATCCCCACTTTGAGCTGGTGGGCGAGGAACTTCGCCTGACCATCTGGGCCCGGTTGCCCGGCAACCTGCAACAGCAGCAGTCCTGACCCCCACGACAGGTCGCTTCCAGTAGTGGGCTGCCTGGGTCAGCGAGCACAGGACCTGCCGGCTGAACTTTGAGAGATCACATCAGGAGGTCTCTCTACCGGACACTTTTTTGCTGCGGTGGGAATAGCACCCGTCTTACGCTCGCTGCGGATGAGAATCCGCCGCCTGGTGATCCCAGAGAGCCCCTTTGCGGCTCCGAAACCGCCGGATTCTCATCCGGCGGGAGCAGATGAGAAGAAGTGTACGGCAGCGAATTCACACAGAGAAATGCGCTGAAATGTCGAGAGTCAGATAAGCCTTAGCCGGTCAATTCCGTCCAGGGGACGGCGATAATGTTCTCATCCAGCCACCTGATGCTAGTCCCGCCATGCAGCAAGACGCCGCCGGCGGCCTGCGGATAGGCCTGGATGAACTCGCGCAGCCCGGCGGCGTGGCGGTAGCCGGGATTGTCGGTCAGCTTGACTTCAATCGCCAGCCAGCGCCGGCCATGCTCGACCACAAAATCCACCTCAGCGCCGGCGCGGGTGCGCCAGAAGTACAGCCGCGCCCGTGGCGTCAACAGACTGGTCAGGGTGCGTAAATGCAGAAAGATCATTGTCTCGAAATAAGCGCCCAACTCCCGACTCTTGCCCAGGCTAGTCTGATCGAAATAACCCGACAGAAAGACTGCTAACCCAGGATCGACCCAGAAGGCTCGGGGTGATTTCAGCACGCGGGTGGTGTGACCGGCCACGTAGGCCGGCAGGCGTTCAAAGAGATGGGTGGTTTCGAGCAGATTGAGATAGCGGTGAACAGTCGGCTGCGAGAGGCGTGCGTCACGGGCAACCTCCGACTGATTCAGCAGTTGACCCGTGCGCAGCGCCAACAATTCCATCACGCGCCGAAAATCCAGCAGTGAGTCGATCTGTGACACCTGCCGCAGGTCGCGTTCCAGATAGGTCGCTACATAGCCCTCCCACCAGCGCAGCCACGCCTCCGGCGTTTTCAGGGTGAGCAGCCTGGGTAGAAAACCTCGCTGCAGCAGCGGGATCGGATCGGGTGGGGGCTCGACCAGACTGGTCTCGGCCGGCCAGCGTCCGGCCAGTGCCTCGGTCAGGAGCGTAGTTGGTGCGCGGCTGTTGATTTCCCCCAACGTGATCGGATTGAGGACGAAGTAGACGGCCCGCCCGGCCAGCGTTTCGCTCACCTGGCGCATCAGCAGCAAATTGGCCGAGCCGGACAAGACGAAGCGCAGCCGGTCAGGGTTCTCATCCACGGCTCTTTTCACCGCCGGGAGCAATTGCGGTGCCTTCTGCACTTCGTCGAAGACGACCTCTGTAGCCCCGGCCCACAGGCTCTGCGGATTGTCGCCAGCCTGCCGCAGGGTATCAAAGTCATCCATGGTGTGATACCGCCACTGCCTGAACGGCTCCGCCCGACGCAGCAAAGTGCTCTTGCCCACCTGTCGCGCACCAGTCAGAACAACCACCGCATGGTTATCCACGGCAGACTGAAGCAGCGAGGTCAGCCAGCGCTCGTAGTACCTTTCCGGCTCCGAATAGAAGTTATTCACGACTTGAATAATATCACATCGTGCCTTGAATGTCAAGTCGGGGGTATCCCAATGAAAGGGTAGCGAATGTACGAGCTGTCGCGCCGGCTGGAGAGCACGCAGATCACGGCGAACGCCCTGCACCCCGGATTTGTGGCCACGAACTTGGGCAAGGACACCGGCTGGATCGCCAGGCTGGTGCTTCGCGTACTTCGTCTTACCGCTCTCAGTCCAGAAGAGGGTGCGCAGACGAGTACCTGCTCCGAAAAAAGTTGGCATCGTTTCAAACCCCGCAAATTGGGGCAGAGTTCGGTTGACACTTTCACAACAAAAAAGTTGTGCCACAGGACGAAGAGGGCCACGAAATGGGACAGGCTCTCCGCACTGCCGAAGTGCTTCTTGCGTGCCAGGAGAGGCTTGAGAATACTGTTGATGTTCTCAGCCGCCGAACTGGTGCGTTGGACCCACTCCAACAGGGTATGGACTTGGTGACACCACCGTTCCAGGAAGTCATCGCCCGCGACCCAGATAGCCAGTTCCTGTTGGGCGCGTTGCCAGGCCGTGCGGAAGGCACGCCGTTGCATACCTTTGACCCTTCGACAAGCTCAGGACGCCGCTTCGTGTTCCAGACGCCACACCCGGGCGCCGGCCTGGCAGTGAGGACAAGCCCCGGTCTGGCTCGCTGCCCCACCGTTGCCCAGACACACCGGGCAGCCCGGCAGTAAGCCTGGATCAATCGGTGATTCAAGGCTCTGTTCTTCAGCAAATGGGTCACTGAATGGCCCATCTGACCCGTAAGAAATCACAGGTGCTATTCGTGACTCTTGAAACGATGCCTCTTTCTCTCTCGCGGCGAATACTCTCAAAGAAGGCCCGGTCATCCTTTGCTCCCAACTGTTCCATGGCTTATACTCCTCTACCGGACAATCGAAGACGATACCTTCATCGAACCACAGAGTAGATGTCGTTGTCGCTGCCGACCCATTCCTGGTAGGCGGCGGACTGCCTCTGAGCGCTTATCCAGGCAGCCTGCAGCTCGCGTTCCGCTACGAAGAGCCCACCTTCCTCCCGCGCACAGGACAACCTGTTCCTTACTGGGCGTTCCTCAGGATGACGGGAAGATAGGTGACTGGCCTCTCACCAACCCGATATACTGTCAGATTGTCGAAATAGATATCTGCTCCCTCTGTGTCAGCAAGATTGGTGGCAATTAAGGCCAATTGTCCATCACTGAAGGTGCCATCGGTTACAGTAGCTTGCAGCACACCATTGATGTATAGATTGATCTCCGAACCCTGCACGACAACCCGCAAGAGGTTAGGGGCG
>JBHIAO010000110.1:0-13945 GCA_046758565.1 Anaerolineae bacterium
TGATTGATTTGCGAAGCGACACAGTAACCCTACCTACACCTCACATGCGTGAAGCCATGGCGAATGCCGAAGTTGGGGATGACGTGTATGGCGAAGATCCGACCGTGAACCGCCTGGAGGCCATGGCGGCTGAACGCATGGGCAAGGAGGCCGGCCTCTTCGTCGCCAGCGGCACCATGGGCAACCTGGTGGCCCTGCTGACACACTGCGGTCGCGGCGAGGAGATCATCCTGGGTCACCTGTCCCACACGTTCCTGTACGAAGCCGGCGGTTCCGCAGCTTTGGGGGGCATTCACCCCCGAACCGTGCTCAACCAAGCCGACGGTACGCTGAACCTGGACGATATAGAGGCGGCCATTCGAGGTGACAACACCCACTATCCACGAACGCGGCTCATCTGTCTGGAAAACACCCACAACCGGTGCGGCGGCGCTGTCCTCCGACCCGCGTACATGGCTGCAGTACGCGACATTGCGGATCGGCACGGCCTATCTGTTCACCTGGACGGGGCCCGGGTCTTCAACGCGGCGGTTGCCCTCAGGCTGCCGGCCGCCGAGCTCACAAAAGACGTGGATTCTGCGACGTTCTGTCTCTCCAAAGGCTTGTCAGCACCTGTCGGGTCGGTACTCTGCGGCAGCGAAGACTTCATCTACGAAGCACGCAGGGCACGCAAGATCCTCGGCGGGGGCATGCGTCAGGCCGGCATCATCGCCGCCGCCGGCATCGTGTCCCTGGAGGAAATGGTTGATCGGCTAGCGGATGATCATGCCAATGCGAAGCGCCTGGCCGAGGGCCTGGCGGACATGCCGGGTATCGAAATCGACCCGGAAACCGTGGAGACTGACATTGTCATCTTTTCGCTGGCCCGAGGTGATATGACGCCGGCCGAGCTATCAGAGAGGCTTCGCGAACAGGGCGTCCTGCTCTCACCGATTGGGGGCCGGCGGCTGCGAGCCGTGACGCACTACGGCGTCGAAGCCGGAGACATCGACGTGACCCTCGATGCTTTTCGACACGTACTTGCCTGAGCTGAAGTTCACTGGATTTTTGCCTGTTTTCGCTTTCCGGATGTGTTACGACCCAAAAATGAGGTATAATGGTGGGTTCCCCTTTTCCAGGCATGGACCCCTATCTGGAGCATCCAGACCTCTGGTCCGATCTGCACCACCGACTTATCACCACGCTGGCTGATACGCTGGGGCCACAGGTGCGCCCGCGCTACATCGTCCGCGTGGATTTCCGCACGTATCGGGAAACCGTCGCGGGTCTGGAGCTTATTGGCCGCCCCGACGTAGATGTGAGGCGCGTGCGCGAGCAGGCGGTAGCTACCTATCGGGCGAGTGAGCCACCGCAGCCACGCACTGTTAGAGTACCGGTCACAGACGTGATTCGGCGGGGCTACCTGCAAGTCAAGGATGTGGCTAGCGGCGATGTCATCACCGCGACCGAAATCCTGTCCCCCACCAACAAGCGTCCTGGCAAGAACCGGCGAGACTACGAGGATAAACGTCAGGCTATCCTCGATTCTTCCACACACCTGGTCGAGATTGACCTGTTGCGCCAGTATCAGCCGATGCCGTTTGAAGGGGCAGGCGAAACTGGCCATTACCGCATTCTGGTCAGCCGGAGCGAGAAACGCCCGCAGGCCGATCTGTACCTTTTGAGCGTGCGCGAGCCGATCCCAACGTTTAATCTTCCCCTCCGCTCTGGCGACGACGAGCCGTTGGTAGATCTCAACACCCTCCTGCACGATCTCTACGAACGCGCCGGCTACGATCTGAGCATTGACTACACCCGCGATGCTGTTCCCCCACTGGAGGGCAAAGACACCGCCTGGGCGGCTGAACTCCTGCGAGAAGCAGGTTTGCGTTGACATCCTCAAGACTTCCGAAGTCTCAGAGACTTCGGAAGTCTACCACCCAGAACTCCATGGCGATGCTCAAGCCCGCAGCTTTTTTCATTTGCTTCAAAATCAACTATAATACGGACAGCCTCTAGCGGACCAGACAGGTGTGACACTATGCGATATCAGCGCCCGACCGGAACCAACGACATCTTGCCTGACGAGCAACCCTATTGGCGGTACGTCTTCGACCACATCCACCACGTCGCGGCGCTCTACGGTTATCAACAAATCGAGACGCCAATCTTCGAGGACACGGCGGTGTTTGCCCGGGGTGTGGGCGAGGATACTGACATCGTCCAAAAGGAGATGTACACCTTTGACGATCGAGGTGGCAATCCCCTCACTCTGCGTCCGGAGTTCACAGCCGGCGTTGTTCGTGCCTACATCGAGAACGGCATGCACGTATGGCCCCAGCCTGTGAAACTGTACTCCATCGGCCCCACTTTCCGTCACGACCGGCCGCAGGCTCACCGCTATCGCCAGTTCTGGCAATTGAACGTCGAGGCCATCGGCGAGCAGGATCCGGCAGTGGATCTGGAGATAATGTCCCTCGCGTGGCAGTTGTACCACGAACTTGGCATCACGGAGATCTCGTTTCAGGTGAATAGCACCGGCTGCCGTGAGTGCCGGCCGGCCTACCTCGCAAAACTGGCCGATTTCTTCACGCAACGTCAGCACCGGCTGGGGGAAGACGACCAACGCCGGTTGAGAACGAACCCCCTGCGCATCCTGGACACGAAGGATGAGCGGCTCCAAGACCTGGTCGAGGCAGCGCCCAAGATTGGCGACTACCTGTGCGACGAATGTCGCGACCACTTCAACACACTGCTGTCATACCTCGATCTGCAGGGCCGGCCCTACACCATCAACCCACGACTGGTGCGCGGTCTCGATTACTATACCAAGACGGTCTTCGAGGTCTGGTCGGCAGCCCTGGGTGGTGCCCAGAGTGCCATCAGCGGGGGTGGTCGGTACGATGGCCTGGCCGAGGTTCTGGGTGGCGACCCGACGCCCGGCGTGGGGTACGCTGCCGGCATCGAGCGGATGATCAGCGTGATGCAGGAGCTCGGCATGGAACCGCCGGCCCTGCCGACCCCCCAGATCGCGCTCATCTACTTGGGCGACCATGCCAAGCGGACCTGTATCGAGCTCATATCCGAACTGCGCGAGCAGGACATCGGTACTGTCATGTTCTTCGACGATCCGAGCATGCGTTCCCAGATGCGCTCCGCTGACCGAGCGAATGTGAAATACGCTCTCATCCTGGGTGAACGGGAGTTGGAGCAGGGCGTGGTGGCTGTGAAAGACATGCTGAATGATGGGTCCCAGCAGTTTGTCGACCGCGATGCAATCATGCAATGGCTCAGCCAACACCTGAATAGGAGCGCGCCCTCGTGAGACGGATCGGTCTGTTGTACCATCCCAAGGTCGCGGAAGCCCGTGTCCTGGCAGAGGAACTTCTGCAGGCGATTTCCAGGAATGATGTGGTCGCGTGGCTTGAGTCATCATGGGACGTGGAAGCCATGAGCCGGCACATCCCGGATAGCGAACTGGTCATCACCCTAGGGGGCGATGGAACCATTATTCGGACAGCACGGGTGGCGGCACCTTGCGAAGTACCGATCCTGGCTATCAATTTCGGGCGGCTGGGATTTCTGGCTGAGATCCAGCCAGATGAAGCGCTGACGATGGTCTCCAAGGTTCTTGCCGATGATCGCTGGATCGAACGACGGATGCTCATCCATGTGGAAATCATCCGCGACGGTGAAACCATCGAAGTCCACGAGGCTGTCAATGACGTATTTCTCGGTCGGGGCCAAACCCCTCGCGCGGTTCGAGTCACGACCTGGATTGACGGGGTACAGATGAAGACCTATACCGCTGACGGCGTGGTCGTCGCAACCCCCACCGGGTCGACGGCATATGCACTGGCGGCCGGCGGCCCGATCCTGGCTCCAGAGCTGCCAGCGATGTTGGTCACGCCCATCGTGCCGCACCCAACCCCGTATCCATCCCTCGTGGTCGACGCTGACTCGAAGATCGACGTGAGTGTTAAGACATACCACGACGCGGCGCTTGCCGTCGATGGGCAAATCATCCGGCCATTGCAGCGCGGCGATCGAGTCTCCTGTTCCCGTAGCGAGCATGTGGCGTCCTTCGTCAGGCTGCGCCCGCCCTCAAACTTCTATGCGGCTCTCCTGGAGAAACTGCGATGAGCAATCGCGAACAAGCTGTATTTGAGGCCGATCGACTGACCCGCCGGGCGATAGCAGCAGCCCAGGTTGGCGACAACGACGAGGCCGAAGGGCTGCTACGCCAGGCCACGGAACTGGACCCTGACAACGCAGAAGCCTGGCTGTGGTTGGCACGCGTGGTAGACGACTTGCGGGAGAAGCGAGAATACTTCCGGCGAGTCCTGACCTTGGACCCATACAATGAACGCGCTAAGCTCGGGCTGGAGCGCGTTGAGGATAAGCTGGGCATTGAACCATCGACCGAGGTCGAGGAAGAGGTTTCCAATTGCACGTGGCATCCCGACCGCGAGACGAGATTACGGTGCAATCGTTGCGGCCGGCCCATGTGCCCCGAGTGCGCTGTTCGGCATCCGGTGGGTCTGCGCTGCAAAGAATGTATCAAAGAAACGCGCTCGCCCATTTACAGCGTCGCCGTCCGTGACTACCTGATCGCCGGCGTCGCGGGGCTTTTTCTGTCGACGCTCGCCGGCCTGATTATGGGCTTCGTTGGTGGTTTATGGTTCTTGGCGTTTTTCATTGGCCCTGCCATCGGTGCCGGCATCGCCGATCTTATGAGCCGCGCCGTTCGCAAGCGTGGGCGAGGGTTGGGCGCCCTGGCCGGCGCGTGTCTCGTGCTGGGGGTGATCGTGGCCGGCGTGCTTTTCACACAGAGCCTAGGTGGCGCCTTTGCCCTATTCCGCATTGGAACGCTGATCTACCTGGTACTAGGTGTTGGCGCTGCCGTTGCAAGACTGCAATGAAGAAGGGGAACTAAGGGGAACTAAAGGGAACTAAGGGGAACTATTGAGTTCCTCTCTAGTTCCCCTTAGTTCCCTCTAGTTCCTCTTTAGACCCAAAAACTCAGTTGCGGAAGTTTATGCTCGCTGAACTGACGATCACCAACTTTGCAATCATTGACCGGGTGCAGTTACAACCTGCGCCTGGTTTCAACGTCATGACCGGTGAAACCGGCGCCGGCAAGTCGATCATTGTCGACGCGCTCAGCCAATTGTTGGGCAGCCGTGCCGATACCGCCCTCATCCGCGCCGGCGCCGACCGGGCGCGGATCGAGGGCATTTTTGTCTTGGACGAGGCGCAGTGCCAGGTTCTGGTGCCTGTGCTCCAGGAATACGGACTGGCCGATGAAGAGGAGAATCTGGATACGCTGATCCTGGTGCGGGAACTGCACAGCACCGGCCGCAGCACCGGGCGCGTCAATGGCCGCGCCGTCACGATCGGGGTGCTCCAGGAAATTGGCGAGCGACTGGTGGACATTCATGGTCAGAGCGAGCACCTCTCGCTGAAGCGAGTCAAAGAGCACGCAGACATCCTGGACCGCTACGCCGGCCTCGACGCTGAGCGCCAGGCGGTGCGCCAGGCGGTGGCCGAACTGCGCCACGTGCAGCAGGAGCTGAAGAACCTCCGACGGGATGAACGCGAGTTGGCCCGGCGAGCTGATTTGCTGGCCTTTCAGGTGAAGGAAATTGCCGAGGCGGAGTTGGAACCAGGAGAGGAAGAAGCGCTGACCATCGAGCGCAGCCGGCTGGCCAATGCCGAGAAGCTCATCGTGAATGCCAATGCCGCATACGAAGCCCTGTACCGCGGGACTGGCCGGGATGCCTCAGCCGTCGACCTGCTGGGTGACGTCGCGCGATCCCTGGGCAACCTGGAGAAGATCGACCCATCGCTGAGCGAGCTGCGCCAGCAGGCTGAATCCCTGTCCTACGCGGTGGATGATCTGGCGCGAGCAGTACGAAGCTACCGTGATGGAATCGAATACAACCCCGCCCGGCAGCAGCAGGTAGAGGAACGGTTGGAGTTGATCGCCCACCTGAAGCGCAAGTACGGTGACTCCATCGAGGAAGTGCTGGCCTTTGGCGAGCAGGCCGCTCGGGAGTTGGAGCAGATTACCCACAGTGAGGAGCGGATCGAGGAACTTGAAGCTGAAGAGGAGCGACTGCTGCAACGGGCAGGCGAGTTAGCGGCGGACCTGTCGGCCAAGCGGCACGAGGCCGCCGGCCGGCTGGCCAGCGTCATCGAGCGCGAAGTGGGCGAGCTCCGCATGGCCGCGGCCCAGTTCGTCGTCCAGTTGGAGAGGACCGAAGATGAACACGGCGTGCCGGTCGATGGCATCCGGTACGCCTTTGACGCCACGGGCATCGATCAGGTCGAATTTCTGATCTCCCTGAACCCTGGCGAGCCACCGCGGCCTCTGGCCAAGATCGCGTCGGGTGGCGAGACCTCGCGCCTCATGCTGGCCCTCAAGTCAACCCTCTCCGCCGCCGACGCCACGCCCACGCTGATATTCGACGAGATTGATGCTGGCATTGGTGGGCGAGTCGGCGAGATTGTGGGGCGGAAGCTGTGGGGGCTTACAGCCCATGGTATGCCCGAGCACCAGGTCATCTGTGTGACCCATTTACCCCAGATCGCTGCCTTCGCCGACACGCACTACCAGATCAGCAAGATCATCGAAGGCCGGCGGACGGTGACCCGCGCCCGACGCCTGGACGACGATGGACGAATCGACGAGCTCAGCCAGATGCTGGGCTCCACCACCGACGTCACCCGCCAAAAAGCTCGCGAGATGCTGTCGGAGACGGCGTCGTGGAAGTCGGGCGCTCGCGGGGCGGAGTTGGTCGTGGAGGCGCAAGTGCAGCTATCGTGAAACCCCTCGACACGACAGCAGAAGCCCACCAGGTCCAACTGGACATCCTACGCCGGCTGGGACCTCAAGGCCGGCTCCAAAAGGCCCTGGAGCTGACTGAACTCTCTCGCGAACTTCTGGCCCAAGGTGTGCGGCAACGACATCCGGAATACTCAGAGGAGGAAGTTCGGCTAGCCGTCATTCGCCTTCAACTGCCGGAGGGGCTTTTTTCGAAAGTCTCTCCACACATCCCACATACCCAAACCATGACCCCTGAACAAACCCTGAAGATTGTCATCGAATACCTGGAAGCGGCCGGCGTCGATTACATGATCACGGGCTCCTTTGCGAGTAACTTCCACGGCGTGCCTCGAACCACGCAGGATGCGGATGTTGTGATCGAGGTTTCTGAAGAGTCCCTGGAGCAGCTTCTCACTCTGATTGAAGATGAATTCTACGTCTCTGACGAAGCCGCCAGGGAAGCCTTGCGCACGCGAGATATGTTCAACATCATCCACTTCGAGACGGCCTTCAAAGTAGATTTGATCATTCGCAAGCAGCGGGCATATGCCGAGGAAGAATTCAAGCGCCGGCAATCGGTCGAATTCCTCGGCAAAGAATGCTGGTTTGCCAGCCCCGAAGATACCATCCTGGCGAAACTGGAGTGGTCCAAAAGGGGCCAGAGCGAACGCCAATACTCGGACGCCCTGGGTGTAGCCCAGGTCCAGAGCGATGATCTCGATTGGGATTACCTGCAGAAGTGGGCCGAGAGACTTGACGTTGGCGAATTGTACCAGAGGTTGGTGCGTGAAGTGAGGCAAAAGTGATGCCAATATCCCTCCCCACCACCCCGCCGGCTATGGCTTGTCGCCATGGCCGCGCTTCTCGTTCTGGGCACCGCCTGGATCGCCGTCCTTCGCCGATGCGATGGCACCAGGGCTGGCCCTGACGCAGGCCATCGCCGGCCTGGGGGCGTTTCTGACTTGTCATCGCCTTCGTCGCGTTCCTGACCATCTACGCCCGCGAAGCCGGCCTCATCCGACTGAAGCCTACCGAAAGAGCGGGGCAGAAATAGGCGGCCAGCGGCTGTTCACTCCTGCCCCTCTTGATGATTGCAGTCGACCTTGGATGAGGCGGCCGACAACCTCGATGCTAGACTCAGTCTCTAAAGCGGTAGACGATCCGACCGCGGGTCAAATCGTACGGTGTGAGCTCAACCCTAACGCGGTCACCCAGCAACACGCGAATGTAGTACTTCCGCATCTTGCCGGACAGGTGGGCCAGGACCTGGTGACCATTCTCCAGCTCCACCTTAAACTGGGCGTTTGGAAGGGCCTCGACCACGGTGCCTTCCATCTCGAGCTTTTCTTTGGTCCCAACTGCCATAGGCACAGTCTCCTTTCTTGTGTTTTGGCGCAAAAAGACCGCCGGACAAACCATCCAGGCGGTCACTCTGAGTCCATCGCTGAAACAGTTTGTGTTCCCTGTAATAGGATAACATAAAACCCACCAGGAGTCAAGTAGGTGAAACTGGGTCTTGACTTCTGACGAGAATCGCGTATTATATCGCTGCCGTGGCTCGCCGGTCATCCCGAGAAAGGAGAAGTGCTATGCAACCAAGAGTGATCATCCGACCAACATTCTTGCTCGTCCTCGTTCTGCTGATGACTGGGTGTGTGGCGCCACCGACAGCAGCGCCGCCGGCCCAGCCTCCCGTACCCGCGGCCACCCCGACGACAGAGCCCGTCAACGTCCAGGTTTTCTACCCCGTTGCCGTTGATGCGCCCATCGCCAAGATCCTGCAAGGCTACGTGGAGGAGTTTCAGGCCGCCAATCCGGGCATCGTCGTGGAGCCTGTGTTCTCTGGCGGGTACACCGACGTCAAGACCACCATCCAGACCACCATCGAAGGCGGCGGCCAGCCACCAGCGCTGGCTGTGATGCTAGCCACCGACTTGTACGATCTCATCAACGGCGACATCATCATCCCCTTGGACGACTATATCAACACCATGCCGGACGGCGGGGCCTACCTGAACGACGTCTTCCCCGCTTTTCTCGCCAACTCGCGCTACGACGGCAAGATCTGGAGCATCCCGTTCCAGCGCAGCGTCGTAGTGCTCTACTACAACAAGGACCTCTTCGACGAGGCCGGCGTGCAACCACCGACCAGTTGGTCAGCGTGGGCTGAAGCCGCCCAGAAACTGACCGTGCGCGAAGGTGACCAGGTCACCCGTTGGGGCATCGAGTACCCTTCCGGCTGGCCCTATTGGCTGTTCCAACCCCTGGCCATCGGTAGTGGGCAGAACATCGTAGGTGAGAGCGATACGACAGTCTACTTCGATGACTCGCGGGTCGTTGAGGCCACGCAGTTTTACATTGACCTCTCGCACGAGTACAAGGCCATGCCCGAGGGCGTCCAGTCCATTTGGGGACAGGCCCCTTCAGACTTCGCCAGCGGTCAGACGGCGATGATCGTGCACTCCAGCGGGAGCCTGGCCGGCATTCTGAAGCAGGCGGAGTTCAACGTGGGTGTCATGCCTGTGCCGGCCAAAGAAGAGGGCACGTTTGCCACCGTTCCCGGTGGCGGCAACCTCTACATCCTTAAGGGAGCCCCCAAGGAACAACAGGATGCCGCCTGGAAGTTCGTCGAATTCCTGACCCAGCCCGAGAAGGTAGCCGATTTCAGCATCAATACCGGCTACATCGCCATGCGCCAAAGTGCCTACGTCACCCAGGCGATGGAGGGCTACCTGGCGGAGGCCCCACAGGCGGCTGTCATCCGCGATGCGCTGCAATACGCCGGCGCTGAGCTGTCGATCCAGAATCTTGGGGAGGTGCGCAACATCTTCCACAAGTACCTGCAGGCTGCCTATAACGATGAAATGTCCCCGACCGAGGCTATGGCGGCAGCGCAGAAAGAAGCCGACGAGGCTCTCAAGCCGTTCAAATAACCCGCGAACCTCATCCTTTCAGCCCCAGGGTGCCCCGCCACGGGAGCATCCTGGGGCGAGCTCGAATTGGAAACTGCTCTGGCCGGCCTTCAGTAGAGCCCACGGCCAGGGTACGTTTCGGATGGCTCTGAGCACTGCCTGAGAGGCCGACCGTGACTGTCGAAGTAACCACTCGTAGGCGGCGCTTCTCGATGCTGCCCTTCCTGCTCATCTTGCCCACAGCCACCTTCGTGGCACTCTTCACCGCCTGGCCAACCCTCCGGGCGCTCTACCAAAGCCTCTTCCGCCAGCGACTGAACATTGCCCGTTTCCGGGAGCCCTCGTTCGTCGGCCTGAGCAATTACGCTGACCTCTTTACCAGCGGCGATTTCCACGAAGTGCTGATCAACACCGCCTTGTACGTCGTCGGTACGGTGCCCATCAGCATTTTGCTGGCCTTTCTCCTGGCCCTGCTTGTCAACCGCCGGCTGCGCGGCATCGGTCTGATCCGGCTGGCCTTTTTCTATCCGACTGTGCTGCCAATGGTCAGTGCTGCTACCATCTGGATGTTCTTCTTCACGCCGGACTACGGCCTGTTCAACACCAGCCTGCGATTCCTTGGCTATCGCGGCCCGCAGAACTGGACAGCCAACCCCAACCTGGCCTTGTTATCGGTCATGCTCGTCGCCATGTGGAAGAACGCCGGCTACTACATGATCTTCTACCTGGCCGGGTTGCAGAACCTCCCCTCCGACGTTTTCGAGGCGGCAGCACTGGATGGGGCCAACTGGTGGCAACAGTTGCGACACGTAACCTTCCCTCTGCTGCGTCGCAGTACGCTTTTCATCTCCACCATCGCCTTTATCGGTGCGTTCCAGACAGTGGACCACATCTTTGTCCTTACCCAGGGCGGTCCCAGCAACGGCAGCACCGTGCTACTCTTCTGGCTGTGGCAGGTGCGCTTCGAGTACCTGGACGTCGGCCGATCGGCCGCGATTACCGTGGTGCTCATCGCCCTGCTGCTGATTTTCACCGTCACTAACTTCGTCTTGTCGGAACGCCGGGAGGAGCCCGATGTCCGCTAACGGCGTCTCAGCCAAAAGCCCGCTGACACGGATGACCAGCGGGCTGGTATCCCTTTTGACGGTTGGGTTGGCGGTGGGTTGGGCCTCCATCGTCGCCTGGGCGATTGTGGTGTCCTTTCGTCCTGAGACGGACCCCTTGGGGCGGGGCGATGTCTGGTTTGGCGACGCGGTGACCGCTGCCAGTTACCTGAAAGCCTGGTCGCTGGCCCCCTTCGGCCAGTACTACATCAACACGATCATCATCGTCCTGACCATCCTGGGGGTCCAACTGGTGACCATTACGTTGGCCGGCTTTGCCTTCGCCCACTATCGCTTTGCCGGCCAGCGCCTGGTTTTCTTCTTCATCCTCCTGCAGTTGATGATTCCCACCACGGCGCTGTTGGCGTCCAATTTCGCCACGATCCGCCGGCTGGGACTGTTCGACTCACGCTTGGCTGTCGCTATCCCCTACTTCGGGTCGGCCTTCGGCACCTTCCTGATACGCCAGGCCTTCCTGGAGGTGCCACGCGATTTGGTAGACGCCGGCATCATAGATGGTTGCACATGGCGACAGTTGTTACGCCACGTCTACCTGCCGCCGGCTGTGCCCACGCTGATCGCCTTTGGGCTGTCGTCGGTGAGTTGGCACTGGAACGAGTTCTTGTGGCCGCTCGTCGTGACTGTCAGCGACCGCAGCCGGCCCCTCACGGTGGGCCTGGTGCGTTTCACTCAACTCGGCGAGATTGGCGCACGCTGGCCGTTGCTGATGGCCGCAACCCTGTTGGTGGCAGCCCCGTTGTTCCTGGCTTTCTTGCTGTTTCAACGGCGCTTCATCCAGAGCTTCCTGCATTCTGGAATCAAGTAGGGTGCCGACCCGTTTCCTTTGCGGCAGCAGATGTAAACGGATAAGTAGTGTCAGTACCGCAGCAGCAGCCAGATGGTGCTCAACAGCAGTGTGACCACGGTGACGGGGACGCCGTCGCGCATGAAGCGCCCGAACGACAGGTGGTAGCCGGCCCGGTCCAGCAGGCCGGCCGCCACAATGTTGGGCGCCGAACCGAGATAGGTCGCGTTGCCCCCAAAATCCGCTCCTACGACTAATGCCCAGAACAGGATGTTGCTCTCAGCGCCGGGAATGCTGCGGCTGAGGAACGAGGCCACCGGCAGCACCGCCAGCGTGAACGGGATGTTGGCTACCACGGCCGACGCCACGCCCGTAACCCAAATCATCAGGATGACAGCCAGTGTCAGGTTGTCGCCGGCCAGACGCCTGATGAGATCCGCCACTGCCTGGATGACGCCCGTTTCCTCCAACGCGCCCACCAGGATGAACAAGGCGATGAAGAAGACCAAGGTTGTCCAGTCCACCTCTGACAGCATGTGGTGCACGTCCGGTCGCACCCAGACCAGTAAGGCCGTCGCTCCCACCAGGGCCACCACGCTGGGCGGCATGCCAAACAGGTCCTCGACAAAGAACAACACCAGGGTGGCACCGGCCACGATCAGTGACTTCCTGAGCAACTCCGGATCGGTGACGCGCGCACTGCTTTCCAGCCTGGCGAGCAGGGCCGGCGAGGCGCGTGTCCGGCTACGGGAATACTCCCTGCCGTATAGAAACCAGAGCATGATCACCAGGACCACCATCATGGCCCCGCCAACGGGAGCCATGTTGACCAGATACTCGGTGAAGCTCAGTCCCAGGTACGAGCCCACAATCGTGCTTGGCGGATCGCCGATGAGGGTGCTTGCACCACCGATGTTGGACGCCAGAACCTCGGGGATGACGAAGGCGAAAGGATGGACGTCTGACAGGAGGGCGATCTCGATGCTAACCGGCACGACCAGTAAGATGGCTGTGACATCGTTAAGAAGTGCCGAGACCAGACCGGTGAGCATCGTCAGAATAACCGCCAGGTACCAGGCATTTCCACCTGCCAGTTGGAACGACCGGTAGGCCAGCCACGGAAAAACGTCCGTCTGCGCCAGGACCGCCATGAAGATCATCATGCCCAGGATCAAGAAGATCACGTTGAAATCGATGAACGCCATGGAACGCTCGAATGATAAGATCCAGAAGTCCGGATTGAAGGAGCCAACGACGTAGGTCACCGTGAAAACCATGCCCATCCCCAACAGCGCCGCGATCGTCTCGTGCAAGATGTGGAAGGAAATCAGAATGAACACCAGAAGGAACACCGCGCCGGCGATGATGAAACCGGCGTTGATGAGACGGACCATGATTACCGGCCCAACGTCGGCCAGCAGTTCGGGTCCCGCGAAGCCCAATTGTCTCACTGGAATGGCCCGGGATCGATACGTTGTTTTGGACGCAATCACGGACAGCCCGGATCGCCCGTCAGCGATGGCGGACAACACTCTCCGGGGCATGGCCAGCGTCAGCCTGAAAGAGCCGTCGTCAGCGCTCTGCGTCGCCTTCTGGGGGACACCCTCAACGATCAGCGGCCAGGATCGGCCGTCGATGGTCACCTCGAGGTGTGTGTCAACGACAGGTTCGTTGTGCGCGTTGACCAGCCGGCCGGTGATCACGAGATCGATGTCGTCGGGCGTCTGGGCCATCGCCGGGCGGGGGGCGCGCCACGGCAAGGCCAGCAGCAAGGCCAGGGTCACCCCCACGACGCAATACCGAAGCACTTTGGACCGCCAATGATGGACCGCGGAAGAAGAATGCGACTTGGGTTGCTGCATGATTTCTTAGACGATGACGACGTCCACGCCCGTCTCCCGCTCGATTTCCTCTGCGAAGGCCTGCACTGCTTCCAGAACGAAGGGGCTGGTCTGGCCGGCCGGCTTGCCCAGGACAACTAGCGTCGCCTCCTGCTCGGCGGCCGCCGCCTTGAGTGCCTCGCGCATGGTGCCTTTCCGCAAGACGACCTGAGCCTCAACGCCCTGCTGCTTGGCTCGCTCCTGGGCCATGGCCAGCAGGAACTCGCCCATCTGCCGGATGCGCGCCTCAATGTCCACCACAAGCGGGGCGGCCGTCGTGCTCAGGAAGGTCAGATCGACTACATACAGGAAGACGAGCTCATCGCCGCGCGCCTGGGCCAGGGCGATGGCCTCATCCTGGGTGCGGTAACTGGCTTCACCGCCCCGCGTCGCGCACAGAATCTTGCCCATGAAAAAAGGACCTCCTTATTGTCGTC
>JBHIAO010000111.1:0-13769 GCA_046758565.1 Anaerolineae bacterium
CTGACCCCAGCCCAGGTACTCCTTGTCATGCGCACCGTTTTCGCTGTGTGTTCGATGCTTCACGGCCGGTTGTTTGATCATCAAATGCCTCTCCTCACTTGCGCGGCTTCCTTCTCCAATGCAGCCTCGACGGCAGTGACTGTGGGCGCCACGTGATGTGGTTGCGCGAGCCGGCCATTCAGGACCACCTGGGTCTTCAAGCCATTGCCCGTGATGTAGGCCACCGTCAGTTCATCTGGGCGAATTGTACCATGCTCCGCTAACTTTTTCAAGACTGCCACCGTCACACCGCCGGCCGTCTCCGCCAGGATACCTTCCGTTTCAGCTAGCAGTCGAATGCCTTCGATAATCTCGTCGTCTGTGGCGGCAGCCGAGACGCCGTTGCTGTCGCGGATAGTTCGCAGTGCGTACGGGCCGTCCGCCGGCACACCGATGGCCAGTGACTTGGCGATGGTGTCAGGTACGACCGGCTCAACCACCTCCGCGCCGGCTGCAAAGGCGTTTGCGATGGGCGCGCAGCCGGCCGCCTGAGCCCCAGAAACCCGTGTGTTTACGTCGTCGATCCACCCGACCCGAGCCAGTTCATCCAACCCCTTCTTAATCTTGACCAGCAACGAACCCGATGCCATAGGCACCACAACATGATCCGGGGCGCGCCAACCCAGTTGCTCAGCAACTTCAAAGCCCAGGGTCTTGGCCCCCTCGGAATAGTACGGGCGCATGTTGACGTTGACGAAGGCCCATTCCTTCTGGTCAGCCAGGATGGAGCACAGACGATTGACGTCGTCGTAGTTGCCATCCACCGCCATCACCGTCGGTCCGTAGACCGACGAGGCAGCGATTTTGGCTTCCTCCAGATCGGCCGGCACGAAGACGACAGCCCGCATGCAGGCGCGCGCTGCCTGGGCAGCTACAGAGTTCGCCAGATTCCCCGTGGATGCGCACGCAATTGTGTCGAAGCCGAATTCCAGCGCTTTGGTCGCAGCAACGGACACGACACGATCCTTGAACGAATAGCTAGGCGTGACGCAGTCGTTCTTAATGTACAGCTTTTCGAGACCCAGCACGCGACCGAGGTTTCGGGCGTGAAACATAGGGGTGAAGCCGACATCGCTGCCCACAACGCCGTTGTTCTGCGCCGGCAGCAACGCTTGATAGCGCCAGATATTCATGGGTCCTTCCATAATGTGCCGGCGCTGGACATCACGGGCGATGGCCTCGTAGTCGTAAACAACCTCCAGTGGACCGAAGCATTCGTCGCAGATGTAGATTGGTCCTTCGTCGTACGTCTCACCACACTCGCGGCACCGCAACCCGTCCGTGTACTCCATGAACTGATCCTCCTTTGAGTAAAGATAGCCAGAAAAGCGGTAAGCCCCTTTTGCGCCAGATTTGTCAAACGAGCCAGCAGTCCAGACATTTTGATAATAAGGGTTATGTAAATACTCTGTGAGAGCTTCGTGACAGGTGCTTGCTACACTGCATCTACACAGAGAGCCCAGCGGGTGGGCGCTAGTACTTTGCGCCCATCCTGTCCTGCCCACCTTGCACGATGCGATCGGGCTAATCCCGATCGCATCGTGCAAGGTACGTGTTCTCTGTCAGAAGGCCAGGCTTTCACAGGCCTGGCCTTCTAATTGTTGGATCGATGGGGTTCTCTATCGCCGGCCTGGGTACCGACTGGTTCCCCCAAGTCCCCCTCAGTTCCCCTTTTCATCAAAGCCCAGGGTTTCGGCCACGATGTAGAGCGGCCGGCCCTTTACCTCGTCGTAGATTCGGCCCAGGTACTCGCCGATGATGCCCAAGAAGATGAGCTGGACACCGCCCAGGAAAAGCACAGCCACTAACGTTGACGCCTGTCCATACAAGGCCGTGCTGCCAGACAGGCGCAAGATGATGGCCAAAATAATGCCGACAAGGCTCAGAGCTGCGATGAAGAAACCGAAGTACGTCGCCAACTGGAGCGGCAGGTACGAGAAACTCGTGATGCCGTCGATGGCAAACTTCAGCATTTTGCGGAACGGGTACTTGGTCTCGCCGGCGTACCGCTGCCGGCGCACGTACTTCACGCCTGTTTGCTTGAAACCGACCCAACTCGACAGGCCACGCATGAAACGGTGCTGTTCCCGCATCTGCTTCATGGCATCGACGACCCGACGATCCATGAGCCGGAAGTCGCCAGTGTCCAAGGGAATGTCTACGGTGGTAATGCTGGCGACCAGGCGATAGAACACACTGGCTGTCACTTGCTTGAACCAGGTCTCCCCCTCCCGCTCGGCGCGCACGGCATAAACGACTTCGTAGCCCTCACGCCAACGCTTGATCAGGTCCAGAATGACCTCTGGCGGATCCTGAAGATCGGCGTCGATGATGACGATAGCATCGCCGCGCGCGTAGTCCGCGCCGGCCGTGATCGCCGACTGATGGCCGAAGTTCCGTGAGAAGTTGACCACCTTGACTCGTGGATCTTGTTCATGCAGCTCCCGCATAATCTCCAGCGACCGGTCGCGGCTGCCATCGTTGATCAGCACCAGTTCGTAGGGCTCACCAGCTTCCTGCATGACGGCTGTCACCCGACGATAGAGCTCGGGCAGAATTGCCTCCTCGTTGAAAACTGGAGCGACGATAGATAAGACGGGCCGGTGATGATCGGCCTCTGGCACCAGAACCGGCCGGCTCTCGGACCCCCGTGTTTGAATCGCGCCCATATCCATCTCACTTAACCCCACTCGGCTGGACCACACACCTGTGATGGGACCCTGCCGTAACCCTGATCGGTTGCGCCGGATCTAGCCGGCGTAATTGAACCCAGCGTCAGCTTGTGTGAACAGCTCGCCGTCGTTCAGAATCTTTGCACCAACAACCTCGCCCAGGACGATTTCGTGATCATCACTCGACTCCGCGAACGCCAACGTAATCATACCGCCGATTGGCCGATGGAGCAACCGGGACCATGATACGGGATACGGGATACGTGATCCGGGTTCAGACGCACAGATCGCATATCCCGTATCCCGTATCCCATATCCCGTATCCCGTATCCCGCATCCCGCATCCCGCCGTCTGATACCCGCTACTCCGCCCCACAACAAGCCGCATTCTTACTGCCAGTTGTGCTTTCGTGCATCAGAACTGCGTCACTCCGGTGAACGTGAACCCATCCACGAGCGCGGCCGGCGTGCACACGGCACCCAAGAACCCGCTGACCAGTTTCGTCTCCCGCCCAACCGCCCGCAGGTTGCTGAATGCCTCCAGGATGCTCTGGGTGAAGCGCAGGTTCTTCACCGGCCCGACGATCTCGCCACCTTGAACCAGGAACGTGCCGTCGCGGGTCATACCGGTGATGATCGTCTGTTTCGGATGCACAGCGCGGACGTAGTTCAGCCGCGTTACCCACAAGCCGCGCTCGACTTGAGCCAGCATATCGTCGTAGGTGGCATCGCCGGCCGCCATGAACAGGTTGAGGGGCATCGGGCCATAGGTGCTAGGTGCCGGCAGCGCATGGCCCGTCGATTGGCGCCCATTGCCGGCCCTGGCCGCCGTCCGCGTATCCCACACCACTGCGTTGGCCACACCGTTCTTGATCAGCTCGACCCGCTGCTTGGGCACGCCCTCAAAGTCGAAGGCCAGGGGCAGTCCACTGGGGTCGTGCCCATCGTCCCAGATGCTGATGCGCTCATCCGCAATCTGCTCGCCGATACGATCAGTCATGAAACTACGCTCTTCCAACAGCGCCTGGGCACTGAGGCCCATGTAGGCCAACCAGCTGATCATGGTGGCTACGGCGTACGATTCCAGAATGACGGTGTACTCGCCAGGCTCGATGTCTCTCGGCTGCCGGCTACGCAGCGCCTTGTCGATCGCCTCGTCGGCCAGGGCTTCGGGATCGATTCGAGATGCATCCGTGCCGGCCCAGGCGGCATAGCCGGCTCCGGAGTCGCTCATGATGACCGAAATGTAGTCGGCCTGGGAGCGCCGGCCATAGGCCCACACACCCAGGGAATTGGCGACGGCCAACTCGTGACCGGCCGTTTCAAAAGCGCCTGACGCGTTGACGCCCTTCTCTTGGGCCTGCCGGCACACGACCTCCACCACCTCAGCGCGCTGCTCAGGGGTGAAGCCGACAGTTGGCGTGTGGAAGGCATCGACCGGCTCGAACGATGCCGGCCCGGGTAGCGAGGTCCAATCGGGGATCTCCGGCTGGAACTCGGCGAATCGCTCGGCCTGCGCCACCGCGTCTTCGATGGCACTCCGTCCCAGATCATTGGTTGACGCAACGCCGACGCGCCTGTCTTTCACCACGCGCACCGTCAGACTCGTGTTCCGCTCCGCCACGTTCTGATGTATCGCCGAGTTGGCGAACCGTGTCAACGCCGAGTCCTGAGCCATGAATACCACCTCGGTCTCGTCAGCGGTGGATGCCGCCAATGCAACGTCAGCTAATTCTCGAATTCGAGCTTCTCCAAGCATAATTTCCTCCGGTTGAAAGGGTAGATGGCTGGATGGCTGGATGGCTAGATGGTTGAAAGTTCGGCACGAACCCTAACCATCTAACCATCCAACCATCTAGCCACCTAACCATCTACCTTCAACTCTTCACCACGCCTACCTGCACGTTCCTGAACCGCGCCGGCGCTGCTCCGTGCCCAGTATGAGCGATCTGCGGCGGCTGACCCTTGCCGCAGTTGGGTGTGCCCCACACGACCCAGTCCTTGCCACTGCACACGGCATCGCAAGAGCGCCAGAACTCGGGAGTGATGCCGGTGTAGGTGGCGTTCTTGAGCATGTCGCCAAGCTTGCCGTCTCGAATCTCCCACGCGATCTCAGTACCAAACTGGAAGTTCAACCGCTTGTCGTCGATGCTCCAGCTCTTGTTCGTTTCCATATAGATACCCTCTTCGGTGTCAGCGATAAGGTCCTCCAGGCTCCAGTTTCCGGGCTCCAGGCTCACGTTGGTCATTCGGACCAACGGGATGCGATTCCAGCCGCTGGCGCGCATGGTTCCGTTGGACTGGTTCTGGCCCAACTGCCGCGCCGTCTCGCGGCTGGTCAGATACCCGACGAAGATACCGTCGCGTACGATGGGGGTTCGCTGGGCCGGCACGCCCTCATCGTCGTAGCCGAAGGTACCCAGACCGCTCGGCAGCGTCGCGTCGGCGGTGATGTTGACGTGCTCGGAGCCGTACTGGAAGCTGCCCAGCTTCTCGGTGGTGAGGAAGGACGTGCCGGCGTACGCCGCTTCGGTACCGAACACGCGATCCAGCTCGATGGGATGGCCACACGACTCGTGGACCTGCAACGCCACCTGCGTCCCATCTAGAATCACTGTGGTGACGCCGCTGGGGCACTGTTTGGCAGTCAGAAGCGCTACCGCCTGCTGGGCGATGCGTTCAGCGTTGCCAGGCATGTCCATCGCTTCGATGAACTCGTAGCCGGCGGTGCCCTGATGCCGGCCAAAGGAGTTAGGATACGAGCGCTTCTGGACGTCGCCATTACCCGACGAGGTGCACTCCATGCCGCCGCCGGTCTCGATGATGGTCTGTTCGATGAACGCCCCTTCGGAATTGGCGAACCATTTGTGCTCACGGATGCACTCCATGCTCGCCTGGGCCACCACGATGCCATCAATAGCCTTCATGTCACGCGTGGCAGCGATGAGCACGACAACCTTGTCCTCTATTGGCACTTCGAAGGGGTCGATTTCCACCGGCGTGACGTAGGTATCCTCGTGCGCGACCGGCGGCCCCAGGTCAACGGGCCGGCCTTTGACCTGTACGCTGGCCCGGGCAATGCGGATTGCCTGCTGCGTGATCTCATCGACCTCATCGGGCGTGATGACGGAACTCGACGCAAAGCCCCAGGCTCCATCCACCAGCACTCGCACGCCGAAGCCTTTGCTTACGTTGTGCGATATACCCTCAATCAGGGCATTCTTGGCATTGATCACCTGATTCTCTCGGTGAACCACACGCATGTCGGCGTAAGTTGCGCCCAACATGGAAGCGGCATTCAATGCTCGATCTGCGAGTTCTTTCATTCTCGGGTCTCCTTGACGAATCGCAGGCGTGAACGTACAATCTTGGCGTTGGCGCCTGGCGAATGAATTCGCGGCAACAATTGCGAAACCGACCTTCGTCCCAACGGCAAACGACAGTGATGATAGCCCAATCCGCCGCTTCTGTCAACGGATGGTGATGACTTCTTTGGTTCTTCGGCTTTGGATGCAAACGTGACTTCCGCTATTTGGTCAGTTAGTCAAGTGGTCAGGTGATGAACAGCGCCGGCCAATCGTTCACCTTCGAAATCGTCGCCCGCGACCCGCCAAGCCGGGCCCGAGCCGGCATCATCCACACATCCCACGGCGACATCCCAACCCCGTGTTTCGCCCCCGTCGGCACCCAAGCAACGGTCAAAGCGTTGAGCCCGCGCGACCTACGAGAGGCCGGCGCGACCCTGATCCTGGCCAACGCCTATCACCTGGCCATGCGACCTGGCGCCGTGTTGATCGCGAAAATGGGTGGACTACACCAGTTCATGGGCTGGGATGGCCCTCTGCTAACCGACTCCGGAGGCTACCAGGTCTTTAGCCTGGCCGATCTGCGGGACATCGGCGACGATGGTGTGCGGTTTCGGTCGCATATCGATGGCACCGAGCATTTCTTCTCGCCAGAGCACGTGATCGAGATCGAGGAGCAACTGGGAGCCGATATCATCATGCCGCTGGATGTGTGCACCGCCTACGGCACGGACTATGAGCAGACCCACCGCGAAATGGAACTCACCCACCGCTGGGCTGAACGCTCTCGGGCTGCCCACAGCCGGCCCGACCAGATCCTGTATGGCATCGTTCAAGGGGGTTTCTTCGAAGACTTGCGCGCGGAGAGTGCGGAATTCATCACCAGCCTGGGGTTCCCGGGCTATGCCATCGGCGGGCTGAGCGTGGGCGAGTCTCAAACGGAAATGTGGACCACGCTGGCGGCCACGGTGTCCCTCTTGCCCGACGACCGGCCACGCCACCTGCTGGGCGTGGGCACGGTGGACGACCTGATCGAAGGTGTCGCGGCCGGCATCGACACCTTCGACTGCGTGTACCCCACACGATTGGCCCGCAACTCGGGCGCCATGCTCCGCTCTGGCGAACGCCTCAACCTGCGCAACACTCAGTTTACTGAGGACCCCCAACCCATCGACGCAGCGTGCGAGTGTTACACCTGCCGGCAATTCTCCCGCGCCTACATCCGTCACCTGATCAAGGCGAATGAGATTCTTGGGTTGCACCTGCTGACGCTGCATAACGTGCACACGGTCATTCGGCTTATGGGGGAAGTGCGGACAGCGATCGTAGACGGAAGGTTTGGGAAGTTGCGGGCGCGGCATGATGCGTGATGCGTATTTGAGAAAGGTGCAATGAGAAGACTAGGCACTGCGTTCGACACGTTGGTGGTCGCATTAGCGGCTCTCTTCCTACTTGCCGGGCTAATCGCTGTTGTCAGGCAGCCGCAGCGATCGAGGGAAGTTGCTCTTCAGGTACCTGCACAAACTGAAGCGGCACCGACCGTCACTCCGTACCCCACCCGGGAACCGTCACGAACATACACCTTAGAGCCGACGGACACCAGCGTCCCGATCAAGGCAACGGAAACGCTGAAGCTGACGCCCCCCCGGGCTACGTCAACCCCACCCGCCACTGCAACAGAGATCTCCACCCTCCCGCGACCCACGACAGGAGATGGTCTAGGTGTAGCTAGAACTACTGTCCAGTCGATGTTTGAAAGTAAAGACGAAGGCTTTCAGTTCGAGCCCGCATTCAGTGCAAACGGGCAGCCTCGGGCCATAGGAAGGGCTGAAAAAAGCCCGATCCTTATCGAACTAATCGGCCCGCCAGACAACCTGGTAAGTGTCTCTATCACGGTTCCTATGCCTGATGCGGCTGCAGACGCCGCGGCGAAGGGTGTTGAATACATGCTCGCACTTCTGGAAGTCGTCGCTCCGGATTGGGAACAGGGATCCGATTGGTTGTTCGCAAACCTGCTCACCGTAGCGGAAATGGGAGAAGTCAGAACGACGCATGAGAACCTTCGGATCGTTCTACAGCATATTGAAGGCTTTGAGATGAATTTTCTAACCATCGAAGCACAGTGATCGCCTGGGCCACTGCCGATGATCTCTCGTCCACGGTAACCGGACTGGGATTTATCAACCTTTATTTGTAGCTAATCTCAGTCAAGGTTGGTCGAACAAACCAATCCCAGCTCAGGTGGTTTCGAAATATGAATACGACCACAAACAGCGCGATGCCGATAGCAACCAGTAGTCCCAACACGCATGCCACGCCAATCAAATACCACAGAGTCGTGCGAACCATTTGCTCTTCCCCTTTTGGGAGTTGGCCTATTCTCTTTCAGTACCTGGCACCAACTCTGATGGTATTCCATCAGCGTTACATCTGGCATTACTCTGAAAGTGGGCCAACTCACGGAGTAGAACGGGGGGCAGCAGTATAGATTCGAGGGTATAGAGTAACGGGTGGCAGAGCGAGGCGGACGGCTATCCGATAGGGATCACCTCAGGTGGGGATTGGACCGTCGCGTCTTCGAAGCCGGGGATCACCAGGTCTTCCCAAGCCTATTAGACCTAGCCCCGCAGGGCGCCGGCCAGGATACCACGGATGAAGTATCGGCCCAACACGATGAAGAAGACTAACGGCACCGCCACCGACATCAAGGCAGCCGCCATTTGCAGATTATAGAGCACCAGCGTCGTCCCCTTGGCCTCAGCCATGACGACCTGGACGGTCTGTGTTTTCGGACTGGAAAGCGTCAATGCGAGAAAGAACTCATTCCATACCTGGGTGAAGACTATAATGGCCACCGAAGCGTAGGCCGGCAACGAGATTGGCGTAATGATCCGGAAAAAGGTTTGAACTCTAGAGGCCCCATCCACCTCCGCCGCCTCTTCCAGTTCCCTGGGAATGGAAAGGAAAAATGTCCCCATTAAGACAGCGGCCAGCGGCATATTCAAGATCAAGTAACTCAAGATCATTCCCCAATAAGTCAGAGCCAGCTTGACCCTGGCAATCATGATCACCAGAGGAATAATCACTGCCTGGTAAGGCAGATATAGGGCAATGCCCACCAGCACAAACAGGATCCTCGAAAACGTTGACTTGGTTCGACTCAGGTAATAACCCCCCAAGGCGCCGAAAAACACAGATAGGGCGGTGGCCGACACAGAAATGATCGCCGAGTTCATAAGACGGGGGACCATGTTGCTCCGAAAGCGATTGCTTCCGAACAACACTTCCGCATAATTAGTGAACTGTGGATTCCCGGTGGGCATCAGATAATTGCTCCGGTTGATCTCCTCTACGGATTTCAAAGAGGTTATTATCATTACATAGATGGGAAGAAGATACGCGATTGAGAGCAGGATTAGAGCCAGAACAACAACGAGTTTAGTCGTTGTATCTTTGCTTTTCATTCGAACCACCTTTTGAGAGCATAAACGGTGTAAGGAATGATGATAATGAAAGCCATGGCAAAGATGATGATGCCAAGTCCGGCTCCAGCCGAAACCAGACGCTGCTGAAAGAAGGTGATCCACATGTTCAGCGCTAGGACATCTGTAGAAATGCCCGGTCCGCCAAACGTTACGATATAGACGATATCGAAGACTTTCAACGTCGAGATCAATAAGAGCGATATCAATATCAGAATTCCTGCCCGAATGTTGGGGATGATCACTGAAATCAAGATCCTGAGCCTCGAGGCACCATCGACTGTTGCGGCTTCAATCATCTCCTGTAATTCGGAGGTTCGGAATGAGGACTGGATGATGATCACCGCAAATCCGAGATACTGCCAGATAAAGATCAGAATCAACCAATACGTAGCAGTGCTCGGGTTGGTTACATATCTTAGAGGAGATTCGATCCCGATCGACGTCAAAAAGCTGTTAAACACGCCTCGATTCGGTTCATACATCCATGACCAGATCGTCCCGGTGACGATGAAGGACATTGCCACCGGATAAAGGATCAGCGTGCGGACATAGGACTCGACGCCCCGGAACGGCGATAGCTCCAGGAGATAAGCCAGCAGGATCGCTATGATTACTGTCGGGACTACGCCCAGAATCAGCCACTTGAGGTTGTTCTGGACATCCACCCAGAAACGTGGTTGGGTAACCAAGAACCTGTACCATTTGAGCCCGGTGAACTCGTAGTTCGCGGCAACTGTCTTCCAGTCAGTAAATGAAACATATAGGGTCCACAACAAGGTCCCGTACAAGAGCGCGACGAAGATGACCAAAGGCACCAGGAAAACCAGCGTATCAACGATTTTCTCCCTGGTTACACGAACTCTGCGAGCAGTGGTTATTGTCACGTTATCCACCTCTGTAGATACACATGATTATGAATATCTCATTCCCATGGTCAAAAAATCAGGTAGGGATGCTTCATTCAGCATCCCTACCTGACACTCACACGAACTCAGACCTGAGGTCAGCATGGCCCACTAAAGCGGCTATTGCGGGCCGTTTATGGCCACTGGTACCAGGCCGAGGCTGCCTCCACCTCGTAAGTCGTCATCATGTTGGCGACAGCCTGGATCGTGCCATCGACATCCGGCTGAGCCAGGAAGGACGAGAGGATATCCCAGTAGATCGGCTGGGCTGTGCCGGGCAGAATGCTCCCATGCTGATCCAGGATCAGTCTGTCCGGATTGTCCCCCACGAAGGTTTGCAGCTCCTGGCGGATCGGGTCGGGGAACTCGGTCGGATCGATGTCCGTGCGTGCGAACAGACCACCCTGAGTGACATCGGTGGGGATCTGCAACTCTGGCGAAGCGACGACCTTCAGCCAGTCCCTAGTTGCTGACGGATGCGGCGCGCCGACCGTGACCCCATACGTGTCCGGATGGAAAAGCAAGATGCGCTCGGGTTCCTGGGGGAAGGTGACGGCACCGAAATCGACGCCCGGCTCCCAACCAGACCCCTTGGTGAAGGCGCCAATCGCCCATGTGCCCATCAGGGTCATGGCGGCCTTTTCAGAGCCCACCAGGCCGACCGCCTGGTCCCAGGTCAGGCTGGAATGATCGGTGTTGATGTAGGGGATCAACTCCTGGAACTTCTCCAGGGCGCTCCTATAGGCTGGATCGTTGGCCACGTCAAGTTCACCTTTGTAGAGCTTGACGTAGTTTTCAGGCCCGGCCTCTTGGAGGTAAATGCTGTCGAACACGAAGGCATCACCCCATTTCTCTTTGGAGCCAAGGCCAAGACAGACCATGTCTGGTTCGGCAGTTTTGATCTTACCACAGGCAGCGATCAGCTCTTCGAAGGTGGTGGGTGGTGCGATCTGTTCCGCGTCGAACAGCTTCTTATTGTAATACAGGATGTTCTGAATGTGCATGTTCAACGGCACGACGTACGGGTTTCCACCCACTGAGACCGCCCTCGCCAACGGCCCAGGGATTACATCGTAGTAATTGAGCTCTTTCCAGAGTTCATCCAGGGGTTGCAAGACACCGCCATCCACATACTGCTTCAGCTCGGCGCCGCCCAGAGTCTGGAACGTGTCAGGTGGGATGCCGGCTGCAATTCGGCCCTGCAAGACCACGCGGTGGCTCACACCACCGCCTCCTGCCACCGGGTTCTCGACCACCTCGATATCCGGGTAGGCATCCTTCAGCGCGACGAACATCGCATCGGCGGCTTCACGCTCGCCGGGAGCGGTCCACCAGTGGAAAATCTCCAGTTTCTTCTCTTCGGGTTCTGGTGTCGCCGTAACGACAACTTGCTGGACGGCTGGAGTTTGCGCCACGCAGGCCGTGAAGATCAAGCCTGCTAACAGCAGGGTTGCGAGAAGGGTCAAACTTCTCTTGTCCATCTCATTTCTCCTCCTGATGAATAGACTGTTGGAACCGTGTTTGGGATGGGATCAGATCGCATGCGGGGGAGTTAATCACACAAGTGCACCTCCTTGAACATCTGCTGTGGATACGAACCGATTAGATTTTGGGACGTTGACCTGTCCGCTACACACACTGCGTCTTATCAAGGCACTTGTGTCCCATACAACCGGCACGCCGCTGTGTTGCGGGGGCTATCTATGAGGAACTATAGCCAATTGGATTATATCCAGGCAATCTTACGCTGTCAAGCAAGAAAGACGCCGGCTGTCACCAATCCATCTCAGCTTCGTCGACGAAACACCGCATGATCACTTTACTCTCCGACGACTGGGATCTCGTGGTGCGCCACCACATGCACCAGCAGCCACCGTAGGCCCCCTTCTCCCCAAACAGCTTCTCGAAGTCATCCCACCGCTGCGGCGTCAGGGCGTGGAATTCCAGGGATTGAGACTTGAACTTCTCTTTTGACATCATCACCTCTCTATGAATACGGCAGTGATTCCTCACTCCGCTCCGTTCGGAATGACATGCGATACGCTATTTCATGCAGGTTTCCGAGCCCATGCCTCCATGACTCTCTCAACCTCGTCCTGTACCTCCCATCGGGCGGTGGTGCGATCGTAGCCTGAGGCAAGCAGCTCGTCGTAACGCGTCTCGGCATGTCGGACATGAGCAGCCACAGCCAGGCGGATCGCCTCCGGATCCAGGCTCTTGGCGGCGGCGCTCCGACCGATGCGGCCGCTGTATTTCCGACAGGCGTGCTCCGCGATCGCTGTCTCTCTGCCTTCTGGGCAGTTGGGGTACTGCTCGCGCACCTGGGCAGCGAAACGCTCCACGTAGAGCTGATCCAGCTCGGCACGCCATATCGCGGCCCGCTCGCGCCGGCGCGCTCTAACCTCGGCGTCTGCCAGGCACTCGTCTTCGGCCCGTTCAAGCGCGGCTTCTTCGACCAGCAGCCCCTGACGCTCATACCGTTTCCGGGCTCGACTCCATTTCAGCACCACTGCCCACAGTTTCGAGTGCTTCTTCGAGCGCCGCGTGAGCGCTGCATTGCCTGCCGGCAGAAAGACGAGGTGATCGAGGTCGGCACACGAGAGACACAGAGCACCCCGATCTTCCTCAAGGGTAATCCAGGCACGCCGGCCAAGGTCTTCACCACACTCGTCGCATGCTGACTCCCGCGTGGAGATAAACACCTTGATTTCGTGCGCTTTTGCGGCCATGTCTTCGACTTCTCCTTCTACGAACCATCAGCACGTAACATCAAGGAGATTATAGGCACATGCCATGGCTTGTCAATTACAGACCGTACGCATCCCGCTTGTCGTCATCATATGCAGGAACACGCGCCCATGACGATCGCCGCCTCAAACCTCGCGGCCTGGGCCTTGGTTGGCCGGCCAGGGCCGCGGATGAGTAGAAAGACGCGGATGTGAATGCGACGAGATCCGCACCCTTCCATTGATCCGTGGCTTTGGCTTGCGGGCCGGCAAGTACCATGGTACAATGTGACTAGTGGGTCGGAAATGCGCTGAGTAACCACACAATACGGAGGTATCACATGCCTAAGTATCTCTTTACCGGTTCCTATACTGAAGAGGGGCTAAAGGGGCTCCTCAAAGATGGGGGGTCTAAACGGAAAGAGGCGGTAGAACAGCTAATGAAAAGTCTGGGTGGGACGCTGGAGGCATTCTATTATGCCTTTGGTGATAACGACGTTTTCGTCATCGCGGATCTGCCAGACAATGTGAGCTGCGCTGCCGGTGCCCTCATAGTTAGTGCTTCCGGAGCATTCCAAACCAAGACCGTTGTTCTCGTCACTCCCGAGGAGGTTGACCAAGCAGTCAAGAAGACCGT